>NZ_JASIUF010000009.1:0-90292 GCF_030363895.1 Paenibacillus sp. S-12
CTGGAGCCGCAGGAGAACCAGGAGTGACTGGTAGTACGGGAACGACTGGTGCAACTGGGGCCGCCGGAGAACCGGGAGTGACGGGAAGCACCGGGGCAACCGGAGCAACAGGAGAACTGGGAGTGACGGGAAGCACTGGGGCGACAGGAGCAACTGGAGCCGCAGGAGAACCAGGAGTGACTGGTAGTACGGGAACGACTGGTGCAACTGGGGCCGCCGGAGAACCGGGAACGACCGGAGCGACAGGAGCAACTGGATCCGTAGGAGAACCGGGAGTGACGGGAAGCACCGGAGCAACAGGAGCAACTGGGATCGCGGGTGAACCAGGAGTAACGGGAAGCACCGGAGCGACAGGAGCAACTGGGATCGCGGGTGAACCAGGAGTAACGGGAGCGACCGGAGCAACAGGAGCAACTGGAGCCGCAGGAGAACCAGGAGTGACGGGAAGCACCGGGGCGACCGGAGCAACTGGAGCCGCAGGAGAACCGGGAGTGACCGGAAGCACTGGGGCAACAGGAGCAACAGGAGCCGCAGGAGAACCGGGAGTAACGGGAGCGACCGGAGCAACTGGAACCGCAGGTGAACCGGGAGTGACGGGAAGCACGGGAGCGACCGGAGCAACTGGAGCCGCAGGAGAACCGGGAGTGACGGGAAGCACCGGGGCAACAGGAGCTACTGGGACCGCCGGAGAACCGGGAGTGACCGGAGCAACAGGCAGCACAGGAGCCACGGGAACAACCGGAGTAACGGGAGCGACCGGAGCAACAGGCAGTACAGGAGCCACGGGAACAAGTGGAGTAACGGGAGCGACCGGAGCAACAGGCAGCACCGGAGCCACGGGAGCAAGCGGAGCAACGGGAGCGACCGGAGCAACAGGCAGTACGGGAGCCACGGGAACAACCGGAGTAACGGGAGCGACTGGACCGGCCGCCTCGGTTTCTACAAAAGCTATTTTATTTGGGGGAGCCAACTCAGGGTTTCAGCGGATTTCCGGCTCTCCTGGCGCAGTATCCAATACAATTCCATATGTTGTACTCGGTACAGGAAATGTGTCTGGTTTTTCAGGTTCAATTAATGTAAACAATTTACAAGCAGGCGCATATTTATTTCAAATTTGTGTTGACGTTGCAAATAATGCTACTTCCCCATCTCCAAGTAATATCCTATCAACGATAACGATAACAACCACAGCACCAATAACTGGAACTGTCGTGTTTTCTATCCGATCTACAGATATTGGTTCACAACCAGTATACGTATATAACCCAACACTTTTAACGGCACCGGCAACAGTAACGTGGACTAGTGTAGTACCTGGTAATACAGTAGTAAGGAATAATGCGATATCACTCTACTCTTCGCCTAATATTACCCAAAGCGCTGTCTATACGGTTTTCTTCACAACTACTTCTTAAAAACACACTATTACTCCGTTGCATTAATTTTGAAAAGAATCTTATCTCAGATATGCTGAATAATAAATATAAGCCACTGTACTTGAACAATCAGTTCTTCTGTATAGTGGCTTTGCTTATATACAACTATTACGGTCCGGAATAGAGCCGAAAACCATCGAATCTGTCAGCAAGATTTTCTATTTGTAGCGGATGTATGGCACCAACAATTATATAATTGAATTGCCCGGAGAATTTCACAATGTATGTAGTGGGAAATACTTGCTTGATAGTCTTAACTATTGCTAAGAGCAGTGGTGAATCGGGTGTTGTCACGTTCACATTTAAGGCAATAAGTCCATTTGGACTTATATGCGACCGAAGAGTGCCACAAAACTGCACGGTCGATAAATGAGCAGGAATGTAAATTTGCTGTGAATAGCAATCGACAACGATGACGTCTAATGTGTTATCCGTACCGCTTATATCTACACGGGCCCCTGATTGACAATGTCAGCGTCTTCCGGCTTCAGCCCCATATATTGATAGCTGAGTTGTATGACCTCTGGATCAAGCTCTAGCCCGGTAACCTTCATATTTGAAAAATCCGCCGATCCAGTAACCAAGTGACAGTGATAGGAATATGAGACCAATCATATTGGCCATACAATCATAGAAGTTCCAAAATAGGGTGCCAAAAAGCGGGATGCCGCAATCTCAATCGCCATAATAGATGCGCCCGTAATACATACATAAACATACAAAAAATGGATTGCGCACTTGCTTGCCACGTTTAGACCTCAACTCTGCAACGATTGAAAAAATGGTTTCTATAGAGTAATTACATACACAGGGAAAATGATTGTACTGCAACAGTTTTCAGACAATTGATCCCTTCATACAGATCAGCAGTAAGTGCAAACTGAACTAAAAATCAGCGAGACAGGGCGAGCTTGACTTCACAGCGCGCATAAAATATCATTGTTCCATAACTATCAAACAATATGATTTTACATACAAGGAGGCTCAAGAATGAAGGGTGTAATCGTAACGAAACCAGGTGGACCTGAGCAATTGGAGCTGGCAAATTTGCCAATCCCCGAGCCCCAGGCAGGCGAACTGTTAATCGAAGTGCACGCAGCGGCTGTGAATCGTACAGATATTGTCACGCGGGAAGGCAAGTCTGGGTATGCGACCAATCCGATATTAGGGGTAGAAGTAGCTGGTACGGTCATTAACGTGAATGGTAAAAGCACCTTTTCAGTTGGAGACAAGGTAATGGGACTTGTCAATGGCGGGGGATATGCTGAGTATGCGGTCATGCCAATTGATCGCGCAATTCCTGTTCCAGATTCCTTCTCATTTGCTGAAGCAGCGGCGATTCCTGAAGTGTTCCTGACCGCATACCAGACGCTTTATTGGCTAGGCAAGCTTCAACAGGGAGAAACGGTTCTTATTCATGCTGGTGCAAGCGGGGTGGGGACAGCTGCCATTCAACTTGCCAAGCGAATTAGCAATGCCACTGTAATTGTAACGGCTGGTTCCGCCAAAAAGCTGGAGTTCTGCCGTGAGCTCGGTGCAGATGTGCTCATTAATTACAAGGAGCAATCCTTTGATGAAGAGGTGCTTCGTGCTACGAACGGGCAGGGTGCTGATGTTATTCTCGATTTTATAGGTGCGGATTATTGGGAGAAAAACCTAGCCAGCATCAAGAAGGAAGGCCGATGGGTGCTCATTGGCGTGCTCGGCGGGGTCAAGGTACCGCAAGTGAACTTATTTGCCTTAATGTCAAAATGTGTGCAACTTACAGGAACCTTGCTGACGCCAAGAAGCGATGCGTACAAGGCGAAGCTGACACAGGATTTCATCCTTAACATTATGAAGCACTTCGAAAATGGGAGCATAAAGCCGATTATAGATACTTCTTATCCACTCGAAAAAGTAAGCGAAGCTCATGTTCACATGGAGAGAAATCAAAATATAGGTAAAATCATTTTAAAGGTGAAATGATTAGCCTTTTTACCAAACAAATAAAATATATTCATGAAAATCGAGGGCCGCTAATATAAGAATAGCGGTCCTTTTTGCATGCCGCATGTGTAGGCAATATTTTATTTGTGTAAACAGGAGGGGAGAGGAGAATCTGCTTAATAACAGGCTTGGACGTGTTACCAATGCATAAAGACAATCATCAATAACATATGAAGGAAGGTAATGGCATGAGGAACAAAAAATGGTTGGCATTGCTTGCTTTATTAATAGGACTAACCAGTTTGATTTCGACTGCTGGCGCTTCTGAGGTCATTTCACCGCAAAAGCGATTGGCAATCTATTATGGCTGGCCTTCTGTCGTAAATGGTGCGGCTGGAAATGTGGCAACTGCATCGAACACCTTTGCACAGTTTGATATCATCGTGTTTGGGGCAGGTCTTGAAGACACGACACATGGAGATCATTCGAACACAGTTGCGATTATTAACAATTTAAATGCACTCGGCGGCAAGAAGGTGTTTGGGTACGTGAATTTAGGATGCACTCCGAACCCTGATACAACAACGATTAAGCAAAAAATCAACAAATGGAGTGGTATGAACATATATGGTGTGTTCCTTGATTGTGCTGGATTTGATTATGGGGTAACAAGAACAATCCAGAATGATGTCACGGATTATGCGCATGGAAAGGGGCTCAAGGTGTTTATGAACGCCTGGAATCCGGATGATATTGGAGGAGATCTTAACGAAAAAGGAGTGTACCAGCCTTCCCGTATCGGTGCTGGTGACTGGTATCTTGCCGAAAGTTGGCTAATATCTAACAATTCGTATTTATCGATTTCTGACTGGTCAGCTAAAGCTGACAAATGTCTAACTTACAAACGTAACAAAGGTATTGAAACGGCGGTTATTGCCACGAACGCAGCAAATAGCGCACAACCAACCGATAATGGAACCGATAAGTTTAAAATGGCGTGGTGGGCGGCAGCCATGTACGGATTTCCGTTCCAATGGAGCGATATCTGGTATTCCGCTGGTAATAATGTGCTGAACCTTTATCCAACCCCAGTGAATTACGGCACGTCATTTACAGGAGATCCTGTTCATCATACAGGCCCAATCAGCAATTATCGCACAACAGACACCGGCACGATCTATGTGGTAGGTAATGGTGCTAGCACAGGGACAGGATACTTTACGGCGAATTAACAAATTCGCTATAAAGCCAATTTTCTGCTAGCCTACACCACTCTGTATTGTCCGTAGGTACGATTCGATTATAGAAAAGGAAGGGGTGTCCCAGAAGTTGAGAGCGACTAGGAACACCCCTAATAATGTAAGATGAGGGCTTAGTTTCTGCCTGTAATTAGACTTAATACCCCATATCCTTTAATATTTTGGATAACGTGCGCAGACGTTCGCCTATCATCTCATCGTCATTGCTTAACGCTTGGCTGAACAGCTTAATATCCTCATTAATTCGCTCATTGTCCGTACATACCGCCACGGTCATGGCATCTCCTTGCAGGCCAACTCGGTCGATGATAGGCTGCTCGGGATCATAAAGATGCTCATATCGATACGCTTCACGAAAATGTTCCAATGAACGACAAATCAGAATAGACAAATCAAGAACACGATGAAGAGGGAGCTCTTCGGATTGTCTGGACCATTTTTCTCCCGTGTATCTCCACACTTTGGCAGAAATATCGATCTTTCCTCTATCGTTCCATTGGGCCAATCCTAACGAAAGGCCTTTGGCATCTGTATTGGGAGCGAGTCGGCCGTCAATCTGCTCATAGTTTTCCGACACGACAACAGGTTTATGTTTTAACGTAGTAGGTATTTTCACGTTCTGACCCTCTTTTCATTTACTAATTTACTAAATGACTGTTTCATCTTATCTTGGATTTCAATGATAGTCAATCTGTCGGGTATACTGGGACATATAAGAAAACGGCGGGGAAGCTTCCCCGCCAATTGCAGTAAATTACGACAATAACTTAATTCTTAGGAGGCTTATTATACCCTTTGTCTCCATAGGGCTGCAATTTTTCAAGCCATGGCTTTATGATTTGCTTCACTTCCCAGCGTATGTCGGTTACCTTATCAGCTTCCTTCTGCTCCAGAATCTCATAGGTGAAGGCATCCGATCCGAACTCCTTCCAATCCTTTTGAAGCTGAGCATTTGCGAATCTGCCCATGTCCAGCTGCATTTGTATCGTAAGCCACTTATTTTTCAAATTAGGATAGCTGTCAATATAGATTTTGCCGTTGACGGTATTCTTAATCTGGACAACTCCCATGTAAGTCTTGATCTGTTTGAAAGCTTCAATAAGCTCCTTGCGCTTGTTCATATCCATGTTGTTTGTTCTCCTTTTCAAGGTTGAAGAGTGATGTGAATTATATATATCTAGTGATCATCCGAACTAACTTAGCAGGCAGCTCATGCAAATCCGAAATATCCAAAAAACGATCATTCCCGTAGATTTCCTGGATGATGTCCTTGTCTTGACCGATTGCGGCTGCAAGGAATCGAACTCCTCGTCGCTCGTATTCCTCAATCGTTTGCTGCATGTCGTTTACTGCATTATTCCCTGTGTAATCGTCCATTGCTTTGGGCTGTCCATCACTAATGCTAATGAGCAGCTTGGTTTGTTGAGGGGATACGGCTAATCGTTCCGCGATCATTCGCAGCGCCATTCCATCGCGATTATTGCTTCTGGCCTGGATGTTCATGAGCCTGAATCGGTCGCTAGGATCTGGCTTCTCAAAGTCGGTGTAAGCAAAGATCGACATTTGCTCCATCCTGGAAACATCAGCCGTGTCGCCGTAGATGAGTATGGGGATCTGGCAAATCTGACAATATTCATAGACTGCCATTACCGCTTGTTTAGCCGCTTTCAATCTGCCAAACGCAGACATCGATGCGGATTCGTCAATCCTGAGGCCAACCACTAGGGAAGGGGAATCAGATGGAGGGCGTTTTTTAGCAAAATACCGATAATCCCTGTAAGCCACACTATCCGCCTGAAATTTGCTTCCATAGTAACGATTCCTAACATATTCGGAAGATACCTCATGTTCCAGCAGCGGGAGTGTTTTTCGGGCAATCTCCCTCACGATTGGCATGAGTCCTTTGCTGAGACGATCGTATTCGTACTGATCTTCTAGCGTATAGTCTGGACGGTGAACGATAAGCTTCACCTTATCATGAATCGTATTGGACACTAATTCTCTGGCAGCACGATTTAGCTTTTTGCGAAAGTCGCGCTCTTTTTGTTGTTCATCCTCAGTCATTAGATCCGGATTTGCCTGATGATAGTGGGGGGAGCCGTCTTCACCGGTATCTGTACTTATCATTGTATCGTCGTGAGGATCCACAGATGTTCGTGATGAGCTATCCTCACTATCCGCAGACTTTCTCAGTGCTATGCCTCTTTCCTCAGTTAGGTTGTCAGCATCATAGTCAAGATCCGAGTTGATATCTCCCCATGTTTTGATTTCTATTGTATCACCGATTTTTTGTTTTTTTTTACCTGATTCGCAGTGTCCTCTAAGGCAGCAAGCAATCCATGCTTCTCAAGTGCTTCTTCCAGAATCTTAATTTCTTCGTCATCGGTTGTTATTTTATAGATGACCTTATGATATAGGGACGCTTTGACGGAGGCTCCTCCAGCAACTGCATCTGTCCAGTAGAAAAAGGAACGCATTCCAGCCACGCCTTTGATCGCATTTACTCGGGCTGTTCGATCCAAAATGATAATGACATCTGCTAATAAGCTAAGCACCTTTTCATCCTGATAGCCTGTTTTGGACATCGCGCGTTCCATCATGACCTCTTTGCCGGGCAGATCCATCTTTTCCGAGTGTTGAACTCTGTCGCGTAGTGCTTCGTTTAACGGTCTGGCTCCCGCATAGCTTCGGTTTGTTGTGATGACTGCGATAAAGTCTGGGTGTCTGTGTATGATCTCAGTAGGGAGGTTCATGCTTCCATCCAGTTCCAGAGCAGAGTTTAACGCCATCAATACCGCTGCATCTCGAATCACATTAGGTTCTTGAATTTCTAGAAGATATCCTTTTTGAAACGCTCTAACGATCTCCGATGGGTAAAATCGATAATCAACAGTCTCTCCATCGGTATTTTCAACCGCACGCTTCATTAGCTGCTTCATTTGTAAGGTAGCCTGTTCCTGTGTAATCTCTAGGGCATCCATTAAAATTTCCGTTATGCGATGCATACTATCGCTCTCATAGATTGCTTGCCACATGCGTTGCTCCGCAGGTTCCACCTTCTCTAATTGCTCAGAAGGAATGACTGGCAAAATGGCGCCGATAATATCTGATTTATCCATATCGGCAAAGCAGGTTACTTTCGTATACGGCAATCCGAAATTAGCTGATAGCGCTTTGGCTAGTTGTGTTTTACCGGAACCGGCATCGCCTTCTAACAGAATATTGGCAATTTTCATTTCCCCGCGATTCCAGTTGCGCTTTACTTCTTTACAAATACGCTGTTCTTCTTCACTGATCTGATGAGAGGAAGGCTTCTTCCAAACCAGCGTTTTCTCTTCATCCGTCAGTTGTCTCGCAGGGGACAAGACATAGGTTTCTTGTACGTTCATTTCATGATTCTCCTTATCCATCATGATGCGGAGCTTCGCTTATCGTTTGCTTTTTTTCAAAAAGGAGAGGGGTGAGCAAAAGGGTCCCCGCAATAATCAATATACCGCTCAACACAAATACAGTAAGCAGAGAAAACATCTCCTTCAAATAACCGGATAAAAACATGCCCACGACCATCATGCCCATAAAAACAGGCGTGATCACGCCGGATACTCTGCCCATAAATGCACCTTCTGTATTGCGCACTATAAGTGTCTGAATGCCGCCATGAATACATGGGTAGAACAAGCCGCTAATTACTAAGAGAACAACGGTTAGCCAAATCATGGTAGACGCGCCAATGCCCATCGTACAGACGGCCGCGACAAGCAAGCCGATCATGAGCAGCAACTGCGGCTTTACCTTTTTAGCGATCCCCATGATGGCAATTCCGCCTGCGAACATGGCTGCTCCGTTGGCCATTACAAACCACTGTAAATCTTGCTTGTTCAATCCCAATTTCTCGATGACAAGGAAGATTTGAAGCGGTTGCGTCAGACCTGACGCTAATCCGACAGCCGCGAAGGTCATGCAAAGTGTGCGTAACGATTGATTCGACCCAATATAGCGCAGCCCGGCTGTCAGCTCCTTGATGAAGCTGCCTGCATCGTTTGATTGCGGTTCTTCCTCGTCGCGTGGGAGTGAGGACAATATGAGCGAAGATCCCAGGAAGAAGACAGCCGTCAACATTAGAGATACGTGAATTCCAAACTGTATAAATAGAAATGTGCCGATAATCGGACCCAAGACCGTGAAGATGGCGACAAGCGTTTGGAACATCGCCATTACGCCTTGCAGTTGTTCACTTGGTACATGCCGCTTGAATAGTTTCATGGCCGAAGGCTGAGAAAACTGTGACAGACTGGCCGAAATAAATGATCCGATGAGAAGGGCAATCCATCCGTTGTTCAAAACAGCAATCAGCACAGCTACAACGGACAAGGAAGACAGCAGATCGCTCCATACCATCGTTCGCTTCGGCTTCCATCGATCGGCAAAGGTTCCGCCAATTAGTCCGAATAGAAAAATTGGAGCAAATTCCGCAACTGAAATTAGCGATACATAAATCGAATTATTGTTTGTCAATTCGGTAACATACAGCAGAACTGCATAATTCCGGATCCAAATTCCAAGTTGGAGCAGCACCCGGGAGAGAATCACGGTTCGAACATATCGATTGGACAACATGTCAATACCCCATATCCTTTAAAATTTTGGATAGATTGCGAAGGCGCTCGCTGATCATCTCATCATTGTCACTCAGCGCTTGACTGAACAATTTAATGTCCTCATTGATTTGCTTATTTTCCGTATTAATGGCCACGGTCATGGCATCTCCTTGCAGGCCAATCCGGTCGATGACAGGCTGCTGCGGGTCATATAAATGCTCATAGCGGTATGCTTCGTGAAAATGAGCTACAGAGCGGCAAATCAAAATGGATAAATCAAGCACACGATGGAGGGGAAGTTCCTCCGAATTCTGCGCCCCTTTCCCTCCCGTATGTCTCCATACCTTGGCGGAAAGTTCGACCTTTCCTCTGTCATTATGCTGAGCCAATCCCAGGGAAAGAACTTTTGCATCTGTGTTCCTGGCGAATGGGCCATCGACTTGCTCATAATTGTCCGACACGACCACAGGCTTGTGTTTTAACGTAGCAGGTATTTTCATTTTCTCCCTCTTTTCAATTTTGTATTTACTAAATTACTAATTTACTAAATTACTGCTTCAGTTTATATTGGAATGTAACGGGAGTCAATCTTTTTTTGCGCCCGTTTTTTTGCGAATTACGTGAACCTGATCATTTCTCTCGTGATCTAATGAACCGGAGAGAGTAGTTTGAGATCCACATTTTAGGAGGGAATCGAAATGAATGTGAAGAAATCAGTTGTCGCTGTAATGCTTGTAAGTGCACTTTCTGCAGGAGTTTTAACTGACGCGGCATATTTGCCAAGGGCTTTTGCCCAGCAAGCGAAGGCCAAAATCGAGGTTAGCGGAGAAATGATTGCGAAGGTGAAAAAGGCAATAAAGGATGCCATGCCAAATTCGGCTTATGAAATTGTCGATTATTCGCAGGTAGGAATGCCGGATTTGCCTGACGGGGAGTACATTCGTTTCGAGCTAAGGGACAAACGTGGAAATATAGTCGTCAATTCACAATCCGAAGAAATCGTGCTTTTCAGCCTGGTGGCGGATCTCAAGGATGTACCTTTGTCCATTCTAACTGCAGGCAAAAATAAACTGAAAGAATTGGATCCGAAGATGGCGCAGGTAAAAGACGCATCTAGAGGCAAGGATACGTGGACCCTGCACGGTATGAATTTAGCTACTTTTGTCACTATTGATGGAAAAAGCGGAAAAGTAACAAATGCAACCATTAGCTATGCGAAGGCACCAGATAAATCTAAGGTTGATATTGCGCGTAAAACGATGAAACTCTTAAACGGCGGACAGGACGTAAAGGTGCTTGATGGGGTGAACCTAAATTATAATCCTCAAAACAAGGAGGGAAAGGTGCTGAAGTTCTTTGATGAAGGATTGAAGAATTCTATCCTGCACAAAGTGCACATCGGAGCGGATACCGGGAAAGTATGGGGGGCCGAATTGCTTCGAGAAAAAGAATACTATAAATCCGACGATGAATATAAGCAAACGTTCGCCCAGCCGATACTCACGTCCGAACAGGCGATCACCAAGGCTGCGCCGACGGTAAAGCAGCTATTTGGCGTTGATTTGAAGGGATCGAAGGTAGCGATACAGCTCGACCGCTATACGTTCACGAAGCAAGGACAGCCGACCGTTAGCGCGCTTGTCAATCCGAAAGGGACATTCCATACATTCGAGCAGCAGCCAATGAAGGGCCTGAAAAATTAACCTGCAAAAGCGATTGAAACCATAATAAGATCACAATAAGTTGCAAACAGAACAAAGGAGCTGTTGGAAAGGTAGAAAAACTACCGCTCGACAGCTCCTTTGTCAGATATGTATAGGTAAATGGATCGTCATACATTATCTGTTGTACAGTCCCTCATACTCCTCTTTCGTTATGCCGAAATAAATCTCGTCATAGTACCTGCCGTTCGTGTAAATCATGTTGCGCAGTCTGCCTTCCTGGATGAAACCCAACTTGCGATGCAAGTTCATAGAAGCTTCGTTGAAGGAGTAAATGCAAACGGTCGCTTTTTGATATCTCAGCTCGAAGAAATAATGCTTCAAAATGGTAAGTATCATATCGCTGGCGTAGCCCTTGCCCCGAAAAGCAGGGAAGACAGAAATCGCATAATCGAAGGTTCCGTTTTTTGAGTCGCAGCCATCGATCTCAATGGTACCAACAACGTTTCCCTGTTCGGCATCCTCGGCGATCCAGTAGAAATCATGGCTATTTTCATCAGCTCCCTGCGAGATTTGCTCGATCCATTCTTCCATTTGCGCTTGTGTCCGAGGAAATGCGATCGAGTCCATATTTTGCAGTATGCTGTCATCCAAACTGTCAAATATGATGATATCATCTGCAACAGGTGCGCGAAACCGAATACGCTTGCCTTTCCAATACGAAATCTCCATTTGTAAATTACCTCAATTCGTTAAAATTAGAATAAAATATGTTCTAGTAGCATCTGTTTTTTATTCGATTAATCTTCTTTTTCTCCTTTTCTATTTTCATTTTATAGTAACGCATGTCTTTCTTTTTTTGGAGCGCTTCACTGCATGCGTATACCTTCTTTAATAGATTTAAGTATACATGATTCGTTTTGCTGATCATCCATTTTCCATTTTCATAGCATAGGAGAGCATTCGTCACATCCTGCTCTTTGCACATGCCAAGACAGATATCGAACCAAGCCTCACTCATTGATCGGCCCAGACCCGTTTCCCGCCAACTATCAAATTGCAATAATAGCTGTTCCCATTGTCGGGCAGATGCGAAAGCTTGGCTGCAGTCGTTATTCAACACATGCAGCTCGGTGATATTTAGGAGTGCAGATGCCTTCTCACTTGGGTCGCTGATAGACGCTAATTCCTTTTGTTTATAGGAAATGGCTTTTTCATATTTTTTTAACTCTTTTGCTCGGTAAAATAATGACGTTGTGTCAGCTCCGGCTTCCTGTTCAAGGATGGCAAACAGCTTATCAGCCTCTTCATGATCTTGAAAATCAATTGCTCTGGACAACAGACTATCTGTGGACTCCTTGTCGATGCTGTCGGGGAACCATGAGGCCATCCTTTGCAGGAACGCTTCAATTTCTTCCTCGGAATAAAGGGATCTCAATCGATCTTTCCTCTCGAATAAATAGCCGTTCGATTTCGTCAGATCATATTCCTCAAGGTACTTGCACGTATTTTCGACTCCTGCAGAAAAGAGAAATTCATCAAAATAGCCGCAATAGGTATCAAAATTAGCGCATTTAGCTTTTTCATAGAGCCATACATGTTCTGGTTTACGGAACTTTGCCAACAAATAAGAAAGGAGCAGCAAGGAATCCCCGTAACCTTGAAAAGAATCATGGGTTCGGCTCTCTACTTCATTTTCCATCAAAAATCGAATGAACTCATAATCCTCATGCTTCCAGTCATATTGAATGGCGACTGCTGCCGCATATCGTTTGAAGTAATTTTCGTCTTTTTCTTGGTATTCGAACTCTTTCCATAATGGTTTGGAGTTTCTAATCGTTTCAATATTTCGAATGATTTCTTTAGGCTCCAACACATATCCCTCCAAATCTACATGTGAATGTAATCGATCAATCCATTTTAGTTCTATCCTCTATCTTAACAAAAATTAAGGCGAACCTTAACGTTTTGTTCAAGACAGACACTGTTGAAAATTGATAACGTTATAGGTGTCATAACGGGCTGCTCAACATTTAGAATTCATACCCATCCATGCAAATGCGTATTATTGAGAAGGCAAAGGGAACACCGAATCACAGAGGATTATTATGAGAAGGGGAGAACCGAATGAAGTTTACTACTTTTAAAAAAACATCAATTGAAGTATCAGAAATTGGATTTGGGACAAATGCGGTAGGTGGGCATAACAATTTCGCTAATGTAAATGAACTTACCGGTAAACAAACTGTTCAAGAAGCCATTGATCAGGGAATAACGTTCTTAGATACAGCGGATGCCTATGGATTCGGTCGTTCGGAACAATTGATTGGAGAGGTTATTCGAGATTGCCGGAATAATCTAGTGCTTGCTACCAAGGGAGGGATCGAGAAGCTCGACAACGGCAGCATACGCTTCAATAATGACCCCCGCTATCTAAGAAGCGCAGTGGAGGCGAGCATGAAGCGGCTTCAGACCGATTATATCGATTTATACTATCTTCATTTTATCGATGGGAGTATCCCACTTAGTGAATCTGTCGGAGAACTTACTCGTCTGAAGTCAGAGGGGAAAATACGTGCAATCGGCATTTCCAATGCGACGATCGAGCAAGTAAAGCAAGCAAATGAAACAAATGAGCTCAACGTGCTGCAAAGCCCTTATCACATGCTGGATCGCTCAGCTGAACAGGAGCTGCTTCCTTATTGTATGGAACATGATATTTCCTTTATTCCGTATGGGCCTCTCGCGTTCGGCATATTAGGAGGAAAGTATCAATCCGATATGATACTGGACGATGGGGATTGGCGCAAGGATTTGGCATTGTTCCAGCCGGATATGTTCACGCGGCATCTAGCTAGAGTAGAGAAATTAAAAGCCATTGCAAGCGAGGAGCAGCTCACGCTGCCGAATTTGGCACTTGCTTGGCTGCTACATCAGCCAGGCGTCGACGCAGTCATTCCTGGCGGGAAGCGGGTAGAACAGATTCGCAACAATGCAGAGGCCAGCGGCATTCCTCTATCTGCATCAACTATGAATCAAATTAAACTCGTTCTCGAAGAATAACGTAAATATACACAAGCCCACACATTCTTCATGATGGAGGGCTTGTGTTGGCTCTGCCGCAGCAATTTACATAGCTTCTCTCCCTGTATACAATAGAATCTAGCGCTTCTATGCGAACAAGGGGATAATGAAGAGAGGGAAGCGACATGGAATTATCCGTGTATACGAATAACCATTTTTTCTTTACATACGTCAGTCATTTATTCAACGACAAAATGAAGCTTACTCATATTCAAGATTGCCACAGGTTCCGTGAGGCAATCGCTTGCGCAACATCTCGCAGCGTATTCTTATTAGATGCGAATCAGATCGAGGACGACACATGCTTCACCCGCATGATGACAGAGACCAAGGTGCCTATCATGATCGTGAATCCAGATGAGAAGGATACATTGAAGAAGATGATGATGTGGGAGCAATCCATTTCTGGAATGTTGGGTGACGAAAGCGAAAAAGAACACACAAGGAATCGTCATGCAATTGATAATGCTGTCGTGCTGGATGATAACCGGACATTATTTCAGGTAGCCAACCATTCCATTCAGAAGAACGGAGTAGAACATATATTGTCAACACTTGAATTTAAGCTGCTCTATCATTTGGTTCAACAAGACGGCCAACCGGTATCGGCTCACGAACTTGCTGATAGTTTGGATACTTCTGAAGGTGTGCTCTATATCTATATCAAAAAAGTCCGCGAAAAGATTGAAGAGAACCCAAGTCAGCCTACTATCTTGCAGCACATAAGAGGAAAAGGATACGTGCTGCACATAGCAGGATATTCAAAGATAGCACCCGTGGAATGGTAGTGTTCATTTCAAGATTTTAATAGCCACAGTGCAGGGACATTAGGCGGCTCCCATCCAGCTAGAGACGTATGGGCAACAAGCGCTTCATAGGTTTTGCCGTTATAAGTTACAAGTGCGCCTACGGCATATGAGGTATTAGCCGCCCAAGGAGAAGCAGTCGGTGCAGGTGAAGTTGTGACATTAACCGCATTGCCGCTCGGCGATACATTGCCCGCGGCATCGTAAGCAATAACCGTAAACGTGTAAGCCGTATGAGGTGTAAGTCCTGTTACCGTATAGGTCAAACCGCTTGTTGAGGCTGCCAATGTCGAACCATTGTATATTCGATAACCGGTGACGCCTACATTGTCCGTCGAAGCTTTCCAGGACAGCTTCACACTGGTTGAAGTAATATCCGATGCAGATAATTGAGCTGGGGCAGTTGGCGGTTCCGTATCTGGCTGCGGCGCCGAGGTTTGGAAAGAAGCGACATTGCTGCTAGTGGATTCATTGCCGGCTGCATCCAAGGCTCGCACGGTGTACGAATAGGATGTATTTGGCGTCAGCCCTGTCAACGCATACGTTACTGTGTTTCCGTTCGTGGAGCCAACGAGTGTGGAATCCTTGTAAATAGTATAGCCGGTAACACTTACGTTATCTGAGGAAGCATTCCACGATAATGTAGCGGTATATGCCGTAATGTTCGATACGGCAAGATTCGTAGGTGCAGTAGGCGGAGTAGGATCGACTGGGGAGCCGCCGCCGAAGTCAACATCTATAACATTGTAAAAGGCATTGGCTGTATCCGCGATTTCCCATACCGCTAATATTACTTGATATCCGGTTCGGCTAGGGACATTGCACGTATCGGAATAAGAATGTGGGGGCTGTTTGCCTTTATAGTCCACGCTGCAGAACGGAGTTAAGTCGAAGGAGGCGCGGCCAAGCGGCGCATTTGGATTCCAGTCTTGCTTTGTCATGTAATATTTCCAGCTTGTCGTTGCATGGTTTGCTTCAATCGTCCAGTGGAAGGTAGTCGTTCCAGGTGTAATTTTCACCTTGCTCCAACGTGTAGCTGATTGCTGATCCAATTCAGGAAAAGCGCCGTTCGCACTGGCAATCTTGCCATCTGAAGGCCCTGCTGCCGGAAAGCCCTTATGTGCTTCCAAGCTTTGTGGTTCATAAATGATGAAACCACAGTTTTTGTTTACCTTTCTCGCACACAAATCCGCTCTGCTGCTAGGCGAGTCGATATAGCCGTGAGCAAATGCGGTACTAGAGAACAGGAGCAAGACAAATGCCATGGAAAGCATCATTCCGCCAATGACCAGCCATTTGCGCAAATCTAATTTCCACGAACTTTTTTCTGTCAAAATGAAATTCCTCCTTTAATTGGACACGTTCAAAAGCATGCAAATACTTGCTTACTATTCATGCAGCTACTGTGTACACACCTCCTTTTTGGAATCTGATTTCTCAAGTTGAAATGAATGTATAAAAACTCATTATGAGCCTATACCGGATGAAAAGGGGTTGGAGTCAGACCACAAAAGAATGTATACGCTTTAACTTCGAGTATGATGAGAAGAAAATTTTTTCGCCAAACACACTGAAGTATTACAAAAATTAAGGAAGGGCACAATATAATCAAAACTCAAAATATGATGTTCGTAACTATAAAAATTAACTTCTTAAATCGAAGAAAGGGGAATAACGCAGTAATGAGCGAAAAAGAGGAAACTAGCTCCGCATGTTCTCGACGCATTCCATCCATTGCAGCAGATATGATAAGAACCCTCCATGCCCGGTGCAGCATGGTAGAATGGTACAACCCGAAGCAACTGATTGTGACTGGGGTGAAAACCGTGCTTTCATCTATCTTCGGACTCTATTCCGATTTTCGCTTGTTGGAAGCTTACGGACCTAACTCCGGAGAATTTGCGGATTTCTCAAAGGCCTTTAAGCAGAAAGAAGGAAAGGAGGACTATGAAACCGATAAACATGGCTTCTATAGCACGGATGCAGAACGAGATCGCGAAGAAATCTGGATAGATTATGTGAGCGATCTGGGCGATGGCTTCAATTCTACGTACACCATTGCTTATTACCTCTCCCGTCCACGCTTGAAAATCAAGGAATTCGATTCGAATACTAATTATTCAACCTCAAGAGGAGATATCCTTATTTTCGGCGGAGACCAAGTGTATCCTACGGCAAATCGAAAGGAATATTTACATCGGTTGATTATGCCATATCATCTTGCCATGGGGTATTCCATGGACCCTCATCCGCAGTTGTTCGCCATTCCAGGAAATCATGACTGGTACGACGGTCTCGTCTCCTTCACGCGGCTGTTTTGCTCGCGAAAATGGTTCAATGGCTGGCAGTGCCCCCAACAGAAAAGCTATTTCGGGATAAAGCTCCCCCATAATTGGTGGCTGATTGGGACGGATGTACAATTAAATTCGGACATCGACGGACCGCAGGTGAAATATTTCGAAAGCCTGGCCGAGCATATGAAGGAAGGAGATCGCGTAATTCTTTGCAATGCCGAGCCTTATTGGGTCTCCTCCAATAAATACGGGGCCTACGACCCGTCTTACAACGAAAATAATTTATTCTTTCTTGAAAAACTCTTGAAAAAGCGCATACAAATTTTCATAGCCGGAGACCAGCACCATTATCGTCGTTTTGAATTCATTCCCAAGGATTCGAATGGACAACCGGATCATAGCCGAAAGGTAGAAAAAATAACTTCAGGGGGAGGGGGCGCTTTCTTGCATCCCACTCACGACCTACGTGAACGATCGCTATTAGAGCACGTTTCAGAGGAACTTAATGGGAAGAAAAAGCGCTCGTTCGAGCGTAAGAAAGATTTCCCAGACGAAAAAGTATCAAGGCGGCTTTGCAGGGGCAACTTACGTTTTTTCCAAAAAAACAGAACTTTCGGCGCCGTTACCGCCATTTTGTATTTGTTTATAGCGATTTCCGTAATAGGGCTCCCTATGGCGACTCCGATAAAGGGCGCTTTCAGCGAATGGTTCATTTCGAGTTTATCCAGAATCGTTCATTCTCCGCAGTCCATTTTTTGCATTCTGGTAGTGCTCGGAGGGTTTTGGCTGTTTACGGACACTCATTCATACAGATACAAATGGATAGCGGGGAGCCTTCATGGATTTAGCCATGTTGCGGCGGCCCTCCTGATCGAGTACGGGGTCATTTTTTCGATTAGCCATTTTATTACAGATTGGGGGTTCGGAGCCTATATATTGGCCTTGCTATTGATCGGAATAGGTGGATGGGTTATAGGATCATGTTTGATGGGTTTGTATTTATACCTCTCGTTGAATGTATTCGGCCGCCACAGCAACGAAGCTTTTTCCTCTTTAAAAATTGAAGACTGGAAAAACTTTCTGCGCATACATATCGACAAGGAGGGGGTATTGACGATATACCCGATTGGTCTGGAAAAAATAACAAGGCGGTGGAAGGCCGTTCCACCAACGGAATATGGGCCTTTGCTGGAACCAGATTTGCGAGAAAGCGAGCGGAAAGAGGCTGAGCCGAGATTGATTGAATCCCCTATCGTGATCCAACCGCTTTCACGCTCGTAGACCCAATAAGCCCTTCGACACTTTGCACTATGGAAGAGCGAAGGGCTTATTGGGAGAGCGATTTACAATTTGCATTGTGAGGATCGAGTGAATCTAATTTCTACGCAATACTACAGTTGCTTTGAACGTTGCTGTACGCTTTCCAGATGGTCTGTAATCAGCGGGTACACATCGCGAACAGCATGTTTGCCAAATAAGCAATCGATGTGACCATAATTCTTTATGACGTGATACTTGTAGAGCGAGGGGTCATTACGATCACGCAATTGATCGTAAGTTATCCTGGTACCTTCGGGCTTATTCACTTGATTGGCCTCTCCGTGAATAAAGGTGATGGGAACTGCCAGCCGATCCAAGTGCTTCATATACACATCGGCTCCGTCGTGCCGCAGCAGTTTTCCTTCCCGAAAGACGAGGGCCAGATGCTCGAAAGCTGAAATATTGGCCCCTCCGAACATTTCAAAGAGGCATTCGTGGGTCAAATCGTTCAATTGCTCATGCTCGAATAGTAGCCCGTACATGAAGGTTGCGCGGCGACAAACTGGACTGTGGCACCGTTCCTCAATGGGAAGAGGATACAGCTTCAAAATCTGATTATACAAGAGATCAACCCAGTCGTCCTGAGCGTCCGTATATGCCTGTAACGAATCGATACCTAGCGCTTTCAAAACGGTCGGAGTATATAATCCTACCTTAAGCCGGTTTAACAGGGGAGGTTTGAAGTGAGCCCCGATTTGAGTAAGGATAATAGAACGTACGTCTTGAAGTCCACTAAGCATTGACATGGTGAATGTGGCCGCACCGACGCAATGGGCCAGAACATCAATGGAAGCAGCTCCCGTTACCTTTTTAATGGTGGAGACAGCAGCGGGATAGTCGAAGTTCGCAACATCGTCCAGTGTAAACTGATTGTGATGGTGTGGCAGCTCGATGCTGGCACGCCAGTCAAGCAACCAAACGTCATACCCATGAGCGTACAAGTACTCTAATAAGTTTGTTTCAATCGTATCCAACGAAAAAATAATGCTTGAGACACCAAATCCGTGAGAGAGCATAATCGGACCTTTATTGCCCCCCTGATATCGGGTAAGACGAAGTTCAATCCCGTCTCCGGTTGCAAAATAATGCAACTCGGGTGCTCCAGTGCGTAAAGGCCGTTTTTTGCGCGGAGGAGCCATAGGGTTAAATACATGCTCTTTGGCAAAAATACTGCCGTAGGTTTCGTAAAGAGAACCTACAAAAAACGTTCCAAAACGGGCGATCGCCTTCATTTTTTCAATAGATCCGGACTCATTCAAAATGCGAATCGTTGAGAGCAGTCTCATGAAGTCTTCTTTTTCAAGGATTAGAATGCCTTTGCCCAGTAAAGTAGCTCCAGTATTCCCACCGTCGAAAATCGTCATGTAGAGTGTTGTTGTATCAGCCCAAAGATCGAGCTTTGTATCGTGTTTGATACTTTTGAACCCCTCGATAAAATAGTCCCGTCCTTCAACTGAGGTAAGTTGTAATCGGTACCGCATTTCCTTAGCATCCGGCTGATCAGAGTTTCTCCTTAATATATAGAATTCTCCTTGATGGACGGATAATGGCTTGTCCGATAAAGCAGGAGCATCAACGATTCCGGTAATCGCCGCACGATGTTCTGGATTTTCAAGAAAGTCTTCCAAGTTGTCAATGCGCACGGTAACAGTAAAGCTCAATCGGCAATGTTCCCTCCGGCCTATTTCATAGGCGTCATGATAATTATCCGTTGTTTGTAATGCGAAATAGCCACTCATCGTTTCTACGAATGATAGACCGAGTTGCTTAGGCATTGAATCCTCTTTTGGTGGACGGGAGGGAAGCCGATAGTCGATCCGTAAATTACGATCTTGTGCAAGAAGATAACAGTTTCGCTCCGCTAAAGAAGCGATAGTTAGCAACGGATTGACACCAAGGGAACGGGGGATGATTGAACCATCGCACACATACAAACCTTCGTGCACGTTTTCACCCTCTATACTGGAAAATACTTGCCCTTTATGATTTACGACGCCACTCTCCGCCTTGTCAGCCATATTGCAGCCTCCCAAGGGATGAACCGTAATCAGATGTTTATCGAAATGACTACTCCATAATGGGTTCTTGAGATGCTCCCCGCCGCCTAGAGCTTCGTTAGCTCGTTTAAGTTTGATATTGACTTCTTCAAAAATGGGTTGTTTGCCTACGTCTTTCCAGCTGATTCGTAATCGATTGTGTTTGTTATCCAAATACAATTGGCCAGCAGAGTCATCATGAGCCATGACCAAGTACGTCTGCGTGTTGCGTGTGGCACCGGTGCGAGCACCCTGCACTAAACTTTGAAGTTCTCTTTGCACTTCCTCGATACGATCTTCCACTGACGGGCTCAGTGGTTCACCGAACTGTTTAGAGGCCAATGCCAGTTTAGCAGGGATGATATTTGATAATGGGGAAGGGAGACTGCCTTCCTCGATGATCATGCCATCATTAAGAGCATACTGGTTTCGCAGATCGATCACACTGGTAATACAAGGCCCCACGGGATCCATCGATGTGGGATCCAAAAAACCGAAGCCGACGCCGTTCACTTCCGTTTCCGTATTATAACCAAAAGCAAGAACGTCGCCGTTTCCGGTAAAGTGCCGCCCGATTTGTCCAGAAAGAGGTAGTCCACGGGCTTTGGACCGAAGTAGTATTTCTGTACTTCCAAGAGAACCTGCTGCTAGTACGACCAGTTCGGCAGTGACGAACAAGGTCTCCTGTTTATTCAGCAGGTCACTGCCTTCCTGCAACAAATTATAATGCACTAAGTAATGACCGTTCTTCTTCTCGATATGTGAAACGTCGATTTGAGTAAAAATTTCCGCTCCGAAATTGTAAGCATCCGGCAAATAATTCATCGCGAGCGTATTCTTAGCCGCATAATTGCATCCGGATACGCAATCTCCGCAGCAAACGCAAGAACGTTGCTCAACGCCTACATGGTTGATTCCGTCCTTCCATTCTTGGAAGGTAACCGCAATGTCGGGCTTAAAAAAGGGATAGCCCATATGTTTAGCCGATTTCTCCAGCGCTTTGGATTTGAGTAGAGCAGGATAATCGTCCGGATAAGGAGACGGCTTCAGCATCTCTTTTGCCCTTTCGTAACCTTCCTCGATCAAAGTATGGAGATCATGACGGATTTCTTTGGGCCAGCAAACATCCTCGAATACCCTAGGTTCAGCTTTGAGCATAACGTTAGCGTTAATTAAGGAGGTACCTCCTAAGCCGCACCCAGTAAGCACATTTATATCATCGTCGATTTGAAAATGATACAGTCCTGCGGAGGAGCCAATGGAATTGTTCGGCAACCGAAACGATAGCTCTCTTACGGCTTCGAGCTCCGTATTAGGAAATTCGCCCGGAAGAAATTCTTTTCCACGCTCGAAAAGGCCGACCTGTAAGCCCGCCCTGGACAATCGGGAGGCTGCGATGCTTCCGCCATACCCCGACCCGATTACTATGGCTTGGTAATGTGTTCGGATTTTATCGGGGGATAAGGATAGACGTCTCATTCGAAATTTCTCCTTTCCATTCCTGTCATCATGTTCATATCGCAAGAAAGCGGATGGAAGTGCTCACAATATATTGGTTTAGCAGCAAACACTGGCATCTACATTTTAAGTCACAGAGGATTAAAATATCCATGATAAATATGGGATATATTACCTTTACGTATTTATCATTCAGTAGTCGTCCAGATGGAAACTGGCTGTTTTTGTCCCCCCTAATACGTGAAAAAGGTTGCTATGAATTTTCCCCGTAGTAAGCTGCGGGAGGACTCGCTTATTTCCTTTCGTTCGGGCAATCAGAATGGTTGGTTAGTCAATAATCATGGGATCAGAGATGGTATGATATGACATAGTTCTCGGTAGGACTATTTGATCGCTTGTTCGGGAAGAAAGGAACAAACCATGAAAGGATCGAACGGTTGTTCTTCAAGATTTACTTACATACCTGAATATTTGAAATAATCGATATCGAATCAGTGACCAGCAACAAGCTGTTTTTCAATTTCTCCCTAGTGGCCCAAATGGATCCGTTAGCAGGCTCACCGTTAGAGTAGCCTTAATTTTAAGGAATAATTCAAGCTAGCGCTGCTCTCATTGTCCGAAATGTTCTCAGATATCATTCATTTACCTCTCTTGATTGCAAGCACGGCTTCATTGACAGTTCTGAACATTGAAGGTAAGATGCAGGAAGTAGAATATGTCCTCGTTAGGTGAGGCTCCTATACGAATATAGGCCACTGCCCGGAAACATCGAGAGATGCCAATGGGTAGAACAGGGATTGCCGGATTAAGGCTTTTCATAATGTGGCTAAGAGGCATGTGCCTCTTTACGTTGTATAGTGCCAAAACTGTACCAGGGGGAACGGTGCTTATTTGAATTGTGCGCAATTATAGCAGCCTTTTTCATCAACAGCTCTCCCGAGGAAGGGAGGGCTGTTTACTTTATTCAGAGTAAGTACGAATCCGATTCGTTATATAAGCAAATCGATTGGGGGAGAATTCGATGAATAAATGGACCAGCTCGATAGAGTCACAAATCCGCAATCATGTGCTAGTCGTTGAGGATGACAGTCATATACGCCGTTTTATTTCGATTAATTTGGAGCGTAATGGTTTTCAAGTGAGTGAGGCGGCAATGGGGATAGAGGCGATGAAGCAATTTACGGATAATCGGCCGGACGCTGTTGTTCTTGATATTATGCTGCCTGATATGGAGGGCTTCGATATTTGTCAACAGATTAGACAAATAGATGCGAATATCGTCATTATCTTTTTGACCGCTAAGGGACAGGACTTTGACAAAATTAAAGGGCTTGAGCTTGGAGCTGACGATTATATTGTGAAGCCGTTCAATCCGCTTGAGCTTGTTGCCAGAATCAAGACGGTTTTGCGTCGTACGAAACAAACATCTTCTGTATCAAATACCGTACTCGAATCTGGCCCGATAAGACTGGATAAGGGAGCAAATAAAGTGTTCAAGCACGGTGCAAAAATCGAGCTGACTCCAAAAGAGTTCGGCATGATCAAGGCATTTCTTGAGCATCCGGATAAGGCTCTATCAAGAGATGAGTTATTGAATTTAGCTTGGGGCGAAGACTTTATTGGCGATCCGAAGACGGTTGATGTTCATGTTCGCAAGCTGCGAGAGAAAATTGAGGATGATTGCTCGAATCCGAGACGGATCGAAACTGTCTGGGGGATGGGGTATCGTTGGAAGAAAGGAGAATAAAGATTGAGCATTCAACAACGGTTAGTTGGCAGTTATTTAGCTGTAATCCTAGCAACCGTATGCATATTAGAAGTCATTTTGATCACTTCAGTCAACTATTACTATCACTATAATGTTGAGCGGGCGCTGATGAATCAAGCTGAAATCTCGGCCTCATTCTTCCAACAATATTTCTCAGAAGAAGAAGTGAATGAGCAAGCGGAAAGGCTCGTTAGAGCATTTTCGCAGCATACTTCCGGACAGGTTCAGATCTTGGATGCCGCCGGACATATGATACAAGATTCATTTGGCGCTAGGTCAGGCATTTCGTTCATCAAATACGCTGACGTACAGCAGGCCTCTGGAGGTGCAGCAGGCACATGGCGCGGCGTTGATGGCGACACCAATGAGAATATAGTTGCCGTTTCTTATCCGCTCCAATCAAAAGGCAAAACAGTAGGCATCGTTCGCTTTATCAGTTCTCTCACGGGAACAATTGAAGCCATTCGTTATGTCTCCGGTCTAATTATTGTAGCGGGCGTGCTCGTTGTCCTCATTGTTGCGATGTTAAGTCTGTTCATATCGCGAACGATAACCAACTCCATAAAAGAACTGACAAAAGCCGCTGAACAGATGGCGGATGGCAACTTTTCTATACGAGCCAAAAAATATTATCGAGATGAGCTAGGAACGCTTGCGGACACGATGAATGCAATGGCGTCCAGAATCAGCCGCAACGATCAGCATAAAAATGAATTTATCTCCTCGGTCTCGCATGAGATTCGTACCCCGCTGACTAATATTAAGGGGTGGACAGTAACATTGAAGGCAGATGCAGCACGTGATGAGTCATTGGTGACGGAAGGACTGGATATTATTGAATCAGAAACAGATCGGCTAGCTCAATTAGTAGACGAATTATTAGACTTATCCAAGCTGGATAATGGCAGGCTCGAATTGGTACGAAGCTCTATGCATGTTCCCGAACTGATCCAGCAGATTGGCATATTGATGGCTCCAAGGGCTGCGCGTTTAGGAATACGTCTTGATATTTATGCTGACTCCGATATTCCTAAGATCACAGCCGATGAGAATCGCTTGAGACAGGTGTTCATTAACCTGTTGGACAACTCGCTTAAATTTACGGATGCAGGCGGTACTATCGTTGTTCATACCGAAGTTTGTCATAGAGAAGTTATGATTCATATTCAAGATACCGGCTGCGGTATAGCGGAAGAGGAGCTCAAGTTGGTGCTCCAGAAATTTTACAAAGGAAAGAACAGTCCAACTGGAAGCGGGCTCGGACTGTCTATCTGTCAAGAGATTATACGCCTCCATCATGGCAGGATGGAAATTGATAGTGAGCCAGGTGTTGGCACGACAGTTCGTATTTATTTGCCCATAAATGAGCAAGTCATTGATCGAGAAGAGGAAAAATGATTATGAATTTTAACGATTTCATAACCCTTTCATCCAATTGAAAATATACACTAATACATGGAGTACGATCAGGCAAGGAAGGTGGATATGGATAAATGAGAAGACAGAAGATGCGGCAAATATGGATATTGGGGTTGCTCATGTGGACAGTTGGTTGTGGAGTTCCAGCTGCACCTATCGACCTCATTCAGCCACCACTTCCCGCAAGTCATAGCCATGATGCTGTTGTTCGGCGGGCACTGCCTGACGGCTCCCGATTATTAATCCCAAAGCATGGGGGAGGGAATACCGGTATATCGTATGGAGATGTCGATGGGGATGGCCACGATGAAGCTGTTATCGTGTATGAAGAGAATGTACGTAATGAGAAGACGCGCAAGGCGGCCTTGCTCAGATACGAAAATAAGCAATGGAACATCGTGTGGGATACGAAGGGCTACGGATACGGACTTGATTACGCTAGCTTGACTGATGTCAACAAGGACGGCTTGCCCGAGATTGTATTAGGCTGGACAATGGGCGGCGACGAAAATGGTCTTGATGTATATACATGGCAGGACCAGGCGTTGAAGTTATGGGACAAAAAAACATACAGTGGACAGATTGATTTCGATGTAAATGCCGATGAGAAATCAAGAAATCACATAAGAAATAGGGAATGAAAGAGAAAGGGGCAACAATGAAAATCAATAAAAAATGGATAATCATTTCGCTGGCATTTCTTCTCGTAGTGACAGCGACGGTGGGATATCTATGCCGCAAGCAGATTGCCCTCATGACCTTCGATATGTTTTTATCGAAGCAGGTGGAGAAGAAGCTGGAGGAAGCGTATAAGCCATTAACAATTAAAAATCCATTGGTGCAAGATGAGCCCTTCTCGGTTCTGCTCCTTGGAATTGATCAGCGGGACAAGGAAATAGGCCGATCAGATTCAATGATTTATTCTGTCGTGAGGCGCAAGGAGAATCGGATTCTGTTATTGTCCATTCCACGTGACAGCTATACCGAAATTGTAGGAAAGAACAAACAAGACAAGATCGCCCATGCGTATGCGTTCGGCGGAGCCAAAATGAGCGTTGACAGTGTAGAGCATCTGCTGCAGCATCCCGTGACCCATTATGCAGCCATCAACTTCACAGGATTTAAGAATGTTGTGGATGCGCTAGGTGGGATTGAGTTACCGATAACAAAAGATATTGTCAATAAAAACTGGAATCATGACAAATTCAGAATTGAAGCGAACAAGCCCATTTACAACGGTCTCGAAGCTCTTAACTATGTAAGATATCGCGAGGATTCCGATATGGATCGCATGATGCGCAATCGAATTTTTTTACAGGCCATAGCGGAACGTGCGGTTCAGTTGGATAAATTCAGCCATATTCCTGAACTGCTTGGCATTGCGGGCGAGCACTTTACAACAGACATTTCTCCATCCGATATGATTGATCTGGCCAAATCCATCTTCATGAAGGACACTCTCCCTCAATTCACAACCTATGCTTTAGATGGAGAGGGGATGATGAAGCACGGTATTTGGTATTACAACCTGGACGAAGGGGATCTGGCATATGCGCGCGAGCTTATCGCGAATTGGCTCGATCCTGCGGTAACAGCTGAGAAGTTGATGGAGCCCCGATCCAAAAAGTAATTGAACTCACCCCCGTGCAAGAACGGAGGCATAGCTGATGGAACCGACAATGAAAAAAGGCCGCCCAGACTTCCTGTTGTTATTTACCGTCGTGCTGCTTGCATGTTTTGGCATGGCGATGATATTCAGCGCAAGCTCCGCATTGGGCAGCGTGAAGCATGATAATCCCTGGTATTATACATCCAAGCAAATCAAGTTTGCCTGCATTGGACTCGTCGGTATGTTCGTCATGATGAATATTCCCATTCGCGTGTGGAAGAAAACAGCGCCTTATTTGCTGCTTGTTTCTATTGTCCTTCTGCTTGTCGTTGTGGCGGCAGGCAGCAGCATGAATGGAGCGAGAAGATGGATTGTTGTAGCTGGATTTCAGTTTCAACCGGTTGAATTCACGAAGCTGGCACTCATCATGTACATATCATCTCTAATTAGCAACAAGGGAGAGCGTATCCAAAGCTTTAAGAAGGGGCTGCTGCCCATTCTTATCGTAGTGAGCTTCATCTCATTGCTTATTATGAAGCAGCCCGACTTCGGATCTGTTCTCATGCTATTCTTTATTTGTCTAACTGTTATTATCATTGGCGGCGTTAATTTACGTCAGTTAGGCTTATTATTTATTGGAATTTCGCCTGTAATGATCTATTTGGCAGTAAGCCAAAGCTACCGCTTTAAGCGCATCGCGTCTTTTATGAATCCTTATGAGGATCAGCAAGGCTCAGGCTATCAACTGATCCAATCCATTTATGCTCTTGCTCATGGTGGAATGACAGGAACCGGATTCGGACACGGTATTCAGAAGCTATTTTATCTTCCAGAAGCGCATACTGATTTCATTTTTGCGGTCATCGGAGAAGAGTTCGGCTTTATCGGCGCATGTATGGTGGTACTCGGCTTTTTCATCTTGGTTGTAAAAGGCTTCATGACAGCGCTGCGAAGCGATGATCCCTTTGCCATTATGCTTGGAACCGGAATTGTCAGCATGATCTTTATTCAGGTTATGCTTAATTTAGGGGCAGTCACCGGACTTCTTCCAATAACCGGTGTTCCGCTTCCCTTCATTAGCTACGGGGGATCTTCCTTACTTTTATGTATGGCAAGCACAGGCATTATCCTCAGCATTTCTCGTGATAACTATCGAAGACGGCAGCAACAGGGCTACGGTCGGAAAGGAAATCAAAAGGAACAGAGCTATGATCATATTTTTGCGCAAACTTAGTAAGATCGATAAGTTTACTCTAGTTATTGTAGGATGTCTTATTGCGATTGGTACAATTGCGGTATATGAGGCAACATTTCAAACGAAGCTGCATGGCATACATGTGAATAATATCGTGCTGTTTGGCGTATTTTGCATTCCAATGCTCTTGCTTGCAACCATTGACTACAATCTATTAGTTGGGAAGCTATCATATGTCATATATGGGTTAGGGATCCTGCTGCTTCTGCTCGTGATGTTCAAGGGTGAAAATATTAACGGTGCAGTTCGGTGGCTGAGCATTGGAAGCTTTCAGCTCCAACCGTCTGAAATGATGAAGATCGCAACGGTACTGCTAGCAGCGCATCTTTTGCAAAAGCGGGGAGGGGAGCAGCTCCGCTTGCTGTACGATATCGTGCCGTTTGCTCTGGTGTTCCTTCTGCCCACCGTTATTATTATGAAGCAGCCGGATTTAGGCACTGCGCTCGTATTTATTGCTGTTATGCTAAGCATGCTGTGGATGGGGAACGTTAAGGCTCTTTACATGGTCATTTGCCTGTCCGTGATCGCAATTGCAGTAGGAACGATTTGCTGGCTTTATTTTGCGGATTATGAGTTGCTCGCGAAGCTCGTCAAGCCCCATCAGATGTCAAGAATTCAGACCTTCCTTGATCCGACGAGCGATCCTGATAAATCTTGGCATGTGAAAAATGCAATGAGCGCCATTGGGACTGGGGGCTTAAGCGGGAGCGACGGGTTTTATATGGATAGAGGCTTCATTCCATATGCATATTCGGATTCCATCTATGTTGTCATCGGTGAAAAATATGGATTTCTAGGTTCATCTGTTCTGCTGCTGCTGTATTTTATGCTGATCTATCGTATCGTCCTCATTGCCAATACAAGCATGAATCTAGCGGGAGGTTATCTTGTAATTGGCTTAGTGGGCATGATCGTATTCCAAGTGTTCGTCAATATCGGCATGCATATCGGACTTGTCCCGCTAACAGGCTTATCTTTGCCATTTATCAGTTATGGAGGCAGCTCCATGCTAACGAATATGCTGACAATTGGCTTAGTGATGAGTGTGCACATTCATAAGGATACCGTCCCTCTCCAAATGTCTGGATAAGAAGCAGGTTTCAAACTTCGAAGGATTCTTTATGAGTGTTTAAGTGTTCATAAGTCAAGTTGCCCCCGCATTTGGGTATGTAGTACGATAACAAGGAATCTAAGTGATGGGATATTGTAGCACATATTGAAAAGGATGGGGGCACATCTACATGCTAACGCCACTGAAGGATAAGACGGTTGTTGTGACCGGAGGAAGCAAAGGAATCGGCAAAGGAATTGCGAGAACCTTCGCTGCAAAGGGGGCGAACGTCGCAGTTGTTGCACGCAGCCTGACAAAAGCGATGGAAACCGTAACGGAAATCCAAGAAAATGGAGGCATTGCTCATGCTTTCGAAGGCAATGTCTCCGATTTGGAGTCGATGAAGTGTGTTGCGAACGAAACGGCAAGTACTTTCGGGGGGATTGACGTGCTTTGTGCCAATGCCGGTATTTTTCCGAATGCGTCGATTGAGGAGATGACCGGAGAGCAGTGGGATCAGGTGATGGACACGAATGCACGCGGGACGCTGTTTTCTCTTCAAGCTTGCTTGCCTTTTTTGAAGAAAGCGGAGTACGGCCGGATCATTGTTACCTCTTCCATTACGGGGCCGGCCACCGGTTATGCCGGATGGTCGCATTACGGTGCGAGTAAAGCCGCTCAGCTTGGATTCATGCGCAGCGCGGCGCTTGAGCTTGCGCGTTACCATATTACAATTAACGCCGTCATGCCCGGTAACATCATGACGGAAGGCTTGAAAGGCCTTGGGGAACATTATCTGAATGCGATGACGGCGTCCGTTCCGCTCAAGCGGCTCGGAAGCATCGAAGATATCGCTTACGCCGCTCTTTTTTTGGCTTCGAAGGAGGCCGGCTACATTACGGGTCAAACCATCATCGTTGATGGCGGTCAGCTTCTTCCAGAGTGTCTGGAAGCGATGGGGCAGAACTGATATAATTGATAGAATTGGCAAGAACATACATGAAAAAAGACGCCTCCATTCCCACAAATTCAGTGGTTTCGGAGGCGTCTTTGCACGTCTATAGGAACCGAACTATCATTAATTCTCTAAATATCGATAGAGGGTCGACTTACTAATACCCGTTTCATTTTTAATGTCAGCCAAAGTATATTGCTTGCTCTCGTACATGGTAATGGCTCGTTTTACATTTTCATCAGGCTTGCGCGGACGTCCGGTAACTGCTCCATTGCGCTTCGCCTCATACATGCCCTGTCTTGTCTTCTCACTAATGACGTCACTCTGGAATTCCAGTAAATGCGTAACCATCAATCTGAAATTGGCACATGATTCCTTTCGTGTATCGATTTCTTCCTGCAATGAGCAGAAACACGACTGCTTTTCATCGAATAATTCGAGCATTTCCATGAGATGTCGCGTTGAATCTGCCAAGCTGTACAGCTTCGACACCATCACGGTATCACCAGGTTGTAGTTGATGTGCCATATCATATAATGCGACTCTTCTCTTGGCAGAGGAGTGCTCTTCCTGAACGATTCGATCACATTTGTCCTCCAGCAGCTTCAACTGTTCCTCACAGCTATCATCTTCAAAATAAGGCCTTATGTATCCGATTATCACCTGATTCGCTCCTTTATCAAAGCTACTCTCATCATATCATATCTCAATTTTGAAATAAAAAAAGTCCCAAAATGGTTCCATTTAGAGGCTTGCCGTGATACACTGTTGCTATTGTTTTATAAGTTGTTTCTAGATTTGTATTGAACATAAGTAAGAGGTGTGAAATTGTGGGGGAAAAAATAAAACAACAATGGTTTTCTAATGTAAGAGCTGATTTGCTGTCAGGAATCGTGGTCGCTCTAGCACTCATTCCGGAAGCTATCGCATTTTCGATTATCGCAGGTGTAGATCCGATGGTGGGCCTATATGCTTCCTTTTGCATTGCCGTCATCATTTCCTTTGCCGGTGGAAGACCAGGCATGATTTCAGCAGCCACAGGAGCGATGGCGTTGGTAATGGCGCCTTTAGTAAGGGAGTATGGCTTGCAGTATATGCTTGCTGCAACCATTCTAACTGGAGTTATTCAATTTATTCTCGGTATTTGTAAAATTAATAGACTTATGAAATTTATCCCGAGAGCGGTCATGATCGGGTTTGTAAATGCACTCGCCATACTTATTTTTATGGCACAGGTGCCGCACTTCTGGGGAATTTCAACGATGACCTATGTATTCGTCGGTATCACATTACTGCTTGTATACATGCTGCCTAGATGGATTAAATCCGTGCCGGCTCCCTTAATTGCAATTGTACTACTGACAAGCGTATCTATTTTCGGCCATGTTGAGCTCGGGACTGTTGGGGATCTGGGAAATATTCAGCAATCCTTGCCGTCCTTCCTTATTCCCGATGTGCCTTTTACGCTCGACACAGTGATGATCATTTTACCATACTCCTTTGCTATGGCCTTGGTCGGGTTATTGGAATCACTTCTAACCTCCACGATCATTGATGAAATGACGGATACGGGAAGCGACAAGGCAAGAGAAGCAAGAGGGCAAGGAATTGCCAATATGATAAATGGGTTCTTTGGAGGTATGGCAGGATGTGCCATGATCGGGCAATCGGTCATCAACGTCAAATCAGGAGGCCGCAGCCGATTGTCTACATTCGTTGCGGGCACATTTTTAATGTTCTTGATTCTCGTGCTCGGCGAGTTGGTCGTTCAAATTCCGATGCCGGTGCTAGTCGGCATTATGATTATGGTATCGATAGGCACGTTCGATTGGTCATCTTTTACGTATATGCGCAGGGCTCCTATAACTGATGCTGTTGTTATGGTGGCTACCGTCATCATCGTTGTAGCTACGCATGATTTATCCAAAGGTGTCATTGCAGGCGTATTGCTGAGTGCCGTGTTCTTTGTTGCGAAAATCTCTAAAATTAAGGTTGTTCAAGAGAACGATGGGCAGTCTACAAGAATTCAGGTTACAGGCCAACTATTCTTTGCTTCTACAACAAGCTTCGTGAAGGCGATTGATTTCAATTGCCAATCCAATCATATCGAGATTGATTTCACTCAGGCACATATTTGGGATGACTCAGCCGTTCATGCAATCGATAAGGTGCTTAACAAGTTTCGTGAAAATAAGAAGCAAGTAATGCTGACGGGCTTGAACTCGTCTAGTCTGCATATGCTGCGGACATTATCTGGAGAGGCGCCTCTTCATGAGACATTCCAGCAAACAGCATAGAATCAACATGAAATTTAAAAGATAAGTATTCAGATAACTTGAGCGCTAACTAATGGAATGAAAGCTTGCCGATGCTGATTTGACTATTTCCAAATATAGCTTGTAAAATGATGGGTAGCTGGAAAATTGATGTTGTAATCGATTCGAATGGCAAAGGGAGAATGTGTGATGTCGTATATGGGTTGGAGCCGTGTAATTAAGATCATTAATAAATTAGGGAAAGGAGCGTGATAAAAAAATAGGAGGATTGTTTTATGAAATACAGAAAAGCGACAGGAAATGATCATGAGCTTATTTTGAATTTGTGGGATAGATCCGTAACCGCTACCCATCATTTTTTGAAACTCGAGGATAAGCTGGAAATTCGCGAAGAAATCCCTTTGTATTTTCCTCATCTTGATGTGCGTCTTTGGTTTGTTGAAGGCTCTTTCGTCGGATTTTCGGGTACTCATCAGAACCATTTGGAGATGTTGTTTTTAGATCCCGACAAGAGCGGAAGAGGGTACGGAACACAAATCATTCAATTGCTTATCAAGGAGTTTGGGGTAAATTCAGTTGATGTCAATAAAGATAATGAGCGTGCAAAAATGTTTTATTTGAAAAATGGTTTTTCGATCGTAAACGAGTCGCCAACGGATAGTAGCGGACGTCCTTATCCGATATTGCATTTGAAACTGCAGCAAAATCGCATTTCAAGGTAATCATTGGCATAATAGTACACATTACACATTTCATTTAGTGATAGGAAATAAGTTTTATAAAAGGATGAGTCATGAGAGGGTCATTTCCCTTGCTTAAAGACTCATCCTTGTTTGTTTTTAGTTAGAAAATATGCTTGGTTCTAGCATGCTGCACCTTAATTCAAGGAGGATATAAATGATAATAGATGATAAAGAATTCAACATGAATGGTCTTTGTTATACGATTCGATCTGCGGTAAACAGCGATGCGATAGCGTTATCTGCAGCAAGAGTGCAAATTGATGGGGAGACCGAAAATATGGATCGCGAACAAGGTGAGGCTTTCATCGATGCCAGCGGATTTGAACAAATCATCAAATCGGACTCCGAGAGCTCAAGAAATTTGTTTCTCGTTGCTGTAGTGCAAAATCGTATCGTCGGTTTTTCGAGATGCGCGGGAACTTATTTGAAGCGATTCTCACACAAAGTCGAATTCGGAGTATGTGTATTGAAAGAGTATTGGGGATACGGCATTGGCAAAAACCTGATGCAGCAGTCGATTGCATGGGCAGAAGCCAACGGGATTAAGAAAATTACGTTGAATGTACTGGAAACGAATGAAGGTGCGATTCACCTTTATAAAAAGCTCGGTTTTGAGGTAGAAGGAATTTTAAAAAAGGACAAGCTCTTGTCAGACGGCCATTATTATAACACGATCGTAATGGCACGATTTACAGCCGAAATACAGCCAAGCTAGCTATATCTGCTGCAATTGTATCGAATGAACCCTCTGTCAGAAAAGTATAAATAAGTACCAATACGATGAGGAGGAATGGAGATGCAAATAGCTGATCTGCGTTCGCTGAAACCAGAACGAGGATGGCTGTATGGCCTGATTTTTTTACTTGTGATTAGCTTAGCACCAACCCAAGCTTTAGCTTGGAGCAGCATTGCTGGGGAACCATTATCAGCAACCGTCAGGGGTGATGCGAAGGAGATAACTTGCAATACGACATCCTGTCTATCCAAGGCATTGAAGAGGATTACTCCAGGGAGCTCAATCGTGCTTGCGCCGGGAATATATAAGGGCAGCTTTTCCTCAGACATTAACGGAGCATTTGGCCAGCCTATTGTAATTCGCAGTGCTGACCCTAGCCATCCTGCTGTACTATCCGGAAATTCAACCTCATCGGGTTATGCCATGCGGGTACGAGGCGATTATTGGGAGATACGCGATCTTAAATTCACGAATGCACAGAAGGGGATCATCCTGGATCATTCCAATTATTCGCTCATCACTGATGTAGAAGTGTACAATACGGGCATGGAAGGCGTCCATTTTCGAGACGGCAGCTCGTTCAGTACGATTCAGAATTCAAGCATTCATCATACCGGCAGAACTGCACCAGGATATGGGGAAGGGGTATACGTAGGTTCTGCCGACGGCGCAGGCTATAATCAAGCCACCCATCACAATACGATTCGAAATGTTGTGTTTGGCCCGCAAGTGACCGCTGAACATGTTGATATTAAGGAAAGAACGTTAGGAACAATAGTAGAAAACTGTATTTTTCACGGCGAAGGGATCAGCGGAGCCAACTATGCAGATAGCTTCATGGATGTGAAAGGCAATGATGCGATTATACGCAATAATGTGGGATATCAGGAGGGCAATCACACGATCATAGATGCATTCCAGCTTCATGAGGTTGTCACGGGATGGGGCAGCAACAATATCTTTATCAATAATAAAGTACATATGGACAATTCGGAAGCCTATGTCATTGCTGCCTACAATAATGCCAATGCCAAAGCTGCCAATACGATAAGAACGCCGTCTGGGAATATGTATAAAGGAAATATTACTGCATATGTAACCGATGTTCAATTGAAGTGAGAAGGAGAACGTTTACAGATAAATCTTCATGTGGTAAGGTGAATGTAAATATATGTAATGTATGCGATTGCATATAAACAGCAGGAGTAATAACGATCGGATAAGTTAACAGCCCCTTAGATGCTGCTCCAAATTCCGATCTGCACAGCATGGAAGCGGAAACCTGTGTACGATGAAGCAAATAAGGGGGAAAGCAGAAATGGAGCAAGATCTTTTACAGGGTAAAGTGGCTATCATCACGGGAGGATCGTCCGGGATGGGGAAGGATATGGCCTTCTATTTTGCACGTCTTGGAGCCTCGGTCATGATTTGTGGCAGAAGTATGGAACGTTTGCGTCCAGTCGTTGAAGAAATCACATCGCTTGGAGGCAAGGCACAGGCCTATGAGTGTGATGTACGCAATCCCGAAATGGTGCAATCCATGGTGAATGAAACGGTGCAGACATGGGGCGGCATCGACATTCTCGTAAATAATGCGGCAGGCAATTTCGTGTGCAGGGCCGAAGATTTGTCCGTGAATGGTTGGAACGCGGTGGAGAATATCGTGCTCAACGGAACATGGTACTGCAGCCAGGCAGTTGGAAAACAAATGATTGCAGCTGGTAAAGGAGGCGCGATGCTTAATATTGTTGCCAGCTATGCATGGACAGGAGGCCCAGGCGTCGTGCATTCTGCTTCGGCGAAGGCTGGAATTATTGCAATGTCGCGCACGCTTGCTTCGGAATGGGGGAAATACGGAATACGCATCAACTGTCTTGCACCCGGTCCAATTGAAGGAACAGGTGGAATAGAGAAGCTGATGGCCAATGAGCAAATGAAGGAAGCCGTAATTGATAACGTCGCACTAAAGCGATTAGGAACGAAGGAAGAAATCTCATCTGTCGCCGCATTCCTGGTGTCCCGATATGCTTCATACATAACGGGCGACGTGATAACCGTGGACGGCGGAAGCTGGCTGGATAAAGGCTTTCTTCACCAATGGGAACGTACTGGAGCAATGTAAGACATCATACCCTGCTGATCATGGAAATTAAAAACTGTTGGACGTATACAAAAGCGACTTCTTTATGGGGAAGTCGCTTTTTATTATGCCTGTCAGGAAGTGATCGATAGGGATGAATCAATATTGTGTGTATGTTAGAACACGATTTTTATTTGCATCTGATTTTCTATAAAATAAAGAATATGGAATGAAGAATGAGATTTAGCTCAAAGCGAAAGCAATGGAGGAGACATCGATGAGCAATCCGATATACGAACTCATTGAAACGGACGAGGCATTGCCCTTCGACGTTTCATTGCACAGCGTGAATTATGTGCCCAATCACTGGCACAACAGCATTGAAATCATATTCGTGCTGCAAGGCAACCTGGAGGTGACTTTGCACGATCAACAATATTCTTTATCGGAAGGCGATGTATTGGTGATCAATCAATGTCATGTACATGAAGTCATCGGGCTTGGCGTGAACATCATTGCCACGTTCCTTATTCCGCTAAAATATATAAAGGAGAATATAAACGGGATAGAAGGCATCAATTTCGCGTGTTATTCGCATAGCGCAAGCAAGGAACAGAAGTCCGCTCTGGATCGTCTTCGCCAATGCCTGGCGGAAATGGTTCAGTTGAAATATAAGAAGGGCGAGGGGTACCAGCTTGATATGCAAATATGCATGCTTGGCGTATTCTCCATTCTAATCAAGCAGTTCAAACGTCCTGTCTTGGAAGGGAAAATAAATGAGAAGTATATGGAACGCATGCTGCGGATCATTACGTTCATTGACGAGCATTACCAAGAGCCGATAACACTTCAGGCGATTGCAGAGAGAGAATATTTGTCAGTACCCTATCTTTCCAGATTTTTCGGCGATAATATCGGCGTGAACTTTCAGTCTTACTTAACCAGCATACGCTTGAAAAACGCGGTCGAGGAGCTGCTCCGCAATGATGATGCGCCAATAGCGGATATCGCCATGATGCACGGCTTTCCAAATGCGAAGTCCTTTTATGCCGCCTTCAAACAGAAATATCGTATGACTCCGAGCGATTATCGCAAACAATATCGGCCGCATACGGGAAATAAAGAGAAGCCTCTTTCATCAAACTATTTATCATTTAATCAATCAAATGCCCTTGGGATTATTAATCAATATTTGCGGCGCACTCCGTCCATTGGTACAGCAGAAATACGCAAGGTAGAGCATGAGACCTACGAGGTGGATGCATCCGCTCTGGGTCGTCCTGTCCAGCATACATGGAAAAACCTGATTACGATCGGAAAAGCCAAAGAAGGACTTCATGCGGATGTACAGGAGCATTTGCGTCACATTCAACGCGTATGTCCTTTTCGACATTTGCGTTTTCACGGCATATTCGACGACGAAATGATGGTTTACGACGAGGATGATGCGGGCAGGGTTCACTATAATTTCAGATTTGTCGACCAGCTTTTCGACTTTTTACTATCCATTGGTTTGAAGCCGTTTGTAGAGCTTGGATTTATGCCATCTCTTTTGGCGGCCAACCCGAGCAAAACGGTATTTTATAAAAAGAGCTGTGTTAGCCCTCCGAAGTCGAACGCTATATGGTGCGAGCTCGTCGAACGATTCCTGCGCCATTGCATGAATCGTTACGGGTTCGAAGAGGTGGCAAGCTGGAAGTTTGAATTTTGGAACGAGCCTGAGTTGCTGGCATTCTGGCCGGGAACCATAACCGAGTATTTAGAATTGTACATGCGTACTTACCGGACGCTGAAGGGCATATCTTCTCAGCTGCAAATAGGCGCCCCCGGCCGCATTATTACTTTTCGCTCGAACGAGCTGAACGATGTCTTTTTTGCATACTGCAGGGAACATGACTGCTTGCCTGATTTTATTCCGCTACATTTTTATCCGCATGACAATCTGGAGGATATTCGCAGCAAGGAGCAGTTGGATCAACGGTGTCCATTGCAGACTTATCGCAAGCTGCTGGAGGAATTCAGGGGGATATCGTCCAATCCGGATTACCTGCGGGACATGCTATCTCGGGAAAAGCGATTGCTGGCCGAGCAAGGGCTAACCGACAAAAAACTGTACATTACGGAATGGAATTCTACTGCCTATCATCGGGAATTAACCAATGACACCCTATATAAGGCCGCCTATATTGTCAAAAATGTTATTGATAATTTGGACAGCATTAACGGTTTCGGCTATTGGGTACTGAGCGACAACATCGAGGAGACAGCGGCCTCGCCGCACATATTCCATGGGGGACTCGGTCTGATCGCTCAATTCGGCATTCCGAAGGCGGGCCTCATTGCATACGAGCTGCTATCGAAGCTGGGGGAACGTCTCATTGCACGCGGAAATGGGTATGCCGTAACAGCAGGGCGGGGCGGGTATCAAGTCCTTACCTTCAATTATTGCCATTTCGATGACCTATACGCGCTGGGAGATACATCCTTCATCGATATGACGAACCGATACAATGGCTTCAAAGATGAGAAAACGATCAAACTTAGCATTGTTATGAAAGGAATACCGAGCGGGAAATACCGAATGACAACCTATGCGCTCGATCGGAACAATGGAAGCAGCTACGACCGTTGGGTAGGGATGGGGGCGCCCGAATCGCTCACATCCGATGATATCAAATATCTGAAGGCCGGCTCTCGACCGCGGTTGGAGGTGCGGCAAATAGATATCGACGGCGGCTCGATAAACCATATCTCCGTATTGGAGCCTCATGGCGTAGAATTTATGGAACTTCGTTCGATTTACTGATGTTTGTGTTCATTTTTAACCTGCGCGGCATATCTCATGACAGCGTTACCAAAAAAGACATTAAAAATAGCTATAAAAGTCTGCAAAAAGCCACCTGCCTGAAGCCGGTGGTTTTCTTTATAATGATTTATGTAAGCGATTTCAAACATCTCTAGGAGGCAATAACATGACTGAACCAAGAGTAAAAGGGCAAGTCAGAACCCCGCTAGGCAGATTAACGTTTGGAATTATACTCGGATACGGCTGCATGATGCTTGGACTCATGACCCCCGCCATGCTGCTGTTAACCTTTAAGATGATAGAGATCGATCCGAATGGATACACATCATCTTATGGGCTGATTGCCGGAGTGGGCGCGTTTTTTGCCTTGATCGGCAACCCGTTGGGCGGGGCGCTTAGCGATCGGTCGAACAACGCTTTCGGCCGGCGGCGCACTTGGATGCTCATTGGGCCGCTTGTCGGCTGTGCCGCCTTATTCTGGGTCGGGTATGCGACGGAAGTGTGGCAAGTGATGATCGGCTGGGCGATCGCTCAACTATTTTTTAATTTTGGCATGGCTGCTTATACGGCACTCATTCCGGATCAGGTCAAGGAAGAAAGACAGGGTACGATTTCAGGGATCGTCGGACTTATCCTGCCTGCTGCCGTATGCATCGGCATGGTGCTCATGATTCTCATGAACGGCGCAACCTCTGACGTAAAGTGGTTGTCGCTCTCCATCATCGGCATCGTTGGTCCGATCATAAGTTTATTCGTCATTCGCGACGGGAAGGTTGAGATTATCCAGACCGAAAAACGAAAAGAAACGTTCGGCGAGAAAATAAGCAAAATTTATCCCAGCCCAAGGAAATTCCCTGCATTTACGTGGGCAATCATCTCGAAATTCCTGCTTATGATGGGTTATTGCAGCACGTTATACCTTACGGTCATGCTCGTGAACCGGATGGGTTACACGGAAAGTCAAGCAACGAACAGCGTCGGGACGCTCAATATTGTCTGCTTGATCGCTTCGGCTGCTACCAGCATTGTAGGCGGCATTCTGTCCGATAAATTCAAGAAACAGAAACCTTTCTTGTATGGTTCGGCTTTCATCATGGTCGTAGGCATACTGTTGTACGCCTTCATTCCGGAGTATACCGCTTATATAATCGCGTCCGCTATTATCGGCCTGGGCTTCGGCTGCTTTAGCGCCGTCGATATGGCATTGGTCGCTCGGATTCTGCCGCGAAAAGAAGATGCCGCCAAGGACTTCGGCCTGATGAACGTTGCGAATGCACTGCCGCAGTCCATTGTGCCTGCGATTGCGCCGCTGCTGCTAGGAGTGGGGGGCTGGACGTTTTTCTACATTGTATTAGCGATTTGCGTGGTGCTCGGCATGCTTGCCGTTAAGCCATTGCCTGAAGTCGGAAGTTCGAATGGTCGCATACAAACAGATAATCACATTACAGCACCGCAAATGGGAGGTTTATCGCATGAATAGAAATGTACACGACATTATGAAGCAAATGACGCTCGAAGAAAAAGCAAGCCTTTGTTCGGGGCTGAACATGTGGCAGACCAAAGCAGTAGAACGCCTCGGCATCCCATCCATCGTCCTGACGGACGGGCCGCATGGACTTCGCAAACAAGCCGATCCTGCGGACATGTCGAGCAAAACGGTACCGTCGACATGCTTTCCAAGCGGAGCAGGTCTTGCCTCTTCTTGGGACAGACAATTGATTGAAGAGGTAGGTCAAGCGCTTGGAGAGGAATGCCAAGCTGAGGGCGTTCACATTATTCTCGGGCCGGCTGTTAATATTAAACGTTCTCCGCTTTGTGGACGCAACTTTGAATATTTTTCCGAAGACCCGTACCTCTCATCGGAAATGGGAACCCATCATGTATTGGGCGTACAAGGACAGGGGGTCGGAACCTCAGTCAAGCATTTTGCAGCCAACAACCAAGAGACACTGCGCAATTCCATTAACGCGGTCGTCGACGAACGAACATTGAATGAAATTTATTTGCGCAGTTTCGAAGGGCCAATCATCGACGCTAAGGCGTGGACGGTCATGTGTGCCTACAACCTGGTCAACGGCGATTTCTGTTCGGAAAATCCGTATCTGCTTACAGAGATATTGAAGGAAAGATGGAATCACGAGGGTTTTGTCATGACGGATTGGGGAGCCATTAATGAGCGGGTGAAAGGATTGAAGGCAGGTCTAGAGCTAGAAATGCCTTACGCTGGTCCGGAACGCGATCAGATGATCGTGGATGCTATCCGCTCCGGCGAGCTGGAAGAAAGCGTGTTGGATGATGCAGTGGAACGGCTGCTGAAGGTTATCTTCCATACGATCGACAATAGGAAAGAAGGCTTCATTTACGATAAGGAAGCGCATCATGAACTGGCACGGAGAGCGGCAGGAGAGTGCATGGTGCTGCTTAAAAATGACAATGCATTGCTGCCGCTCAACACCAAGCAATCTGTTGCCGTGATCGGAGCATTTGCCGCAACTCCTCGTTATCAGGGTGGGGGAAGCTCGCATATAACGCCTACACGTCTGGATGCAGCGCTGGATGCGATATCTGCGCTAGCCGAAAGGGGAGTGGCGTATGCGCCTGGGTATTCTCTGATGGAGGATGTCATCGATGAAGCAATGATTGCGGAGGCCGAATCGATCGCGGCGCAACAGGATGTCGCCATCATTTTTGCAGGCTTGCCGGATGCGTTCGAGTCGGAAGGGCTGGATCGCACGCATCTTAATATGCCGGCTTCGCAGTGTGCGTTAATCGAACGTGTAGCAGCCGTACAGCCGAACACGGTCGTTGTTTTGTCCAATGGCTCGCCGATCGCAATGCCGTGGCTGAACAAGGTGAAGGCTGTGCTCGAAGGTTATTTGGGTGGACAAGCAACAGGCAGCGCAGCGGCGGACGTGCTCTACGGTTTCGTGAACCCGAGCGGCAAACTTGCGGAAACGTTCCCTTCATCATTGGAGCAGACACCGTCTTATCTAAACTTTCCTGGCGGCAAAAACGAAGTATTCTACGGCGAAGGCATTTTTGTCGGTTACCGTTACTATGAAGCGAAAAAAGAAAAACCGCTATTTCCATTTGGTTATGGACTAAGTTATACGACGTTCGCGTATGAACGAATCCATATCGACAAACAGAGCATGAAGGATACGGATACCGTGACCGCAACTGTAACCGTGCGCAATACAGGCAGCCGTGCCGGAAAAGAAATTGTGCAGCTATACGTCAAGCCTTCGGACAGCTCTGTAGTCCGTCCGATAAAGGAGTTGAAGGGCTTTGCGAAGGTCAGTCTAGAAGCAGGCGAGGCAACGACGGTGAGCTTTACGCTCAATAAACGATCCTTCGCTTACTTCAATACCGATATTCATGATTGGTTCGCTGAAACGGGCGATTATGAAATCGTAGTCGGTCCGTCATCCGCAGACACGCCGTTATCGGCAAGCATTCATGTCCGTTCGACGGAAATTCCATTCTCGAAGGTAACCCGAAATACGAAATTTCATGAGCTGCTGGCAATTCCGGCTACGACTCAATTTGCCAAAGATGCGATGAAGGAGAGCATGGCGAGCTTGGAGCACATGGGAGCCGTCTTCGCAGAGGGCATGGGCGATGAGGGCATCGCACAACTGCTGAAAGCTATGAAAGAATGGAAGAAATATGATGGAATTCGCTCTCTGACAGGAATGCTGGGAAGCGGCATGACGGATGCTCAGCTGAATCAGATAATTGGACAACTGAATGAGACCTTAGGGTTAAAGAATGCTTCGACGAAATAAATCCCTGTGGATGCTTGCTTAGCAGCGGTGGAATCAAATATAGAAAATCGCATGGGGATAGGAGAGGAATCGGATACATGAAAGATATAGAAACAATGGCTCATCAACATGGAAATGCTATTTCATATATTCAGAACGACGGCGGCCCAAAGCTCGGATATTGCATGCATTCGGGCGTAACGATTTTGGAACAAGACGGATACTTTTTCAAGGATTTGAACAAAGATGGCAAGCTTGACAAGTATGAAGACTGGCGCCTGTCTCCGGAGGAGCGGGCGCGGGATCTTGCTTCCAAGATGACGATTGAGCAAATCGCGGGATTGATGCTATACAGCAGGCACCAATCCGTTCCGGCAGCGAGCGGCAGATGGTTCGCCAGCACATACGGCGGGAAATCGTATGAAGATAGCGGAGCGAAGCCTTGGGAATTGACGGACGAGCAAATGAAATTTCTCTCGGAGGATCATTTGCGCCATATTCTCGTGACGAATGTGGAAACTCCGGAAGTGGCTGCCCGGTGGAGCAATTTGGTTCAAGCTTTCGCAGAAAGCACGGGGCTCGGCATTCCGGCGAACAACAGCTCGGATCCGCGGCACAGCTCGGACTCCAGCTCCGAATTCAATGCTGGAGCAGGCGGGGCAATCTCCATGTGGCCGGAGCCTCTCGGGCTGGCGGCAACGTTCGACCCGGCATTGACGCGCAAGTTCGGCGAAATCGCGGCTAAGGAATATCGGGCGCTGGGGCTGACGACCGCCTTGTCCCCGCAAATTGACATCGCTACCGACCCGCGCTGGTTCCGCTTCAACGGTACGTTCGGTGAGGATACCCGATTGGCGACGGACATGGCGCGTGCTTATATTGACGGGTTCCAAACCTCGTCGGGTGAATCAGAGCTTGCGGACGGTTGGGGTTATGACAGTGTCAATGCGATGGTAAAGCATTGGCCGGGCGGCGGTTCGGGCGAAGGCGGACGGGACGCTCATTACGGCTGCGGAAAGTACGCGGTATATCCGGGAAATAACTTTGCGGAACACATTAAGCCTTTCTCTGAAGGCGCATTTCGATTGCATGGCCGTACAGGCAAGGCTTCAGCCGTGATGCCGTATTACACGATCTCCGTTAACCAGGATACCGTGAACGGGGAGAATGTCGGCAACTCGTACAGCTCGCACCTGATTCGAGATCTGCTTCGCGAACGATACGGCTATGACGGCGTCGTCTGCACCGATTGGCTGATTACGGCCGACGAATCGGGAGGCAAGGATACCTTCCTGTCGGGCAAACCATGGGGGGTGGAGGAGCTGTCCGTTGCGGAGCGCCATTATAAGCTGATCATGGCAGGCGTCGATCAATTTGGCGGCAACAACGAAATCGAACCTGTACTGGAAGCGTATCGAATGGGTGTTGCGGAGCATGGTGAAACGTATATGCGAAACCGCTTCGAGCAATCAGCCGTGCGCCTCTTGAAGAACATCTTCCGTCTCGGCCTGTTCGAAAATCCATACTTGGATGTGGAAGAAAGTGCGCATATCGTCGGGAACCCGAGCTATATGCAGGCCGGTTATGAAGCGCAACTGAAATCGATCGTCATGCTGAAGAATAAGCAGCAAATCCTTCCTCTGCCGCGTCAAAGCACGGTTTATATTCCAAAACGGCATATGCCGGCAGGGAAGGATTGGTTTGGCAATCCAACGCCGGAGACGGTTGAGTATCCCGTGAATATGGAGGTTGTTGCTAAATACTTCAAGGTAACGGATAACCCGGATGAAGCCGATTTTGGCCTTGTCTTTATGAGCAGTCCGAAGTCGGGAACCGGTTATAGTCAAGAAGATGTGGACAACGGCGGGAATGGATATGTCCCTATCAGTTTGCAGTACAAGCCGTACACCGCTGAACATGCTCGCAAACAAAGCCTTGCAGGGGATGCGCGCCCAGATGAGGTTCTGAACCGAACTTATCTAGGGAAAACCGTGACAACGCATAACGAATCAGATTTGGATGCCGTTATGGACACGGCAGAGAAAATGAAGGGGAAGCCCGTCATAGTCTCGCTTTCATTATCTACGCCTATGATCGTGGGAGAGTTCGAATCACATGTCGATGGAATCATCGCCCATTTCGGCGTCCAGGATCAAGCCATTCTCGATATATTGACGGGAACTGCTGAACCTTCTGGACGATTGCCGATGCAAATGCCGGCAAACATGGCGACCGTCGAATCGCAATTCGAGGATGTGGCGCATGACATGGAGTGTCATGTTGATACGGAGAACAATGTCTATGATTTTGGATACGGCTTGAACTGGAGCGGACTTGTTGAAGATGAACGTACGCGAACCTACAAGAAGAAGCAGTCTACAATAGTTTTTAGCACCAGTTCACTATAAACGGCAAGAGAGGAGACAGTGTCAGCGATGATGCTGTCTTTTTTTCGTATTTATCTTGCCTTCGTCAAAATATAGTATTCTTTTTTATGGTATTGTAAGACATAGTAGCAGGCATTACAGAGAGGAGCGGCAACATGACTCGCGAACAAGAACAAACAATGGATTGGGAAGACGAAAAGATTGATGACCCTGCGCATTTTTTGCTTCATCATGGGATGAGAGGAATCTTTGAGGCAGAGGAAATGGTAGAGGGGGACTGCATCGTTATCCCAGAATGGGAGCTTACGATACGCCCGCATGTGGCGAAGTGGACGGATCAGACTGTTATGCTTCAATTTCAAGTAAGCTCGCCTAAGTGGGATCGTGATATATATGAAACGACGGCTGGTATCGGCAGCAGCTTGAAAAATGCATTTGGTACGGCGATAGGCGGCTTTGCCTTTTCCTTTATGGAGGGAATCGCCTCCATGGAGCAGGATCGAAATCCCGAGACGCTGCATTCGACATACGGAGACACGGTGCATCACTGGAAGGCTTATAAGAGCAATATCGTCGGTTTGGGAGAGTCGTCGCCTGAAATGGAAGAGTCCCCATACTGGGAAACGCTTAAGGACGAAATCGCCAAGCGGATCGGTGATCAAAAGCTTTGCTATATCAAAATTTATGCCGCGAAGCACGAGGACGACATTACCGGCGAGTGTCGCATTAATGATATTCCGAGCCCCGAGCTAGGACAAATCGTAGCGGAGATCGCAAGCAAGTGGCAGGTGGAAGGTTTTGCATCACAAAAGCAGTTTATTTTCTTGTTGCAGTCGGAGGAAACATATACACCGTATCCTTATTCTCCCGAGCATGTTGCGGAGGCGACGCATACAGCGGTTCGCCTCTTTATGGAGTGCGATACGCAGGAGAAGTACGATAATTTCACAGATATATTAGTCGAGCGATTGCAGGATAGCGATTTAGCTCAGGAGTTATACTCCTTTTTACCTGAAATCTGTGCAGAGCATGCCTTCGATATGCTTAGTTATAACGAAGAATTGCTTTTGTACAGGGGAGAGGAGTCTTTCAATGTATACCGGACTCAATTTGCCAGCTATTCGATGATTTCAAATGCATTGTTTGAAGGCTTTCGAACGGGAGAATTTGATGATGACGTATATAAGCAATACATAAGTGTCAGCTCTATTTACAACGTGATTTGCCAAGCGAGGGAGCAGGGAGCGGATTTGGTGAAGGACGGCGGCGTTTTGACGCTTTCCTACGGAATGTCGGAGCAGTATCGCTTTAGATGAGGAAGTGAGAGGTGTACGAATTTCGACATTACAAAAAATGTAACGTGGAAGGAAGAGGTAGGCGAGACTAGGTCCTAATGTACTTGTCTTTTACAGGAAAGGAATGCCATACTGTGTATATCAATCATGGGAGGTGTGTCAATGGAGCGTCGCGTGATTACAGCAAAAGATTTGTACCGGTTCGTATGGTTATCTGATCCGGCCGTCAATCCAGTAGACGGGACGATTGCTTATGTAGCGAAACAGGTGAATGAAGAAAAGAGCGGTTATCGATCGCGCATACATATTACGACAGCTGACGGGACGAAAAGCAAGGTATTTACACATGGAGAACAAGACAACGCTCCTATCTGGTCGCCTGACGGTCAAAAGCTGGCCTTTCTTCGCAAGAAGGGGAAGTACCAGCAAATCTGGCTAATGGCAGCTGACGGCGGCGAAGCGGAAGCTCTCACAGACACAGAGTTTGGTGTAAGCGCATTCCTGTGGTCGCCTGACGGTTCCCGCTTGTTGTATACCACGAGCACCAATCAAGCAGAGATTGAAAAAGTGAACGCGCAGGGAGACTGTGAGAATAAGCCTGGCAAGCAGGCAATCGTTGTCGATCGGTTAAAATGCAAGGCGGACGGCAAAGGATTGCTGGACAGCAAGCGTTCGCATTTGCACGTGCTTGATCTTCAATCTGGCTCGACCGTCCCCTTAACTTCTGGAGATTATGATATCCATGATTTTGCATGGTCACCAGATGGGGTTCATGCTGCTTTTTCAGCGAATCGCATCGAGGAAGATAGGGTCGACCAAGATCTGGTCTTCACGCAAGATATCTACATCGTGAATTGCAAAGACGGAGTATGTCGTCGTGTGACAAACTCTGGTCTTGTGATTGGAAATATTGCCTTCTCACCAGATGGGCAAACGATTGCTTTCCTAGGACATAACCGCCAATATGAGAACGCAACATTAATTCTTCTGTATACCGTGCCTGTTACAGGCGGAACAGCAGAATGTATGCATCCTGACCTGGATCTATATCTCGATAATGCAGCCGTGACCGATATGAAAGCTCTTGGTTCTTCGGCTCCTGTCTTTACACCAGACGGCTCATCTATTTATTCGCTCGTATCGGCGGAGGGCAGTGTCCAACTCGCGCGCTTCTCCTTGAATGGAGACTATGAAATTCTGAGCTCTGGTGATCGTGAGATTACTCAATTTACGGTGGCACAGGACGGGAAGCAAATTGTCTTTATCTCAGCCGATCCGCTGCAGCCAGGTAATTTGTGCACGATGGATATGTCCACAGGGCGAGAGCAGCGCTTAGTAGCCCCGAATGACAGCTTTCTAGCTGAGTTGAATCTGAGCCAGCCGGAATCGTTCTGGTTCCAGACGTCTGACGGCTGGAAGGTGCAAGCTTGGATTATGAAGCCGCCAGGCATGTCTGCAGGCGACAAGGTACCGACAATTGTTGAAATTCATGGCGGCCCGCATACGATGTACGCGCACTCCTTCATGCATGAGTTCCAACTGCTTGCCGCCCAAGGTTATGCGGTTCTCTATTCGAATCCGCGCGGCAGCCACGGCTATGGCCAGAAATTTGTTGATGCTTGTCGCGGGGATTACGGCGGGAAGGATTACGAGGATATTATGGAGACGCTAGATCAGGCGATTGCCCGCTACGACTTCATAGATAAAGATCGGCTTGGCGTTACGGGCGGCAGCTATGGCGGCTTCATGACGAACTGGGTTGTTGGCCATACGAACCGCTTCAAGGGAGCTGTCACACAGCGTTCGATCTCGAACTGGTTCTCGTTCTATGGTGTCAGCGATATCGGATACTTCTTTACCGAGGATCAGATCTGTGCACAGCCATGGGAAGATCCGGAGAAGTTGTGGAAGCATTCACCGCTCGCATATGTAGACAAAGTGCAGACGCCGCTCCTTATTTTGCACGGAGAGCAAGATCTGCGCTGTCCGATCGAGCAGGCTGAGCAGCTATATGTGGCCTTGAAGCGCCTAGGCAAGACCACACAGTTGGTGCGATTCCCAGATGCGAATCATGATTTATCGCGCAACGGCCATCCAGAGCTCCGTGTAGAGCGGCTGAACCGAATTGTTGGCTGGATGAAGCAATATGTGTAGGGTCAACGAACAAGATTCCCTCTTGCAATAATAAAATCGATTAAGAAATGGATAAGAACAGATTGGAAAGGGGGAGCTTTCCATCTGTTCTTTTTTATATGATGAGATGAAGGCGATCGATTTTTTCAACTTAAATGTTAAGTCTCATTGCGAAATGAAACCTATATAAATTAACTAATTTAATTTTATAAACACATGTAACTTAAAATTTACGTATTTTATGTCATTTCATTTAAATATACCGATTAGTCACTATAATAAAATTAATCATTTTAAGAAGAAGGGTCAGTGGAGGAATGGATACAATTGATCGCTCAATTTTGAATGCGTTAAAAGAAAACGGCAGAACGACTGCTTCAGAAATTAGTAAAAGAGTGAATCTCTCAATTCCCGCTGTAACAGAACGAATAAGGAAATTGGAAGAAGCAAATATCATAGAAGCTTATACGATCAAAATCAGTCGTGAGAAGATGGGCTGCAACTTACTTTCCTTTATTTTTGTTACCATTGACCAGTCCAAGCATATCGAGGATTTCAGGAAAGCAATAGTCGCATGTAAATCTGTACTTGAATGTCATCATGTTGCGGGCCAATACGATTATTTATTGAAGGTGATCGTTGCAGATACGCAGGAATTGGAACATTTTATATCTCATACGCTGAAAAATATGATCGGTGTTCATAGCAGTAATACGATTATTTCCCTATCTTCTTTGAAAGAAAATATTAATCTATAGGAGATCGTACGATGTTAAAGAAGGGGTTTTTCTTTGGTATGACACTGCAGTTCGCTGTAGGACCGGTATGTATTTTTATCTTTCAAACAGCTTCGTTCCAGGGATTTCTAACTGCTGAGACCGCAGTGCTAGCTACTGTATTCATTGATCTTATCTTTATGTTAGCCGCCATTTTTGGTGTGGCAGCAGTAATAAAGTGCAAACGAATCAAAATGGGATTGAACCTATTTGGAGCTATCGTCTTGTGCCTATTTGGGATGAGCTTTGTTGCGAACGCGCTGGAAACTAATGATTATTACAGTATAGGCGATAGGGTTCATTCTCGTACAACTAGCGTCTTTTTGCCTGCTGTCCTATTGGTCGCTTCAAACCCGCTCAGCATCGTTTTTTGGGCCGATGTATTTTCGACAAGGGTGCTTGAAGATGAGTTGAAGAAGATGGAGGTTTATGTATTTAGTTTGGGTGCTTTATGTTCTACACTTTTCTTTTTAACTATGGTTGCATGCATCGGAGCCTGGATTGGCAGCTTTGTGACACCTGCAATTATGCGAAGCATGAATATAATAGCTGGAATGTTATTAATCGGTCTTGGAGCTGAGTCTCTATTGAAGGTGTGGAACGTGAGGAAATCAATCTAATTTGGAGGATTGTCCTGGATTGACTGCCTCCTCATGTACTGTCCCTCATTCTGAATGATGAACACAAAGACAGGGCAGTCCCCGGTGAGGGAGCTGCCCAATCTATTTATTGCTGAGCGAGTCTATCTCTCCGTTCATGCTCAGGCTCAATATGAATCAATACTTCTGCACGCTCGAAGGAGCTCTGAATGGTATGTTCGATCTCATCACATAGATGATGCGCGGTGGCGATATCCATGCCAGAGGGTACCACGAGGTGAAAGTCTACGTATTCGACCGGGCCGGAGCGTCTTGTACGAAAATCATGAAATTCTATATACTTCTCCTTATGAAGGAGTATCAGCTGCTGAAGCTGCTGTTCTTCCTCTTCGGACAATCTAGCATCGAGCAGGGGAGGAAAGGATTCCTTCATAAGTGTAAATGCTTCCTTCATAATGTACATCGCAAGAAATATCCCGATAATCGGATCTAAGATTGTCCATCCCGTCAATGTAACAAGAAGCAAGCTTGCCCCTACGCCTAGCGATGTATATACGTCCGTGAGCAAATGCAGGGCATTAGACTTCATCGCTACCGAATGAAGCTCATCCGCCGTTTTGCGCACCTTTTTCGCAACAATAAAATTAATGGTCGCTCCAACAAACATGACAGCGATCCCCAAGTATGGCATTTCAATTTCCGCAGGCTGCATGATTTTATGGGCACATTCGTAAATAATCCAAATACCGGCTGCAAATATGAGCAGGGTTTCGATTGTTCCTGAAATATTCTCAACTTTCCCATGTCCATAGGGATGGTTGCGATCCGCAGAACGACTCGATATGCGTACAGAGAAACATGCAATAACTGATGCTGCTAAATCTAAAAATGAATGTATCGCTTCAGAAATAATCGCGATAGATCCCGTTAAGATTCCTACGATCAGCTTTAATATTACGACAGTCGTGTTGCTGAGCACAGACAGAAATGCAACTTTTTGACCGTTCAATATCATCACCCTTACTATTGTCATCGTTTGCTAATTCCAACATAGCAGATGAAAATCGTGTGGGTCTACAGAAACCTTTTTTCGTGTTTGCAGGTAAATAGTGCATGTTGAAAAAAGTTGATGGAATGCAAAAAAACTGAATAATCCCATCTTATACCATAATATTCTGTGTTGTGCGAAGATTGTGTGCTATTAAATGGATATCTGATCCAGCTTGTTAAGGAGGCAACCAGTATGTCTAACTTGATATCAAACGGCTCTCCTATTATGGGGATACCTGTCCCAAAAATAACAATGAAGGGTTTTCAAACCAGATAACCTGAAATGGCTGCATCGGCTCATAAACCAGCCATCGAGATAGAGAAGGCAATTGATTTTGCAGCCGATTTGCCGTTAAAGCCGTCTTCTACAAAGAAAATAAAGGATGAGCAGACCTAGCTAAATGGGTTGAAGGGAAGGAAGAAAAGCACTTTGGAGTTTGTAACTATTGCGAGCCTCCATACGAAATGGTAAAGGGAAGGACAGTATTCCCTTTTTGTGATACCTGTGTGGATATGGGAGAGCAACATTTCGAATATCGCCTTGTGCTATAACATAATGGATCATATACACAAGGAGATGAGCTTATGAGCAAATTACAAGGGAAAGTCGCAGTCGTAACAGGTGCAAGCAGGGGGATCGGACGAGCCATTGCGCTGCGTCTTGCACAGGAGGGCGCTTTAGTCGCTGTACATTATGGGAGAAGACAAGAGCAAGCAGAAGAAGTGGTTCGGCAAATCCAACAATATGGAGGAGCTGCGTTCAAGGTAGGCGCTGATGTAAGTAATGTTAGCGGGATCAATCAACTTTATGAAGTTTTGGATGAGACGATTCGAGAATATACGGGGGATCCTCGATTTGATATTTTGGTGAATAACGCTGGAATTGGGCAAATTCTGTCCATTGAGGACGCAACGGAAGAGACATTTGATGAAGTGATGAGCGTCAATGTGAAAGGGCCATTTTTTGTTATTCAACAGGCGCTGCCTCGCCTAAACGATTATGGACGAATTATTAATCTCTCTTCATTTGTGACACGCGCGGCCTCCCCGAGCGTGTTCGCTTACAGTATGACCAAGGGGGCAATTAATACACTTACTATCGCCTTAGCTAAGCAATTAGGGTCGCGTCATATTACAGTAAATGCAATTCTTCCCGGTATCATAAATACGGAGATGAATGCCAGGACTTTGGGAAATTCTCATGGACAGAAGTTGGCTGCCGGATTATCCACCTTTAACAGATGGGGAGAACCCGAGGATATAGCAGATATTTCCGCCTTTTTGGCCTCGACCGACAGCCGCTGGATAACCGGACAGTTGATTGATGCAAGCGGGGGATCACATTTGTAACAAATGTAACAATTATAGGGAGAAGGCCAGCCTTCTCCTTTTTGTTTTGTTGAATATCAACTTTCTTTATCTATTTATGCGATTTGCCGTTTATTTAAAATTTGATCTTGTAATGTGTGAGTGATAGGATTATGATGTAATTGTTTCGTATGTAACAATTACATGACCACTTTTTGTACTCTCTTTAGATAACATTGTTTGATTATAGAAAGGAGGATTAGCGGAGTATGTGGTGAACTTATTTACAATCATATTGTTACATATGTAACAAAAATAGGTTGATGGATGTATTTTCAGTTCACATTATGCCCAAAGGAGTTGATAACATGGATTATCAAGCTATAATCGTCGGAGCGGGGCCTGTTGGATTGATGCTGGCCTCTGAGCTTGCCTTGTTTGGCGTGTCCGTTTGCATTGTTGAACGCTTGCCTCAGCCGGGAACATTTTCAAAAGCATTCAACCTGCATCCTCGTTCCTTGGAGATACTGGGAATGAGAGGACTTCTGAAAAGATTTATGGATGAAGGGCAAATCATACCGAGTGGTCATTTCTCTGCCTTGGAAACAAGACTGGACTTTTCAGTGTTGGATACAGGCTCGAATCATATGTTATTGATTCCACAGAGGACAACCGAACGATTACTGGAAGAGCACATTCGCAGTCTGAATGTTCCAATTTACAGAGGAATGGAAGTCGTGGCGGTTCGCCAAAATGATGAAATAGCCGAAATCGTTGCTGTAGGTACAGAGGGTATGCTTTTACTCCAATCGCAATATGTTATTGGTACGGATGGCGCTGGCAGTATTGTTCGCAAGCAAGCGGGAATTCCGTTCGAAGGCACGGATAGCAATATCACGGCTGCCTTAGGCGATGTAACGCTTTCGAATCCACCTAGTGACAACCTATTATTCGTATTCAATCAACGCGGAAACGCATACATTATACCTTTGCCGGAGGACAAGTATCGAATTGTTGTTGTCGATCCGATGTGCACGCAGACACCTAAGGAAAAGCCTGTGTCCCTAATGGAATTAAGCACTAGTCTGCAGCAGATATGCGGCACGGATTATGGCATATCCGATCCGATATGGATGTCGCGCTTCGGCAATGCCACACGAATCGCGAAATATTATCGAAACGGCCGCATTTTACTGGCTGGCGATGCAGCGCATATCCATTTCCCGTCAGGCGGCCAAGGCCTAAATGTTGGTTTGCAGGAAGCTATGAACCTTGGTTGGAAACTGGCGGGTGAGATTCAGGGCTGGGCTCCAGCATGTCTGCTTGACAGCTATCATAGCGAGCGGCATCCGGTGGCAGAACAATTACTGCATAACACAGAGGTACAGACAAAATTAATTGACTTCAGCCCCGCTGGCTTAGAGCTTAGAAAAATGATGGCCGATCTGCTGAAATTCCCTGACGCTAATCGATACTTATCAGAACGGATATCTGCAATCGGTGTAAATTACGAACCAGACTCACAGCTGCCTATCCATCCTCTTCATGGGAAGAGACTTCCTGATTTAGACATCTTGTTAGCAAACGGGGAGGCCACATCCTTATACTCACTTCTTCATGCTGGTAGTTATGTATGCCTCTTGCTGGAAGATCACACAGATGAGTCTGCACATTGTGGCGCTTCCGCTCCATTCCAGATGATACATGCCACCATTGCTGAGCAGCGCTCTGAATGGGCCGATGTCCATGCAGCTCTGATACGTCCTGACGGACATGTCGCATGGGCATTAAGCAAGCAACAGCCAGATCTCCCTTCACTTTTGCAAAAAGCTATACATCGGTGGTGCGCACGATAAATTCTTCAATTGACCGAAGGCTGCGCATACATGATAAACAGTATCTATCGCTATAAATTTGGTTCGATTATAGTAGGATGCTATCAGCTCCCGATTCAGGAATGCCTATGTCTCCTGCTACTCCGCTGATGCAAGATCGGGTATAATAAAAGAATTAATTCAAGCGGAGGATAGGCATGGATCAGGTAAATTCTGCTTACAGTAAGCATGCATTTTACGAATTATTTATTGATCTCATTCATCAACAAGAGCAGCACGAATTTATGATTCAAAAGCATATTGCTAAAGTGCTAAATAAGCTGGGGGATGAGTTTGATCAAGAACTTCAGTTGAATATTACAGAACTTCATGTGATATCCTGCATTGGGGAGCATGAACCGATCAATGTCACATCACTGGCCGAACGATTACGGATCTCCAAAGCGACGGTGTCACGAATTTGCTCCAAATTGTTGTCGAATGACATCATACGCAGAACCCAACTGAGCGATAACAAAAAAGAAGTTTATTTTCGTTTGAATCCAAAAGGGAAGCGATTGAACGTACTGCATGATCGAGCGCATAAAGAACTGGAGCAGCGATTTTCGGACATTCTGGATCAATATAACGAAGAAGAGCTTCTCATCGTACAAAGGCTGTTCCAAGATATATTGAACAATTGGCTGTATATCCATGAGACTTTGGAATCTAAAGACTAGCTTGTTTATTATGCGCCCAGTCCATACTCGAACGGGCTGGGCGTAATCTCACACATGGATTTGTACGTATCAAGCGGGAAGAAGTTTATTAAAGCTAATTAGTTGGAATCATCCAGTGCTTTTCTGACTTTTCTAGCGAAGATTAGCGGTTTTTCTACCGCTTCAATATTGACATAAATCAAACGCGGACGTTCAAACAGCCATTCATTGTGAACAGAAGAGACGAGTATGCCCTGTTTGCGAATAGCAGATAGAAAACGATTGGTTTCGTTTTGCAAAAGAGCGATTCTTCCTAAGCATAAGGCTTTGCCTGTTATAGTATTTTTTGATTCAAACGAGAAAGAAGAGGTTACACGGAATCTTTTCCCCAAAATGAAAGTCCGTAGGTGCTTTCGAGTTATTGTTGCCACGCACTTTCCGCCGGCGAATCCAGATTGTCCACCGATGATCAGTGCGAATCTCTTGCATAGGCGTTCATCATTGCTCATGTTAGACTGATCCCCCTTCCGAGAACATTCCCATGAAATCCCCATTACGTTAATTCAATACACGAATTGAAAACCGAAAAAGAAGTTGGTGGATGCATGCTAAGCATTCTATAGTCAACATAATTTATGTGTTATGGACTTCACTTGACTAGGCGCTTCCCTAATGTGATGTAAAAGTCCTGACATTGAAGTCCGCTGTTGAGGCGATGTACACATGATGAACACATTGGATTTCTATAATAGCCTTTGTAAACCTGATTACAGGAGGCTATTGCCATGAACAAAGGTATAACAATATTATTTATAGGTGCGATGGTTACGATGTCTGTACTAACGAGTTAAGCATACTCTCATGAGCTGAAGACACCACTCGGTATTGTAAAAGGGTTCACGGTGGGATTGCAGGACAATGTCGCACTAGAGAAACGAGATCGCTACTACCAGCATATTTTGTCTGAAGTGGATAAGATGAATGCCCCGATCATGGATATGATGGAACTGTCCAGATATGAAGCGAGGGCGATTGAACTTAAGCGAGGCTCTTATTCCATCAATGAGCAAGTACGAGGGTTGTTGAGGCGTTCGATGTACAAGCGGGCAGGAAACACTGCAACATAGCTTGGACTGCGCAAGAAGATTTTCGTGTATCGGCTGATGCAAGAGTTGTGTTTTATTTTTCATTAAATGAATCAGAGGGTGACAATATTGAACCTTGTTAAATTAAGCGGACTCATCTTATGCTGTGCAGCTATTCTAGCAGCTTCAGCGTGCGGAAAAAATGGAGAAATAAGCTCTAACGCAAAAAAACAGCCAGCTCCACCAGCGCAAACGCAGACTGAGCTTGAGGAGCCCATCTTAGTCGTTGTGGATCAGACGAAATATCCAGGCCAGCCAGAGCGGCATTTTTATTTCCAAGTCGAGCAAATCCCTAAAGGTTATTCTTTAGCCGAATTGAGATGGAAGTCAGATAAGACAACTGTTATCAATACAACAGAGCAAGCGATCGAACATGGCGGCAATGGAGAAGACGGGTTTTATATTAGTGGAAATGGCCAATTTTCCGGATTTATTTATGATGAAAAACGAAAGGGAGAGACTGGGGAAGTTACATTCGTATTCCGCAATGATTCAGGCAAGGAACGTACGTGGACCAAGAAGCTGACGTTACAATAATCAACACTCATCGTTCTGTAAGTTGAGAAAATCGATTAGCCGGAGAGGGGAGGGACACCACCCCTTGCTCCGGCTTCTTTATCTTGTTATAGCTGTAATCCGAATCGCTTTAGTTCGATGAAAATTCCTTCTAAGAGCTTGCCTTTGTCAGTAAGCGTATACTCGACCCGCGGAGGGACTTCGGGGTATACGTTCCTATCCACTATGCCGTGATCCTCTAGTTCCTTTAACCGCAGCGATAGTGTTTTCGGGCTGATTCCATCCATTGCTCTTAATAAATCGCTAAATCGCATTGTGCCTTCTATCAACAAATCCCGGATGATCAAAAATGTCCATTTTGTCCCAATCACATCGAGTGTTTTTGCTATCGGACAAGTTTGTCCGGGCGTTCCTTTGGTCAACGTAATAGAATCAGATGAACCAGTCATAACGAATCCTCCTAAAAATATGACGATTTAGTCCCATCATATCACAATACTTCATTTACGGAAATAATGTGAATAAAATATCAGTACTTCCCTAAATGAATTAATGGAACATATAATGAGTTTGCAGCCAATACATCAAAATCAAGGAGCTGAATCCGATGAAAAATATTCTGATTATTAACGGTCATCAGCAATACCGTTCTGCGGAGGGAAAGCTGAACAACACATTAGTGGAGAACATGATTCGAGTGCTGAGTCCGTACAACAATGTCAAGACAACAGTCATTCAAAACGGTTACCACGCAGAAGAAGAACAGCAGAAATTTTTGTGGGCCGATGTAGTGATTTATCAGACACCCATCTATTGGTTCAGTGTGCCGGGACTGCTTAAAACGTATATGGACGAGGTCTATGCATACGGAACATTCTTCACTGGCGCGGATCAATACGGAACTGGGGGGTTGCTGACAGATAAAACATATATGCTCTCCACAACCTGGAATGCTCCGGCATCTGCATTTGAGGATGAGACTCAATTTTTCGAAGGGAACAGCTTGGACGAGGCGCTGCAGCACCTGCACCGGATACACAAATTTTTAGGTATGAAGCCGTTAAAAAGCTTTTCTTGCTACGATGTAGTCAAAAATCCAAACATCAAACAATATATTGCCAATCTTGAACAGCACTTGAAGGAGGCACTTACAAATGAACCAGTTGCAAAATAAAAAGATCGTAATTATCGGTGGCAGCTCCGGGATCGGACTTGAATCTGCAAAACAAGCGATTGCGCATGGAGCCGAAGTAGTCATTGCGAGCCGCTCTATGAACAAGTTGCAGCTTGCCAAGGAACAGCTTGGGACGAAAGCAGAGACACATCAACTTGACCTGACGATTGAACATGAGGTAGAGGCTTTCTTCCAGCATGTCGATGCATTCGATCATCTTGTCGTAAGTGCGGCCGAGACTTCTGGCGGCTCCTTCCTGAAGTCGGATACCAATCAAGCGAGACAATTGTTCGAGAATAAGTTTTGGGGACAATATCATGCTGTAAAGTATGGCGCGTCTAAGCTCTCAACGAACGGCTCGATCGTTTTGTTTTCTGGAGTTGTAGCCTATAAGGCTATGATTGGTTCGTCTATTCTTGGCGCAGTCAATGCGGCCGTATCCAACTTAGGCAAGACGCTGGCATTGGAACTTGCTCCAATAAGGGTGAACGTCGTATCGCCAGGCATCATTGACACTCCTTCCCGCAGCAAGATGCCGGAAGAAGCGCGCCAGCAGTTGTATGAGACAATTGCAGAGAAGCTTCCTGTACAACGCATAGGCAGTACTGAGGATGTCGCTCAAAGCGTGCTCTATTTACTTACGAATTCGTTCGTGACCGGAACGGTCATTCATACGGATGGTGGGCATTCGCTAACGTAATTTTTTCGACTGTATGTCGTTTTCATGCACATGAAGTAAACAGAAAGATAGGCTAGAAAACATAATAACCCCCAGCTGTTATGCTGGGGGTTTAATTGTATGTATATCGCTGTAAATAATAGGTATTGATAAATGATTAGGTATATGATACTATAGTGTGTGCTCTTATTTCTTACAGATCTAATTAAAATAAATCATATCATAGACCTTTTTCTTTGTCAAATATGAGTAATCCACGCATATTCCGTAAACTTAACGGTTCGATACGTACGCATATTTTTAGGGGGGCGACAGATTGACTAACGAAGAACGCAATGAGCAAACTCATTCAGATGCAGATATTGATTTACTACCTCCAGGAGTCAAAATAGATGACTCTGTGCGGATGTATCTTAAAGGGATTGGCCGAGTTGGTCTTCTCAGCACGGAAGAAGAAGTAGATTTGGCAAAACGCATTGCTGAAGGCGATGAAGAAGCGAAGAAGATGCTGACAGAGGCTAACCTTCGCTTAGTCGTTAGTATTGCGAGACGCTACGCAGGACGAGGCATGTCACTCCTTGATCTTATTCAAGAAGGGAACATGGGTCTAATTAAAGCTGTTGATAAATTCGATTATACAAAAGGCTTTAAGTTCAGTACCTATGCAACGTGGTGGATTCGTCAAGCCATTACGCGCGCGATTGCCGATCAAGCGAGAACGATACGTATTCCTGTACACATGATCGAGACCATTAATAAGCTTGTTCGTGTTTCCAGACAATTGGTGCAGGAGCTTGGCCGTGAACCAGAGGTAGAGGAGATCGCCAAGGAAATGGAATTAAGTGTTGAAAAGGTTCGCGAGATTATGAAAATTTCGCAGGATCCAATCTCACTGGAAACACCGATCGGTGAAGAACACGATACGAAGCTGGGCGATTTTATCGAGGATCAGGATGCGCAGTCTCCTGTTGAATCGGCAGCATATGAGTCGCTAAAGACCCAATTAGGGGACGTGCTTGATACACTAACCGAGAGAGAAGAGAATGTCCTTCGACTTCGCTTCGGTCTTGATGATGGACGTACCCGTACATTGGAAGAGGTAGGTCAAGTGTTCGGTGTTACACGTGAAAGAATTCGCCAAATCGAAGCCAAGGCTCTTCGAAAATTAAGACATCCGAGCCGCAGCAAGCGTTTGAAGGACTACATCGAATAACATTATCATATGTAAACGATCAAAGCCGCGTTACTCTAATCCGTTAGAGCGCGGCTTTTTTTGTATTTCTTAATAAAATATTCAGATTTACAGCGGAAAATCATTCATTGTTAATTTCATCTTCATATTATCTTCATATCTTTTTGATATCGTATTCGTGAAAGAAAACTCCCTAATCAAAAAAATGAAATTAACAACTTAGTCGGGGATAAGGATATGCGGAGGAATCATGGGATACAGCCTAGATCAAGTTCAAAAACAACTGCTTGCCGGAGATGAAGGCATATATATTCAATTATACAATGACTATCGAGGAGTGCTGCTGCAGCATGCCTATCGCTTTGTTCGCAATCAACAAGATGCAGAAGATGTGGTTCAAGAAGCGTACATTCGCATCATACGGAATTTGCATCGGTACAACTTTTCCTGCAAAATCATTACTTGGATGCAGATGATTGTGCGTAATTTATGCATTGATCTTATTCGACAACGCAAACGCAAGCCGACGAGCCACTTTGTCGAGTACATTGCTTACGACAATCAGGACCATCCCACACTGGAATCTCTACAGGATCAACATAACGGACCTGAGCAGCAAGTACTGGAGCAAGAAAATCAGAAACAGGTCTTGAACATGATGAACGGCCTGCCGGAGGCGTATCGGGACGTATTTCAGCTCCGTTACCTATCAGAGTATTCGCTTGCGGAAATATCTAGCGTGCTATCACTTGAAATCAATACGGTGAAGTCAAGATTGTTCCGTGGAAAGAAATACTTGCGGAAGCAATATGATTGCACCATCTGTTCCTAACGAAAGAAATTTTAGCATGAAAGTATTTTTGTTGATCACGATTGATTGGACTAGCGTACAATAAGAGGTGACAGCTCGTACATCATTTCACGGTCAAAAATGATATAGTGAGATTGGTGAAGGGCTGCCACTAATCATTTGGAGGTTCTTATATGATACGCAAAGCAATTCCAGAAGATAGTAAAAGCATTATTCCACTAATGATGGAGGCGATAGGCACTATTGCCTATGAGCTGTCAGGTACAACGAACATAGAGGATACAATTGAGATTTTGGAGCAATATTACTTACAGTCCGGCAATCGCTTGAGCTGGGAAAATTGCATTGTCTGGGAACAGGATCAAGTTCCTGTTGGGTATGGACTAGCCTATCCAGGCTATAAGCTTGTAGAATTGGATCGTCCGCTGGAAGCGCGCTTGAGCGCAATGCAAGGCAAGCCTGTACAGCTCGTTAAGGAAACAGAAGGGGAAGAGTATTATTTGGATTCCTTAGCTGTTCATGCTTCCCAGCGAGGTATGGGCGTTGGAACCAAATTAATGAAGGCGTTTGAGGAGGAAGCAGTGCAGCTTGGATTCCATACAACTTCATTGATTGTTAACGTCGATAACACCCGAGCAAAGCAACTGTATGAAACACAAGGTTACGCAGCAGACGGCATCATTATTTCCATTGCTGGTGAAGATTATGAGCATATGGTGAAAAAGGTTAAGTAACGACCCTCGTCAAAAAATTACATTAGCTTCAGCACCTTGCACAGCTTTACAAGCTCATGAACGCCAAGAAATTGTTGTTGATTTCGTTCATGAATGCTGCGGATGGCTTTTTCCGTCACTCTTTTGGCATGTTCAACACGATGATGGTCAAGAGCCTGTACAATTTCTTTCATACTTTTGAGAAAATAAATCGTACTGCGCAAGGTGCGTAGCAGCAATATTTTACGAAGGTGAAGCGGGCTGAACATCCGATATCCATTCTCAGGGTTGCGGTCTGGCGTAATGAGCCCTTCCTTTTCCCAATGGCGGATCGCAGAGGCAGCGACACCCGTATATGCAGCAGCTTCACCAATCGTCATATGTTCCTTTATCGCTTTGCTGGTCACTGAGGGCAGCTCAATCTGTTCCAGTATTGTTAGTGTTTGATCGGCAGCTTCCTTCTCTTGGTGCAGCTTGGCCTGCTCGCGGTTTACGAGCCAAAATGCATCATTTATTTCCTCTTTCTGAATATGCCTCAGAACATCACAAGTCAATCCGACACCAAACCCCGGAAACATCGTGCGCAGACAGCGAAAATAAGCCAAATGAGCATCTGTGTACAGCCGATATCCATTGTCGTCGCGAGCTGGGGAGGGAACAACGCCCCATGATTCATAATGCCTCAGCGCACTCGTACTAATTTGAAGCATCCTGGCTATGTCAATAGGTTTGTAGTGCTTCATCGCACACCCTCCACTTATCATTTCGCTTCCACTTTATCAGAACGTCTCCGTATGAAGCAAATCTTATAGTAAAACCTTAAAGCACCATGCTAAGGTTTCGTATCCCTCATATTGATATATTCACATGAATTATGAACTGCTTTAGCACTTGCATGAATGTTGTAAAGTGGATGATGTAACACGCATTTCACCATCATTATCAATATGGAGGGTGCTGTATGAAAGAAGTTATCCACATTCGAGGAGCTAGAGAGAACAACCTGAAAAATGTATCATTGGATGTTCCTAAGCATCAACTGATTGTTGTTACAGGTCCATCCGGGTCAGGAAAATCAACACTTGCCATGGATATCCTTCAGCGTGAATGCCAACGGCAGTATATAGAGTCCAGCGGAATATCGTCCGAGTCCATTTCCAAGCCCAATGTAGACTCTATTAACGGTTTATCACCATCTATTTCCATACAGCAGCATGTAACGAACCGCAATCCTCGTTCAACAGTAGGTACGGTTACCGATATGTATACGTATTTGCGCATCATATACGAGAAGAAAGGTATCAGACGCTGTATGGCGTGCGGCGAGGAATTCCCCGCAGGCAATAATTCAGGAGAACAGGGAGTTACGATCTATTGCCCCGTTTGTTCACATCCCCATGCCCCTTTGACGAAGGCGAATTTTTCCTTCAATACGCCCTATGGGGCCTGTTCTTCATGCAGTGGATTGGGCTCGGTTGTCGATATCCAAGTGGATGCTGTATTTAATACGGCTAAAACGATCCGAGAAGGTGCTGTGAACATCTGGCATGATTCACTAGCTGAATACCAGGCCGGTATTATTGAAGCAGCAGGAAGGCATTACGGGTTGGATATGACCAAGCCTCTGGATACATTCAGTCCTGTTCAATGGGAACTGTTAAAACATGGAGTGGAGAGTGAAGCATTCGCTCGTCAATTTCCACAGATCGAGGCGCCTAAGCATGTAACAAAAGGCAGGTTCAAGGGCGTGCTCACCTCCATGTGGCAAAAATATAAAGAGAAGGAAGGGCAGTCAAGTGAAGCTGCCTATTTTCAGGCACAGACCTGTCCAGATTGCAATGGTGATCGGCTTAAGCTGGAGAGCCGACTGGTTACGATTGAAGGACGCACCTTACCCAGCTTGGCCCGGTGCACGCTTGATGAACTGTATAAGTGGCTGAAATCCGTACATGCAAAATCACAGCTAGAAGCGGATGTAATTCTTGATGCTGCGCTCCATGAGCTCATTGTGAAGGTAGAACGAGTCATCCTCGTAGGACTCGGATACTTGTCGCTGGATAGACAGACCGTATCTCTGTCTGGCGGAGAAACTCAGCGTCTGCGGCTTGCCTCAATACTCGGTTCAGGACTTACCGGCGTATTGTATATCCTTGACGAGCCTACTACGGGTCTTCACCCAAAGGATACCGACGGATTAATTCAAGTAATGAAGGAGCTCCGGGACATAGGAAATACAGTGCTTATGATTGAGCACGATACAAGGGTCATGCAGGAGGCGGATCATATCATCGATATCGGACCAGGGGCAGGCCGATTCGGCGGGGAAATCGTAGGGCAAGGGACTCTCCGGGAGATTATGGAACAGCCATCCTCTGTAACCGGCAAATATTTAAGAGAACAATCGACGTTAAAATCCAAAGGTCGAGCTGGCATTGGTGATGTGATTACGGTTCATGACGCCGAACTTCATAATTTGAAGCAGGTAACCGCATCATTCCCGCTCGGAATGTTGATTGCAGTGTCTGGAGCTTCCGGCTCCGGCAAGTCAACCTTAGTCTTTGACCTATTGGCGAATGCCGGTGGGGAACACTCTCACATTACAGGCTGCCGTGCAATTACTGGCTTGAATAAAATCAATCATATTGTAACGGTTGATCAGTCGCCCATCTCTCGAATGCAGCGGTCAAATGTCGCGACCTACACGGATTTGTATACGCTGCTGCGCAAGGTATTTGCTTCACTTCCTGAGGCCAAAAGGCTAGGGTTAAGTGACAAGCATTTTTCCTTCAATTCGCCAGGTGGGCGATGCGAGCGCTGTGAGGGATTGGGTGAAGTTGAAGTTGATATGCATTTCCTCCCGCATTTGCGCGTGGAATGTCCGGTATGCAATGGTAAGAGATTTCATAATGAGGTCCTGTCTGTAACATTCAAAAACTACACCATATCCGATATCCTAGAGCTAAGTATCGAGGAAAGCCTGTCACTGTTCACCGAACAAAAGAAGATATCTCAACTGCTAAAGCTGCTGTGCGAAGTAGGGATTGGATATCTTCAGTGGGGGCAGTCTGTCACAACGCTTTCCGGCGGTGAAGGACAGCGTTTAAGGCTAGCTCGCGAGTTAAGCACGCCAACAAGCGGCCATTCGTTATATTTATTGGACGAACCATCAACCGGCTTGCACCCAATTGATGTACAGAAGCTGTATATCCTGTTGGATAAGCTTGTTGAGGCGGGAAATACAGTTATTATGGTCGAACACAATACGGATCTTATTGCGGCAGCGGATTGGGTGATTGACATGGGGCCAGGTGGGGGAGATTCTGGAGGTCAAATCGTAGCGGCCGGTACACCAGAACAAATCGCTCGCTCTAAAGCGTCTTGTACAGGGGTCTTTTTATCGAAATAACTGTGCTTGAGTCATGTCTTATACGCATACATGCAATTGAATTGGACACGAAAAAGCCGGTCGGATCCATGATTCGATCTGACCGGCTTTTTTCAGAACCGTTGCAAAGTATGCTTTGCTATCACCTTGTATCGCAGCTTCTATACCTGCTCATGTCAGCAGGCTAAGCACAACCGACTTATTTCTTTACAGCCGTTTCTGCAAACTTGATCAAATCTTCTTTTGTGAGCGGGTTGCCCGGATTGGTTGTGATGCTATAAAGATGATCCTGATCTGACCAAATCAGCTTATTTCGAACCAGGCCAGGGATCTTCTTGCCTTGTTCGGCATCAACTTCAGTTGATTTCATGTACCGGTATCCGCTGCTGGCCGTATTTCTACCAAGTTTGTGCACGACTTGCATTTCTAAATTGTCTTTTCCATTTGCAAATGTAAGATTGATTTCGCCCATTTCGTTCCATTCGAATTTTTTGTAATATACGCTTTTTCCTTGAGCTTCCGCTTCCGCTTTCACTTCTTGTTGAAACTCTTTAAGATTCTTTGCAATCGGGGGTTGGATGTTTCCGTTCTCAAATTTATAACCTTCAGGCAAACCTTCAGGCTTTTGAAGCACAGGACCCTGTAGTTTGGATGCCTGTTTTAAATAATCATCATAATTTGTGAATTTGAACATGTCCAGGTAATACAAGAATGCAGATCCGCCATTGAGACTTGGATCGCTTACGTACAAGAGGTACGTATCTCCTGTATTCTCACCATTATTTCCCCTTACTTTTTGGGAGAGTTCTGCTTTTGCCGCTTCAACAGCTTCCTTACCAACCGCCGGCGTTTTCGTTTCCATTTCCTGTGCGGAGTTATTGGTTGTTTGGATTGCAAATGCCTCTGTCATATTTGCGGTGCCAAACAGCATCGCGATACCCGTTGCGACAACGGCTGCCTTCTTTGCGTATTTCATGTGAATATGACTCCTCTCATTTCTGCATGTTTTTGATGTGAAGACTGGATTCTATCTTTTGGGATCCCTTTGTAACCAGCTTCAATGATATAAACACAGCCCAGGAAAATTTGGTTCACTCTTTTTGAACTATTTTTAAGAAAAAATATAAATTAGTTATATAATTTGCAAAAGTAAAGCGCTAAGGAAGTCCACACGTACTATAAGGCCGCTCACGTCCACTGAGCGGTCTTCGTCATTTTTTTCCAAAACTCTTGTGTGGCATGTTAAAATAGAAATAAACATATAAACGTAATAGAGATTATCGTCTACGCAACCGCTTCATGTGAGGAATACGATAAGTGAAAACCAATTGCAGAAAAGAGAGCTTTATTGTTTATTACTTGAAACGATTAGCTCTTTTGCCTCGTACTAATAAGTGATAGTAAGTATCAGTGCAATTCATGGGATACCGCTGACTGCTTGAAGGGATCAGGCAACATAAGATCGTCTATTCCGGAGAAGGGGTTACATCTTGCTTGCTGCTTCTGTAATGATTGCCAACATTACAAAGTGTAATCACTCATAGCCTGAGATCGGGTACAATGAGTACGTAGAATCAACGTATAGAAGAATTTTTTCCGGATAGGAGTAGGTTATGTTTCAAAATATCATTGATTTTCTAATGAACTACGGAGTGTGGGGGCTTGTCATTCACTCATTCGCAGATGCAGTTATTTTTCCGATACCAGCCTTCTTCTTGCAAGTGCCGTTAAGCTTGCTCGATCCGTCCAATGCATTATGGCTTGCGACTGCAGGGTATGTTGCTTGTCTATTAGGGACGCCTGTAGGTTACTTGATTGGTAAGGTATTAGGCCACTCCGTGCTCGAAAAGATCCTTAAAAAATCATGGATTGACGGCGCAAACCAAATGTTCAAAAAAAATGGGGAAGCCGCCATTCTAATTGGATCGTTTACACCTATCCCGTTCAAAGTATTCACGATATTGTCCGGCTGCATGAATTTTCCGCTTTGGCGCTTAATCGGGTATGCGGCTCTTGGGAGAGCAGTAAAGTTTTATGCGGTGGGTCTGTTATTTTATCTATACGGAAGATCCGCTGAGGGAATGGTTCAGCACGTCTCGCTGTATATCTTCCTGATTGCTGTTCCCATTTTGGCTATCTACTTGATTATTCGCAAGCGGAGAAGAAACAAAGCTGCAGCGGAAGCAGAACATACGGAATCCAACACAACCTCAATCAGCGAATAAGAATCGTTAAGAAGGTCGACCCTTGGGGTCGGCCTTTTGTTTTCGTTCAATAACTTAAAGCAGAGCCGGCCCGAGTGATCTCAAATAAGGGGTATGCAATCAAATAGCATCAATCCAAATCAGGAGAAATCTTTTTCCGGTGTCCCTCCTGTTTGACCTCGTCGAACAGGTTTTCTATCTCTTTAGACTGTTTGGGAATTGGCTTATCCCAAGACTTTAGCAGTTTTTCCAATTCACCGATCGTTACCGGCTTTGCATGGCGCATCAATTCAAACCCGATATGTCCGCTCATCTCGATCGTAGCTGTTTTTACTTCAGTTAGGGAAGTAATCCCCTTCGTTCTTAATTTCGCCTCTAGCTGATCCACAGTTAAGCGCAGCTTTTTTAAATTCGCCTCTAAAATGGCTCCATTTTCGATTACAACTGTAGATCGCCCCATAACCAATTTTTCGACCCAATCAAACTTAATCGCAAGACGCTGCAAGGTAACCAGAAGTCCTACATAAATACATAGGGTAATCAATGTTTTAAAAAGCCCATAAGCGGATACGGCATGACCAATCATAGAAGCCATTGCGAGCAAAGTGATGATTTCCACACCCGTCATTTCGCCAACTGTTTTCTTGCCTAGAATTCGAAGCAGGGCATATCCAACGCTTAATACGATCAATGCTTCCCAAGTGAATTTCCAATCCATAAGTAGGCACCCCCGGCTCCTTTTCATATCTGAATTGGAGCGTAATTCATGGATTTACTGAACCTGATAGGGGTAGTATGCTTACTTGTTCAGAATTTACTCGAATGTAGCTTATAACAGCTTAATTTCCTTCAGACTGAAGAAACTGTTGAACGCAGCGCTTACATACGCAGGCTTTTCTGCGTAATTCTGACGGAATTTTCTCCAGTAGTGCTTTAGGTACGGATATATTCATGCACCAGCATTCCTGGGGCGGTCTGCCTGCCTGGTATGCGCATTGATTATCATTGCCGCAAAGGGGACATATTTTAGGATTTATTTCTGTAGTCATCCTCATACACCTGCTTTTTGTGAGTATAGTTGCAGATCACGCTCGCTCTGAAATAATCATAGCCCATGAAAGGATATTTACAAATACGAATTATCACATCGGGCCGCATCGTTTTATTTTTCCGGAGTCGTTCTACAACCGAAATATAATCGCGAATGACGTTTTAGATGATAGCGAAAACTGTTTTCCACTTTCAAGCGTCTAATAGAAATGAAGAGTTTGCAAAGCTCCTTGAGTTATACAGCAGAGCAGTATCATCTCAAGCTGTCGAACAGTTGTCGACGGCTTCTTTGTTTACCGAACGTTAGCACGCGAATGGTATCGCTTCATTTTCTTCACTGCCATAACGAAATGCCTGCTCCTATACATAGCAAACACTTTAGAAAAGAGGGATAAGTTGATCAAGCGAATCAAACTACGGACATTTTTGATTGGAGGTATATTTTCATTCTTTTTTCTTGTCATTATTTTGAGGCTGTTCTGGTATCAGGTTATCAATCAGCCGTTTTGGATGGAACAGGCGAGAGAAACGTGGGCTTTGAAAAAGGAACTGATTCCGGTTCGAGGCACCATTTATGATAAAAATGGGGATGTGCTTGCCATGGATGCCCCCGCATACACCGTTGCGGTGAGCCCAAGGATGATTCAAGAGCTGCGAAAAAATAAGAAGCTAATTGAGCAGCAAATCGATATGGAACGAATTATCGTGGACAAGCTTCACAGTGTGTTGAAAAAGCCCGAACAGGAACTATATGAGCTTACACGCAAAACGAGACGAAAAAACGATAAGGAAGAGTATTATCCACAGGTTGAAGTTCGCAGCGAGGGTTGGAAGGTCGATGATGAAAAGGCAAAGCAGCTTCGTGAATTTATTCAGGATCTGAAGAAAGAAACAGAGTTGAACGATATAGGGCTTTACTTGCTTCCAGAGGTGAAACGGTTCTATGTGAAGGAATCGCTAGCATCGCATATTCTTGGGTATACGGATAAACAGAATAACCCGGTAGGCGGCATTGAACAAATGTATGACGAACAGCTTCGCGGCTCTGTCGGATTTCTGCAATATGAGAAAGACCGGCTGGGCAACAAGATTCCGAGAGCAACGGAGGTCTTTACGCCATCTCGAGACGGAAGCAGCATCTACTTGACGATCGATCGTACGATTCAACAATACATAATAAATGCGATGCAAAAGGTGTACGACAAATATACACCTACAAGCATGACGGTTATTGCTGCCGATCCGAAAACAGGCGATATTTTAGGATTAGCAAATATGCCGGATTTTGATCCTAATACATATTGGAAGGCAAAAGATCTCTCCGCTTTTTATAATCATGCTGTCCAGTCACGATATGAGCCGGGTTCGACGTTCAAAATTGTGACACTCGCAGCTGCCGTTCAAGAAGGGCACTTTGACCCGGATGCCAAATTCGTATCAGGTTCCATTATAGCTGGAGGAGTCAGAATTCCTGACATTAATCAAACATGGGGAACGATCAGTTATTTAGAGGGGTTAAAGCGATCCAGTAATGTCGCGTTTGTCAAACTGGGTTATGAGATGCTGAAGGAAGAGAAGTTAAAGAGCTATATTGAAAAATTCGGATTTGGCAAAAAGACAGGCATTGAAATGCTTGGAGAAAACAGCGGTCTCATTCGTTTTCAGTATCCGGCTGACGTTGCTGCTGCATCATACGGTCATGGACAGGTGTTGGTTACACCAATACAGCAGGTAATGGCGGTATCAGCCGTGGCTAATGGGGGAAAGTTGATGAAGCCGCATCTCATTCGCAAGATGGTCGATCCGGTTGCCGGCGAAACCACGGAGCGACAGCCAGAAATCGTGCGCGAGGTCATCGATCAAAGCACCGCTAAGAAGGTGAGTGAATATTTAGAGCAAGTCGTAGCCGATCAAGAAATTGGTACGGGAAGACATGCCTATATTGATGGATATCGTGTAGCAGGGAAAACAGGAACTGCAATTAAGGTCATAGATGGAAAATATGATAATGACCGGGCTGTGGTGTCCTTTATCGGCTTTGCCCCTGTAGAGGATCCGCGCATCGTACTGCTTGTTGTTGTGGATGATCCGAAGGATTTTTATAAAGGCGGGGGCTTCGTCGCTCCTTACATGTTCAAGGAGATTGTATCGCAATCTTTGCGATATATGGGCGTCCCTTCGTCTTGGCAGCCGAACAGCGCAGGCGGCGACAAGCTGGGCTCTCGTCCGTCCGTGCAGGCACCGGATATGCAAAACGTGAAAGTACGCGATGCAAAGCAGCGGCTTGCGGAGCAAGGAAGGGTATTTGACACAATAGGAGCAGGGGATATGGTGAAGCGGCAATATCCGAGACCGGGTGAACCGATGGCTATTAGACAGCGCATTTATTTGCTGACAGATGAACCTGATAAACTGCCGCTGCCAGATTTCAAATACAAATCGCTGCGTGACGTAATGGAAATTACATCATTGCTCGGTTGGGAAGTTCGAGTAGAAGGGGAAGGATACGTGACCGAACAGAAAGAAAGCAAAGAGAACGGTATGCGCATCGTCCATGTAAAATTGGAACCAAGGCATTCCGGCTGACACCTCAAAAGCATACTCGCATAAATACTATCCGCTCTATACATTTGAGGTTCACAAGAGAGATTTAGTCAACAACTTGTCAAATGGTTGATTTAGATGGTTAATAATTGAAGTAACAAGCTGGCTGTCGATTGTATACGACAGCTTTTTTATGTGGATTTTTATATAGAGGATTTACATGATTTACATGATTTACATTATTATTGTGACATCTTTATAATGACATCAAAAGAGGAGGGGAGCGAATGGCTGCACAACTATCGAAGTCACAACGATCCGCACTGCATTATATCGCTACCTATGCGAGAGGCCGCAAAATGAACGCACAGCCGTACAGATGATAAAATCATATGCTAGAGTGGCCCTTCACTTCCACCCAGATAGACCTGACCCGAACATGAAAAGTGTCGCTGAGGCACTTTTGGCACAAGGATTATACAAAAGTCAATTTGAAACGCGCCTGTCCAATGGAAGCGTTTCGGCTTTTCCCGGCGGTGAACGCGATCTTTGGGAGCAAAAGTTATTTGGCGGCGCCTATCAACGAGAAGGAGTGAACAATAGCGAGTGTCCCAAATATGGGGCGCTTAACCTGATGCTGCATCCTGATGGCCCCGCTCCACGTTTTGGCTCGTGTTACTTCCTTTTGTCACCCAAGGTTTCTGAACGTTGCACCTTCACGTACATGGATTCGCATCAAGGCCCGCCAGAAAAGGGGAATTATGACGAGTTAGATGATATATTGGCGGCTCTCCTGACAGATGCGCATAGGAATGAATATGCACTTGGAGAAAAAAATCTCAGTTCTCTCAAGCTAATTGATCATTTGCGGTTCAATCTTGCAAAATCTTTTCCCGATCCTTCATACAGAGAGCCGAAACGCAATCTAGATTACTATATTGAAGCGCAAATTCATGGCAGCATATCGCTTATGGATGACGTTGACATGCTAGTAGCTGATCCTTCTTTCCTCCATACCTCCATCGGCAGAACACTCGAGGAAATATGCCTGAAGTATGCAATTGATCTATATTGGCATAGGGGATTCTCTCTGTTGGCACATGAGGTTCCTACCGATTTTAGAGGTCCAGCGATGCCGTCTTTAGCGATGCGAATTGCTCGTAACAGCAGGGTAGATGCCAGCGTGATAGGGGAGGCTGCCATGGACTTGAGGCGCGAGCCCTCGCGCTGGATTGATCGTGGAAGCTACAAGGAAGTACTTCAGGAGTTTAAATTGCTATGGCATGTACTCGTGAAGTATGGGAAGCCGTTGTCGTAATGCCGTACAACGAAAAAGGCAATCAAAGTAAAGAGGAAGCAATTTAAGCTATCATGGGAAGTATTGGGATGGCAAGTGATTTCCTATAAACGGAAAATATTGTGTTCCTGTATGTCATGTTCTTCCGTATTTATGCATTAACAAATCTGTAGACATCAGCAAATATCTTGGATTTTGTTTTCTGTAGGTTTTGAGCGGACTCGATACAGACAAAAAATGAATAGGCATTTGGCTGATCCATTTAAAAGCGCGATAGAACGGATTATGAATCTGTACGATATCGAATCCCAAATGAGTGCATCCTCGATGCAGCATCGTAATCCCGATAATGGCTTTAATTTCGGAAAATTTTGGATGGGATTGAATGTATCTGCACACTCCGGGCAGGGATTGCTCTACCGCACGATAAATAATTCGTCCCTTCTTGACGTCGTTGTCCAGGGGGAGAATTTCCGTAAGCAAACGTACATTATGAAGATGTATTTTCAACAATAGATCGCTATGTTCGATGTGAGTTCCGTCAGACAGCATAATTGCCTTTCCGCGATATCGGAGTAATCGTACCCTGAAAATATTCGAAAGCGATTGATCGGGAAAGGTTAATCGGGTTAACGAATAATATATTGGATCAAACCTATTCCATACGGATATTATAAACATTTTTAGTTTCATATGTTCTGATTGCCCCTTAACTTGGAATACAGTCAATGATAATCTGGATTAGACAAAAGGTTTTTATTCGGCAACTGAAAGTAGAGCGGCAAAAATCGAACAAGAAGCTGAGTAATTCAAATAACAAGTTGCGCCAGAGGCGGAATTTATTTTATAATGTTTACTGAACAGGGGAGGTGGCAAGGGATGGCAAAAAACTTTGCCAGAATCAGCAACGACTCATGCAAAGCCTGATTTAGGGGCGATACTTTGCATGGGGCTGGACAACACGAAGGAATGATTGTCGCCCAAGATCGCTTATATCGTTTCTAATAATGGGCTTTGCACCTTATTTAACTAACCATTCAAAATAAGGAGCTGTAAAGCATGACAACACCATTTATTAGAAACCACCAATATAACTTGATCAAGAAGCAAGCGACTTTGCTTCAACATACTTGTCAGACAGTAGCGGATCCGAAAATTGTTGATACGGTACGATACAGTGCGTATACCAAGATTACAGAGGCGTTCCCGCAGGCAGACGAGCACCAGCTGCGACTGCTTGAGCGGATTACAACCTTGGACAAAACGGAAGAATTCTCTCAATTCCTGCTTTCTCTGGAACCATATCTGATTGAGTTCGAACAGGTAACGGACAAGCAACTGAAAAAGCTCTTTCCGAAGAGTAAGAAGCTGAAGCTTCCGAATATGGAGGAATTGGATCTCCGCCATACGACGTATCTTGGATGGACGGACATTGGAACGAATCGCATGTATCTAATCCATCAGCTAGACGGGCGACTTGTCGGTATTGAGGGGAAATTCACCCAAGCAAAGAAGAAGAGTACGTGCTTCTTATGCAATCGTCAGGAAGAGGTGGCCTTATTTACGGCAGAAACGAAATCCAAACCTGCGAATGCTTCTTCTGATTATTACAAGGCCATTGGGAACTATATGTGCATGAATAGCCACGTCTGCAATCAGAACATTACAGACACGTCTGCATTAGAAATGTTCATTCGCACCATTAATGGCTAGATCGCAATATACGCAAAGAAGGATGCCAATACAGGCATCCTCTTTTTAATTATCTCCACTTCATAACTTCAAATCAATAAACTTCGTTACTTTGGAGGAATACCACTTTTTAATACCGAAGCCACTTTTTTAAATTGGATATCTTCTTTGCTCATCTTTTCCATCTGATCCTTTAGCACCTCAGCAGTAATTCTTCCGCCGGCGCCTACATGACCAATTGCAATACATACATCATGACGACGAAAATGCTCGCGCATTAACATGAATTGCTTATGAACAGCCGCCTTCGTATGTACATCATCCAGGAAAATGTGATTTTCAAGGCTAGGCACTTGCATCTCGTTTGCCACCTTACCGACAATGCTGCGGAAATTGGTATGGCTGTCTACGAAGAATAGCCCGCGCTCTTTGCATACCTTCAATACATTACGCATCACCCGTTCATCTACAGTTGCCTTTGAACCCATATGATTATTCATGCCGATCGCGTGAGGAACATTATCAATCGCCGCATGAACCCGTTTTTGAATCTCGGCATCACTCAAATCTGTTGTAATCGCTCCAGGTCCAAGCCAGTGTTTTTTGCCTGACAATGCTTCCATAGGCATATGAACAATCACGTCATGCCCTGCGGCATGTGCACGTTTTGCGTCTTTCTCTGTACTTGGCATAAAGGGCATGACAGCAGCTGTCACTTTAAAGGGCAGCTCCATGATTTCCTTTGTTCCTTTGGCATTATTTCCAAAATCATCAATGATGATCATGGCTGTTTTTTGACCCTGCTGCTGAACCGGTAAGGAATGAATACCTTCAGGTAACATCGGCAGGATGAGAAATGCCAAGATAATGCACAGTATTCTACGGACTAAAAAACGTTTTTTACGATTTCTCACATCAGCACCTGCTTTCTTGCTTCAATGACTTCCTTACTATCATTGTTCATCGGAATCGATAATTCCATGCTGATTATTTTTTAGCAGTATCAGTTATTCGATGCAGGGCATAGTAAGCTGAAGAGATTAGATAGCTATAGCTGAAATTCCATGCACGATGAAATAAATGGCAAGGGGTGATCAACGTTAACATGTATGGACGGCTGTGTACAGCTATACTGGTTATCGGTTTCTTCTTTGCTTCCATCGCATGGCAGCCTGTATGCTCGGCAGCTCAGCAGGTTGTTGATCAGGAGATCACCATGTATATACAGAAGCTGTTCGCGAATCGAGCTCAATATTTGCTGTCACAGAATGATGACGTGCTTCGAAATTTTTATTTGCCTGAGCGTTCATCAAGTATGAGAGCGATGAAGCATGAACAATTGCGAGCAAAATACGTACAAGCATGGGCCGAACATAGAGGGGTTCGCTTCGTGGAAGCCGGGAGTAATGCCAAGGTGGTTCGCATAAATAAGAGGGGCGATAACGTATTTATATCGGCGGTTGATTCCTTACGGCTCGCTTATTCTTACAAGGGGAGCTCCAATACGATTGAACAATTCGGGATTGGAACTCGTCATGCACTGACACTGACACGTAACAACGGAAACTGGCATGTTCTCAGAGAATGGTATTTGGATCCATTGGAAGAAAACCCAAAGTTGATTCCTAGTTTAAGCAAGAATATTCCTCGCACCGTATCTAGGCAGCATCATAGCTCGAAGGATATCAACCCTTCTAGCTCCGCCAAATCCACTAAAAGATACAATCGAATAAATGCGGTCCACTATGCCAACACATATGCAGGATTAGCATGGGGAGCGGGGAATAACAATCGGTACAACAAAAAATACCGTGATTATACCGGATTAGGCGGTGATTGCACAAACTTTGCTTCTCAATGCCTCGGCGACAAAGAAGGAGGCGGCTTGAAGATGAAGGGAGGGTGGCATCACTATCGTTCGGGGGGAAGCAGATTATGGGTTCAAACCGATGCTTTCAAAAACTTTCTGTTATATAGTGGATACGGAAAACTTATTAAGCGGGGAACTTTCTCGAACATTACAGAAGCGAGCAATAAGCATCCACAAGGAGCTTGGGCAGAGTTGCAACCAGGTGATCTTATCGGTCATGAGCTCGGTGGTGATGTGGATCATTTTTCAATTGTGGTTGGCTTCGACGCCAACGGTTATCCATTAGTGAATTCTCATACTGCTGATCGCTATCGCGTTCCATTTGACTTAGGATGGGATCAATACACGGTTTACTGGCTCATTCATATCCGTGATTGAATCACTCAACTTGTAATAATCTAGTTCCAACACATACCCCGTCCGTTCTGCTCATACAATGATGAGGACAAGATGGATTGGTCGGTAGGTGAAAAAATGTTATCTTCTCTCGTGAAGCAAACGGCGCTGCGGAGCGCCGTACTCATCGTCGGAAAATGTATTGGACTAGCAGGTAGAGTTGGATTATCCAGAATACTTGGTGCTGAGGGCATTGGGTTATATCAAATGGCATACTCCTTCTTCGGTTTGATCTTAATGACCATTTCAGGAGGAGTGCCAACTGCACTTGCTTTATTTACGGCCAAGCAGCCAAATCGAGGGTGGAGAGCGCTTCAGCTTCTATCCGTGTATACCATAGTTATCGGATTAGTCCTCTCGTACTGGATGCATAATCATGCAGGAGATATTGCGGCGTTCGTCGGCAATCATGAATTGATTTGGGCGATACGCGCATTGTCTCCTGCTTTAATTGCTGTACCGCTGCTGCAACTGGCACGCGGATATATGCAGGGAGTTCGGAGCTATGAGGCTATTTCCGTGTCTGAATTGACCGAACAAGCTTTGCGTATCGCCATTTTGATCATACTTATAAGCCTACATGCATCTCAAGGGATTGGATATGCAGTAGGAATGGGACTATACGGAACAACAATCGCAGCAATCGGCGCATTTCTCGTACTAACGATTTTCGCGATAACCTCGAAGCAGTCTACAATGATGATTATTTACTCTCCGATGAACAAGGTTGGTCTGGGAATCATGCTCAGAACCTCAGTGATTATTGGCGGCACAAGAATGCTTGTCCCATTTTCTGATTTTATTGATTCTCTCCTTATTCCACATCGGCTGCAGGTTGCCGGTCACTCCTTATCAGAGTCAATTGCCATGTACGGCATTATCACTGGCATGGCTGCTGTTATTGTCTATATGCCCACCATGATAACCGCGGCAATTTCACATACCGTCACGATGAAGATAGCCGCGAACTATGAAGAAGGCAAGCAGAGCCGACGCGATATTGAGAAAGTGCTCCGATTTGTATGGACATGGGGAATCATTAGCGGACTATTTATTTTTATTTATGCAGAAGAAGCAGCTGGGCTTATATTTGGGGTAAAGGAAGCAGCGGAACCAATCCACTACTTATCCGCTATCCCGCTAATCGTAGGCTTGCGGGAACTTACCACTAGTATTCTTTGGGCCCAAGAACGTAAGCATACCCCATTATTCGGCCTAGTTATAGGGATTTGCATATCTGTACTGCTCCAATACATTGTTATCGCAATTCCAGGGTTCGGCTATACTGGAGCCTCTATTGGCATTCTCTTGCTGGAAGCTATAGCCACGCTGTGGAATTTGCGTGCACTACACAATACGGGGTGCACCTTGTTTTCATTCAAGTGGGTCGGTTTGGATTTACCTTTCTTTTGCTGTGTTATGCTTCTCTTCGTTCCACCACTACTTCAAGGTGAACAACATCTCGTCACAATCGTGCTGACTGCGGTGTTTTTCTGGATATGTGCTTCACTTCTAATCGGAATGCGATACCGAAATAAGTAACTTACATAATCCGTAGCAGAAAGCACCCTATGCCTCCCCACTCGAACATCATTCAAGAGAATCAGCATAGGGACTCGTTATCCTGTTTTTGGCTACGAGGCTACAGAAAGAACGGGAGTAGGAAAAAATCTGCTATAAAGGGAAATGGGATACGGCGAAAAAAGAATCGGCGTCTAGGGAAAAATCCAGGGTGGAAGCCGAACTGTCTGTACGTTGACGTTTGAGCTGGCATGCCGCTCATTTGTGTCATCATTTGATCGCTTGGAATCGCAAGTGTTAAACCATCTTGATCAACATGAGCAATAAATCCATCATGACACATATTGTCCTTTGTCCGAATACCTACATAATTATTGACACAGTTCCAACTCACTTGGTGATAATAATTTGGATCCATAATAGCCTCCTTGGAAATAAATCTTCTCAGCATTAGTCTATCCGCGGATCCCTATATGGCTCACGGCAATAGCCCATTTCCAAAATAAATTTTTTGTCTTATGTCACAGTCATAGATGTTATTGTCATTGACAAGCAGCCGCACATCTCTGAAAAGTAATCATGAAAAATACACATAAAAAATCATACTAAAACGGATTGACAAAAAAGTAGTTAGGAACCATACTATATACATGACCAATCATCCAATAATCCCCAAATCCAATGATGCCGTACCTTCACTCATTCAGTCCAAGCGCCAGATCGAACGTTATAAACTGGATGCTGACGCACAAGCTATCCTCGTTGCTGCCAGACTGCTGGAGGCAGGCGCCAAGCTGGGACAGGCGGCAGAGGTTCATTTCTCCCGCTTCGGTCTATCAACAGGGCGTTATCGCTTGCTGGCAGATCTTGAAGACAATGGCGGAGAAGAGCTGCCCTCTCAATTGGCCAACAATCTTGGTGTAACACGTGCGACTGTCACCGGGTTAATTGACACCTTAGAACGGGATGGTTTCGTATCACGCCGTGCAAGTGCAGTCGATGGCCGGCAAAAATCGGTCATGCTGACAGAGCAGGGAGCTAACAAGCTGCGCGAAATGGCTCCCGAGCATTTTGCAAGGTTAGAAGCCATGGTTGGCTTGCTCACAGTTGAAGAACGAAGTGTGTTTCTCGATCTGCTTGGCAGGGTAACACAAGGCATCTCAGCACTGACTGAGGAACCAAAACTGAATGTATAGGCACATGAGGAACGTATGAAAATGGGCTAGTGAAAAACTAGCCTTTCTTCACCCTATATAATTAGGAACCTAATTATATAGGGTGAAGAAAAATACTCACGGAGAGGATGCGCATATCATAGTGAACAAGCCGATGCGAACAAGCTGCATTGAAAAAGTCAACGACATGAAGCCTCATCCGTATGTACTATGGCGCGAGATGCTTGTAGCCTATGCTGCCCCTGCAGCAATGGCGGGAATCGGCGGCATAGTGAGCGGGGACAGGAGCCTATTCATCGCGGCTCTGACATCGATAGGCGGAACATCGGCATTTACAGCTTGGATCCTAAGTTATTGGTTGCAAAAGCGAAGTGTTCATTTGCGTTGGCTGTACAAATCGAAGCTTGTCATTGTAGCAATTGCCTTCGCCTTATTTGGCTGCTTAACAGGCATTGTAGTAGTCGTGGTTGTTTTTGGAATGCTGGGCCTAGTGTACACACCTGAACAGCTATCATGGCTGAATCGAATATGGTTCGATATTCCGCTGTCTACGACGATTGCCTGTATAAGCACAGCCTGTCGATGGCACTTATCCATGCAGAATCAGGTTGCAATGAAAAGGAGCGTGTCAAAATGATCGTGATCATAGGAGCAACAGGAACAATTGGAAATGCACTGCTCACTCAACTGGTTCAGTCAAACACACCTGTTCGTGCAATAAGCAGAGAAACGGAGAAATTAAAAACACAATTAGGAAAGGTAAACCAAGCAGATATTGAGGTCGCACAAGCGGATGCTTCCGACATACATTCTCTGCACTGTGCTCTACAAGGAGCTGATCAGCTTTTTGTAGCTATGTCCAATAGTCCGTTACAGGTCGAACTCGAAAGCAACGTAATTCGCACAGCAGCCGAAGTTGGGATTGAGCACATTGTAAAAATATCAAGTCCTGAATATCGTCAACATACACCTGTTGAAGTAGCCAGATGGCACCAAGAAATCGAGCAAATTCTTCATGATTCGAATATGCTGCATACGATACTGCGTCCGTACGCATTTATGCAGAACCTGCTGAGAATGAAGGGATCTATTTCCAAGCAAAATGCCTTTTACGGATCTATGGGGGACGCTGTGTGCAACTTCATCGATTGTCGCGATATTGCGGCCGTCGCTGCTGTAGCATTAACGAATCGAGAGAAGGCAGGAAGAACCTACACGCTTACCGGCTCGGAATTATTCAATTATGAACAAATAGCGGCAAAATTGACAACTCTACTCGGACGAGCCGTCCGCTACATTGATCTGGATAGAGAAACCCATCTTCGCAATTTAATGGAATATGAACAAATGCCAGCATGGCTTGCAAATCATGTCGTAGAAATTCAAGCGATGTCGGCAGCCATTCCTGAGCAACCGACAAGAACAGTAGCTAACTTGCTCGGCCAGGAACCTCGAACGCTTGATGCTTTTTTACAAGAACATATCGGCCTGTTCCGGTAGTCGGATGGAGGAGGGAGAGTGCAGGTGTCTGACGGAACACAGTTGGATAGGGCATAAGGCTTTAAGGCTTGGGATATCATTATGCGTATCTATGAATATTAGCCGACAACATACGTGCAGTGACAAAAAAGTTTCGCTTCCATAGCATTTTTGCTAGTGGAAGCATTTTTTTATGAACGTATTCATAAAATTGGGCTTATTCACATAATCTTCGCATGAACATGCACTTCCATTAATACTTCAGTTGCATAATGATTTTGAACGAAACGATTCTAATCCCAATAGTTCATGATGAGGAGGCGAGGAAGAAGTGAATATGCTTACAATGTTGAAGAGCAAATGGTTGAAGGTCGTACTTGCTGCCATGATTGCAGTACCTGTATTGTCTACTGGAGCAGGTTCACAAGCTTATGCAGAAGGCCCTGCCGATCCGGCGCCGTTTATTTCTGCCAAAGGTACACCGAACGGAAAGAAAGTATTGTTCGACAATACACATGGACAGACAGCAGGCGCAGCAGACTGGGTTATTGATGGCGGCTTCTCTGATTTTGCAAATGCGATTGCAAACAAAGGCTATGACGTAAAGGAACTGCGTAAATCAACGCCAATTACGTACAACGATCTGAAGGATTATCAGATATTTGTCATTGGAGAGGCAAACATTCCATACAAAACATCAGAGCAAGCAGCTATGCTGCAGTATGTGAACAACGGGGGCAGCATTTTCTTCATCGCAGATCATTATAATGCAGACCGTAATAAGAATCGTTGGGATGCTTCAGAGGTATTTAACGGCTATCGCCGTGGTGCATGGAGCAATCCAGCGCAAGGAATGAGCACGGAAGAAGCAAATTCATTTGCCATGCAGGACGTAGCCAACTCCGATTGGCTGGCAGATAACTTCGGTATGCGGATTCGCTATAATGCGTTGGGTGACATTAACGCGAATATCATCGTCCCTCCGCAGCAAGCATTAGACATAACGAATCAAGTAAATAGTGTAGCAATGCATGCAGGCTCGACAATTGCGATTACGAATCCTCAAATCGCTAAGGGCATTGTATATGTTCCGGCTCTTACCAGCAGCCAGAAATGGCCAAACGCAGTCGATCAAGGAGTTTATAATGGCGGTGGAGTAGCTGAGGGCGCTTATGTTGCCATCGCGAAGGTCGGATTGGGCAAGGCAGCAGTCATTGGTGATTCATCTCCTGTTGAAGATGCGACGCCTAAGTACTTGCGTGAAGAGAACGGCCAAAAGAAAAAAACATATGACGGCTTCAAAGAACAGGATGATGCCATCCTGCTAATGAATCTCATCGATTGGCTGTCGAATCAGGAATCCTATACCAATTTTACCCAGGTGCCTGGCCTTCAACTTGACACTTCGACAGCACTTCTTCCATTCGAAACACCGCAGCTAAGCACGGAACCGCAGCCTGAGCCTTGGGCAGCCCCAGCAGCAGGATATAAATGGTGGGATGCATCAACGTTCAAGAGTGGATCGTATGGTGCTTCAAGCGACGGACAGAATCCTTCCGGCAATCCTTCCATGACACACCCTGCTTCCTTGACTGCCGGAACGCCATTCGACGTGACTATTTCAGCAAGCGGCTTAACACCGAACAGCACGATCACGCTGCAAATTGGAGTATACTTAACAGGCGGGCTGCAGGTAGGCCAAGTTCAACACCCGAACGGATCATGGCCGAGTGGATATGGATATCAGAATGTGACGCTTTCAGCCGATGGGAGCGGAACTGCGGTGCAAACGATTCAAATGCGCACACAGTCCGGTAAAAGCGGTGCAGCCAATATTCGTCTGCGCAAGGATAGCAGCAATGTGTACCAAACCGATTCGGTAACGATTACGCCTTAACCGATACTGCACGCAAACAAAACATATCGAGCAGCCCCCGCCGCTTCACGCAGCAGGGGCTCTCTGTGATTTCACTTATACAGCAAGAATGAGAAGGAGTTTGACGATGAACAAAGATATTTCGAATCATTCACAAGCAACTAATCTTACATTTCCATTCGCAATCATACATACGAGTGACATTCACGGCACTGTTATGCCGTACCGCTATGCCGATCAACAACCGATCGAAGCAGGGTTAGCCAAAATCTCAACAGCACTTGACTTATTGCGGCAGCAATATTCGGATACGATTTATATCGATAATGGCGATCTGATTCAAGGTACACCGCTTTCGTATTATCATGCACGCATGCAGCCAGAGCTGCCTAATCCATTAATCGCCTGCATGAACATTATGAAGGCAGACGCTGCCGTGATCGGCAATCATGAATTTAACTATGGACTGCCTTATTTACAGCAGGCGATCAAGGAGTCTCACTTCCCATGGCTAAGCGCCAATTTGCTCCGAGGTGAGGAGGGGGAGCCATTTTTCGGCAGTCCCTACATCGTAAAGGAATGTGCAAATGGTCTGAAAATAGGTATTCTAGGCGTAACTACTCCTTATATTCCGAATTGGGAACTGCCGCAGAACATAGCGGGTATTTATTTTGAAGATGCGGTAACCGCTGCGAAGCGCTGGGTCGACATCCTGCGGAATGAAGAGCGGGTCGATCTCGTCATCGTATCCTATCACGGTGGATTTGAGCGAGACTTACACAGCGGAATGCAAGCAGAGGCTGATACCGGCGAGAATCAGGGGTACCGAATCTGTATGGATGTGCCAGGAATCGATATTTTGCTTACTGGACACCAGCACCGCTTGATTGTAAACGAGCAGGTGAACGGAGTATGGGTTGCTCAGCCGAGTTCTCATGCTCAAGGGATGGGTTACATGGAAATCAGCATGACCAAAACTGAGGAGGGATGGTCATTGGCAAGCTGTCGCTCTGAATTTATGGATGTCGATGGAGCGGCTTCTGACGAGCGGATTTTAGATGCTATTGCTGATACTGAACGTAAAGTGCAGGCCTGGCTGGATCAACCGATTGGCAGGGTAGAGGGAAGTATGGCAATTGACGATCCCGCACGAGCACGCCTTGCCGATCATCCCTTGATCACATTCATCAACCGCGTGCAGATGGAATACGGTCACACCGACATATCCAATACAGCCCTCTTCGATGACAGTGCGCCCGGATTCCTCGGCAGCATTACAATGAGACATGTAATGGCCAATTATATGTATCCGAATACGCTGCGGGTCATTCGCATTTCGGGTCAAGATATTAAGGACGCCCTGGAGCAATCTGCTACTTATTTTACGTTGTCAGAACAAGGTGACAGCATACAGGTGAGTGAATCATTTTTATACCCGAAGCCGCAGCATTATAACTATGACATGTGGTCAGGCATCGAGTATGAAATTCAGGTGTCTCAACCAATCGGGGAGCGCGTGACAAAGCTAACGGTCAGTGGGGCGCCAATTGAACTGCATGCATTGTATGACGTCGCCATGAACAATTACCGAGCAGGGGGCGGGGGGAATTACCACATGTTTGCCAATAAACCTGTTGTTCGCGATCTGCCGACGGATATGGCTGAGTTAATTGCGGATTATATTATGAAGCGAGGAACGATTACCGCTGTGCAATGCAATAGTTGGAAAGTTGTCATTTAGCTTATCACATTGGCTTGCGTTTAAAGGCAAATTGCTTGGAATATCAATGATTTAAAACCCCTCATACATCGAACGAGTCAGCGCCCATTTTTACACAATAGATGAATATGCACTATACCGTAGATAACAGGCACTCATAGTATATGATTAGTTCGATTATTTCCTTTTTTACACTTTAAAAATGTATGAGGAGTGATTGTATGTCTCAAGCGAATGTGCCAAATATAACGCCTGTAATAACCCTTACTCGTGGTGAAGCATTTAACCTGTTACTTGCGTCGATTGCGTTGGAAGAGTTGGGGCTTAGCCATATTATTAATGCAGAAGGGGAAAAGATTCAGTTCGCACTTGGAACATTACCGGGAGTTACCAGTCCGCCAGCAACCATTAGTAATATCCTGGCTGTAAATGCAAGTGTACAACAAACCATATCGGCCATTACTAAAAAAGAATTGGTACTGTTAGATAAGCTGGAAAATGTGCTAGATGCAATAGAACGTCTAGGTGGTTAACAGGTGCCAATTGGTAATGAAGTGGTTGAAGATTAAATTGTACAAATGCTAAAATCTTTCACCTCGTAAAAAATGCGTTAGTCATTCGTGCTATTTGCAACCGTACGAATGACTAACGCTTCATTCAATCTAGTAATCCCGGATCATCATGATATGGAGGCTATCCATTATTCGATCAATCCAAGATGAATATATATTGCAAATGTAACTACTCCATCCTGAGACAATTGATGATCTCGTTGGTAATGCTTAAGGGCAGAGGTAGTGTTAGATCTAAACTTGCCGTCGCACCTTCCGGTAAAATAGCCGGCACTCTGCAGACGGGATTGGATCAACTGCACATCTCCTCCAGCATCACCTTCCGCTAAGTTACGCGGATCATGCTTCAAGTCCCCTAACACATGACCCATGATGACCACTTTCGTGCCGATCGGAATCATTTCATATAATTCCATAACATCCTTATTGCGCATCCGTATACATCCGTGACTAACATGCCGACCTATGGAATGGGGCTTATTCGTACCATGAATTCCATAGTGCCCCCAAGACACATTTAAGCCAAGCCAACGCGGGCCGAATGATGGGCCCCAATTCTCTCCCTTAAAGATAATCCGAAATTCCCCAGCAGGCGTAGGAGTAGTGGGATTGCCGACAGCAATGTGATAAGACTTAGTGGTAATCCCGTTCTTCATTACGACAAGGCGGTGCAAGTGAGGGAATATGACAATTGAAAAAGCATTTGAATCGGACTGTACTGTACGTATAGGCTGGGCGCGGGCAAGATTATGGTCAAGCATATCTATTCCAAGATGGATAAGCAAAAAAATGGACAGTAATCGTAAGCATGTTATTTTCAATCGATATACACTCATTAACATCTCCATTCCCCAAACACTGAAAAATTTCCTTTCGGGTAGTTTCACCGAATCTGAACAATCTATACAAAATAACAACTAGAATAAGCATTTCGCTTTTATGCGAAATTATTAAAATATCCTTAACACAACGGCATATCACAGCTACAGGATCGAAGAAGTTTTTACGAATCGTTACGTAAGCGGTATACTAGTATCTTTCCAGTCTGTTGTAGGGAAATTCGCGCCGTATCCAGGTGCCGATTCTGTTTCTCTCTTCTCGTGATCATCCAATGGACATGGTGATGGCAATGAATTTGGGGGCTGATGATTATATGCAGAAGCCATTCCATATTGATGTGCTGCTCGCTAAGGTTCAAGCCGTTCTGAGAAAGTACATATGCATACGGAGAAGAGACTGTCGATCTTATCGAATGGGAGAGCCATCATTGATATGAAGCGCAGCGTAATTCCGTTATGTAAACGAGATGAAGAGCTGAATTGGATTCTTTTTGGGCGCATTGTGCCTTTTCTGATCACATAAGTGTTTTATATAGCATTTAACGGCATACATAACGTATTAAGGACAGCAATTAATGCTGTCTTTTTTTGCGTACAAATAATCATTTTACCACTAGAAATAGTAATGATACTCCCCTGTTTATTTGATTTATTTATAGCTACAATAAATTCAACTTCAGTAGTACACTTCAAACTTATTGATGCAAACAACATTAAATTAGGAGGAACATTTAATGAAAAAGTCATTAATTCTTATGACTGCGGCTGCTACGCTCTTGATGGCTATCCCAGCATATGCACAACCATCTATTTCAAATGTGACTCAAGCTAAAAGCTCTGTTAAAGCAGTAAATTACACGTGGGGTTTTGAAGTAAGAGCAGGTAAAACAGAGTCTTCTGGCTCATTCTATCCAACTGGTGACAGAATAACTTTACAGGCGAAGCAATCCAGTGACGGAAACACAAAAATTGAATATACGCTTTATGAAGAAACAAATCGTGATAGTGATACTGAAATAGCCAGTAAGACAGTGCGGAGAAACCATGATGAGAAACTTGTGTTTGAAGATGTTCTAGTTAATAAAAATAAGAAACACTATGTAGTGGCTCACAACTTAGGTGATAAAACAACTAAAGGAGTAGCATACATCTCCCGCTAAAATTAATTCTATTGAAGCCCGTTATCCCCTGTAGGAAGTAGGCTCCTGCAAGATCGTAGCTCCTTTAACAAAAGAGCCAGTGGGCAACCACGGCGAGTATATTCTACTTTTCAGCTAAAAGCCACCGAATAAGGGCCCAACCTAGCCTCGGTGGTTTTTTCGCTTGTTTACGCCTCTTGAAACGCTTGGTAAAGCACAATCACGCCAGCAACTGACGGCCTTATCACCGCATCCAGGACGCTTAACAAGAATGTCACGGCTATCGCCTCTCTTGCGAAAGGCTTAGCCGCGACCCGTGGAGTCTAAAATACGTTACTTATATTGGCTTCAGCTTTAAGATTTTTTTCTGAAAAACAGAAGAGAAATCAAGATAATTACTAGAATTGCTAAAATATTAAAGATCACTTGGAATGTTCCAACTTGTGTCCGAGAAATAATAAAACCCATAATAGCAATAACTAGAACCACTAACCCAAAAAAGATATTTTTTTTATTCAAATTAACCCCTCCTTCCGGTGAAAAATATATTACAGAATAACAACATACTCATTAGTATAATATACGCTATATATTGGTAAAGTAGGGGAGTACACCCATGAATTATTTTTTCAAGAAGACTATTTCTGGGGCGTAGCTTTGGTGCTGTTGTTAAATTTAATAGGAGTTGGTTCGGCAAGTGCTAGTAACGAAAACACATACCAATTTAGCCAAACTGAATTTGCTGAGTTGGAAAAAAACCTATACCTAATTGAAGCTATACCTGATGAAGTAATTGAACAAGGATCCCAAACAACTGCCGAATGGCTGAGTGCTTACACAGGTGATATGTATATTACAGATGGAGAGAAATTCTATAATACATCAAAAGTAGAGACTTTAGGGGTAATTGGGTGTATTTCAGCAGTAGGACTGGCTATTGCCGAAAACCTGTTCTCATTTACAAAGATTGCAAAAATTAAAGACGTTATTAAAGCAGGTGGAGGAGTAACAAAATTTATTGGTAACTTGGTTCCTGCTTTTAAAGTTGCTAGAAGTGAGTGGGGTTACAGCATAAGTGAAGCAATTGGATATGCTGTTAAAACCGCTGCACAAGATGCAGGCCCTGAATTAATTAGTCGGCAATTGGTTTTTTTAGTATAGGGGACATCTATTCTTCTTGCTTTGAATAAAAACTACCATTCAAAAGGAATTTGTATATTATTAATAAAGTAAAAACGAACTCAACACAAACAAAAAAGAGCTCTTTTCGAGTGTCGCGTGACCAGAAGGAGCTTTTTTTTGTGTTCAGTAAGGAGTTAACTTATCCCAGTCGTACCAGCGTCGTTGACACCACCCGCAGCGTGTGTTTTACGTCATTTGTTGGCTAGATCCCTAATCGTGATCATTCATTTATCCCTTGGGTCACTCGATGCACTTCGTACCGATCATCATTCCGGCTACTACTCCGCCGAACGACACGTTATCGCCCACATTCATCTGACGGATTGTCTCTTTCTCCACGTTACTCAATATCACGTTCCCATCTACTCACTTTCATCGTTCATGTCACACATTTGGGAAGCTGCCACCCAGCGAGGGAAATTACATATGTGTGTTATTGTCGTACACATCAAAAAACATAGTGTGTTATTGTGTGTGATTATAACACACTGGGATTTTAACCCCTTTGGCCGCGGTGGCAGTTTAATCAAGCCCGAATTCCTTGCGCAATCTCTTTTCATATTGCTCGTCCACATAATCCCGAACAAATCGATCACATGCTGCAGCTTGATTTTGTTGCTGGGCGATGTGACCGAGTGCACGAATGATTTCATTCTGTTCGTTCACCGTTATGATCGTTGGTGCTCCAGTTGCAGCCAACACGTCCTCCACATCATCTATACTCTTAGCGGCTGCATACGCTTCTCTAATCTGCACAAGAACGTCTACCGAAACTCTCCTGACTTCAAAATTAATCCTGATGCTCATATCTAGGGCAGGAAGGAAATACAAAAAACCGCAGCCATGCCAGCCGCGGTTAATGATCAAGTATTTTTTGATTCCTATTTGAGTTATTTACCTTGGTTAGAATCGAGTTGTTGCCTTCTGTCTTTTTTAATTGCACCTAATGCAGTACCAGCATCGACCTGAATCAGTTTTGATTTTGATACCTCGATGTGTTGGGACGTGTAGATTCCTGTATGGCCAGAAAATAAATAACTGACTAAGCAAGCAATAAACATATATAATGCGCCTTCCGAACCGAATAGCTCTATTCCCATCAGAAAACAGGCGATAGGCGTATTCGTAGCACCGCAAAATACAGCGATAAAGCCCAATGCTGCCAGAAAGGGAGCGTGCAGTTGCAGCAGGCCTGACAAGGCGTTGCCCAACGTAGCCCCAATCGCGAATAGCGGGGTAACCTCACCGCCCTGAAAGCCTGCTCCTAATGTGAAGGAGGTGAAAATGAGCTTGCCAAGAAAGGCGAAAGGGGATACGTTCTCCGTAAAAGAACTTTGAATTAATGGTATACCTAGACCTAAATAGTCACGCGATCCGACGATATACACAAATCCGATAATGACAAGACCGCCTACTGCGCTTTTTATCATCGGATTAGCAAACAGCTTGGTGTAGCCTTTTTTTAAAAAGTGAGTGAGTTGACTGAACAGTCGGCTTGTTAGTCCAAAGAGAATCGATGCTAGTATAACCTTACCTAGTACGATTGCCGACAACCCAGGAAACTCGTGTACCGCATAGTGAATATGAGTAATTCCCCATACATTCGAGGTGACGATATTGCCTACGAAGCTTGCTACAAATGCAGGGATAAGAGCCTCATGCCGAATAAGACCAATCGCAAGCACTTCAAGACCGAATACCGTACCTGCAAGCGGGGTGCCGAATATAGAGCCGAATCCGCCGCTTATTCCACATATGAGCAAAATTTTGCGATCTACTGCATCCACCTTTAACAACTTTCCAAGCCATTCTGACAAGCTGCCTCCCATTTGAACTGCCGTGCCTTCACGTCCAGCCGATCCGCCGAACAGATGGGTAACAAGTGTGCCAAAAAGAACTAACGGGGCCATGCGCAGCGGAATCGTTTCCTTGCCATCGTGAATTTGCTCCAGGATTAAATTGTTCCCTTTAGCACTGTTCTTGCCGAACTTCCAATATTGAAAGCTTACCAGCGCTCCGCCGAGCGGCAATAAGTACAATAACCAGGGATGCTCCAGCCTCGTGATTGTGACATAATCCAAACTTAATAAAAAAATAGCAGAAGCTGTACCTGATAATAGTCCAACAAGGCTTCCCAGTACAATCCATTTCGAAAAAGATACTATAATGGCGGGATATGTAGTTGTTTCTAATAGCCGTTGCAGCTTGCCTTTCTGATTATTTACATGCATAACTTCCTCAACGTCCTTTCCTCTCCCTCTATTGTAGACAAAAAAACAGACTCCTACCAGGGAAATGAAAATTCTCTGGTAGGAGTCATTAGCCTCATCGGCGGTTATGGCGAACTCCATCGCCTATTCATGATAACGTAATTGTATTTTAATTCATGATTCAAGTCAAACCTATTCCATTGCCATATTCGCGATTCGCGGATAGATGATAGACGTTATTCCATAGGATTCATTTCCTTTTTGGAACTCCAACAATTTCGAAGAAGGGAAGCACAAGGGAATTATACATATGTACAGTGCTCCTGATACTCGGAACGATATTATGCGTATTACTGGCCTTTTTATGTGCAGGTCACAAGTCTTCTGGGAACAGTCGCAATGATCTACCAACCGGTACTAGGCTTTATTATTTTATGTCTTTACCTCTCGATCTTTATCCAAGCCCTTCCTTCATATGTTCATATAATTATAGAGTGGTAGAAAATACAACTTGAGGGAGGGGTTTATTTGTCACAATCTAATATATCCAACATCACTCCTACTATTTCAGTAACTAGAGATGATGCAATTAATTTATTGTTATCTTCTATAGCTTTGGAAGAGATTGGGTTAAGCCACATTATTAATGCCGAAGGTGAAAAAATTCAGTTTGCTTTAGGAACTCTACCAGGTGTTACTTCTCCATCTGCTACAATTAGCGACATTTTACTTGTAAACGAAAGTGTAAGAGATACAATACGAGACATAACAAAAAAGGAATTAATTCTACAGTCTAAACTAGAAAGCATCTTGTCTATACCGATATCTGTCGGACCAACAGGACCAACAGGTCCAACAGGACCAACAGGTCCAACAGGCCCAACTGGCCCAACTGGCCCTAGTACTGGTATTACTGGAGCCACCGGAGCGACAGGAGCGACCGGAGTAACAGGAGCGACCGGTGCGACTGGAGTGGCAGGAGCTACCGGAGCCACCGGAGCAACCGGGGCGGCAGGAGTAACAGGAGCGACCGGAGCGGCAGGAGCAACTGGAGCGACTGGAGCCACTGGAGTGGCAGGAGCAACAGGAGCGACAGGAGTAACTGGAGCCACCGGAGCGACCGGAGTAACTGGAGCGACCGGAGTGGCAGGAGTAACTGGAGCCACCGGAGCCACTGGAGTGGCAGGAGCGACCGGAGCGACTGGAGTAGCAGGAGCGACCGGAGCGACCGGAGCGACAGGAGTAACTGGAGCGGCAGGAGCCACCGGAGCGACCGGAGCAACCGGAGCCACCGGAGCGACCGGAGCGACAGGAGTGGCAGGAGCGACCGGAGCGACTGGAGTAACAGGAGCGACCGGAGCAACAGGAGCGGCAGGAGTAACAGGAGCCACCGGAGCTACCGGAGCTACCGGAGCAACTGGAGCGACAGGAGCGACAGGAGCGACTGGAGCCACTGGAGCCACTGGAGCCACCGGAGCTACCGG
>NZ_JASIUF010000010.1:0-140931 GCF_030363895.1 Paenibacillus sp. S-12
CCGGAGCAACAGGAGCGACAGGAGTAACAGGAGCGGCAGGAGCCACCGGAGCGACTGGAGCCACCGGAGCAACAGGAGCAACAGGAGCAACAGGAGCGACCGGAGCGACTGGAGCCACCGGAGCCACTGGAGCGGCAGGAGCAACAGGAGCGACAGGAGCAACAGGAGCGGCAGGAGCAACAGGAGCGACTGGAGCCACCGGAGCGACTGGAGCAACTGGAGCGGCAGGAGTAACAGGAGCGACCGGAGCAACAGGAGCGGCAGGAGTAACAGGAGCGACCGGAGAGACTGGAGCGACCGGAGTAACTGGAGCAACCGGAGTAACTGGAGCGACTGGAGAGGCAGGAGCCACAGGAGCAACAGGAGCGACCGGAGCCACAGGAGCCACAGGAGCGATCGGAGCCACCGGAGCCACAGGAGCCACCGGAGCGACCGGAGCCACAGGAGCAACAGGAGCGACCGGAGCGACCGGAGCCACAGGAGCAACAGGAGTAACAGGAGCGACTGGAGCAACAGGAGTAACAGGAGTAACAGGAGCGACAGGAGCAACAGGAGTAACAGGAGTGACTGGAGTAACAGGAGCCACAGGAGCAACAGGAGTAACAGGAGCGACTGGTTCTTCAGCAATTATCCCACTTGCTTCTGGTGTACCTGTACTGTTGACCACGCTCGCAGGCGGATTGGCAGGAACAGGCGGACTAATTGGATTTGGAAACTCTGCACCGACCACGAGTGCATTAGGTGCAACGATTGATCTTACTGGAGCGGCAGGTTTGCTTTTGAACATGGCATTCTCGATGCCGCGTAATGGCATAATTACGTCTATCTCTGCTTACTTCAGTACGACAGCGGCCCTTAGCCTTATTGGAGCAACTGCAACGGTACAGGCCCAATTGTGGCAATCGACTACACCGAACAACATATTCACTCCAATTCCAGGAGCTATCGTTACATTAGCACCATCTCTTTCTGGAGTAGTAGCAATTGGTACGATATCCCACGGAGTAACGTCAGGGTTGGCAATACCTGTAACAACAGAGACTCGCTTGTTAATGGTCTTCTCAGTTACAACAACAGGTCTTGCAGCGGGTACTACGGTTGCTGGATATGCAAGCGCTGGTGTAGCGATTTCATAATAACTAAGACGAAATAACAAAGAAGCGGCAGTCTTCACGCTTATTCGACGGTGAGGGCTTCCGCTTCTTTGTTTTGTTCATATTAATCAATTTCCAGTTCGGTTCATGTTTATATTGACTATATTCTTTTAAGGGTCATCATATCATTATTAAATTTGTTGATTCGTTCTCACCTACATATTGAACAGGGGTGAATATATAAAATGTTGGCTTCCTCAACTACAACGATTTCTCCTCAAGATCAAAAAGATCAAAAATAATCCGTTTTCCGGCATAATCAATCCGTCTTGCGGTAGCCGCAGCATTCCGATTTCTTATATCATCATAGGGAAACATTTGAAGCAGCTACTTTGGGAAAGGAGTGTCAGTCAAAATGGTTAGAATAAGGTTCAGCGTATTTTTCAGTGTTTTTGTCTCGATGGTGGCGTTAATGATTATTGCACCGGTCATGCCGCCGCTCATTCGTGAATTGGGGTTAAGCGAGATGCATTCAGGCATCATCATTTCATTAGGCTCTGTCGCTATGGCCGTGATGGCTCCTGTATGGGGACGCCTCAGTGATCTCAAGGGGAGAAAGCCGGTCATACTATTCGGATTCATCGGAATGTTCGTCAGTTATGTCATATTCACTGCAACGATGTATGCTGGATTAAATGGGGCAATAAAAGGCAGTGTGCTTCTTGGATTGCTCATCGCGGCACGCGCCATGGTTGGATTGTTCATTCCAGCCGTCCCTTCATCCGCACAGGCGTATATGGCGGACGTTACCGATGTGAAGGAGCGTTCTTCAGGCATGGCCCTTATAGGTGCGGCTAATGGACTTGGTCTTGTTCTCGGTCCTGCAATCGCAGGTATATTCGCGTTAATTGGACTAATATGGCCTTTGTACGTTGGAGCGGTATTGCCGATCATCGCATTTCTTGTCGTGTTGCTGTTAATTCCGACTCATAAACCAATGATTTACACCAAGCCGCCTAAGGTAAGTCCGTTTCAGAAAGGAATCTCTCTCTATCTATTTGCAGGGCTAACTACCATGATTAGTATCGTTACACTTCAAGTGGTTGGCGGATTCTACTTTCAAGACCAACTGGCCCTCAGCACGCAAGAAACTGCCCGTATGGTCTCAATGGGTTTAATGCTGACAGGAATCGCAATGATATTGACACAGGGTATTCAAATGAAGTCGTCGAAGCTGAAGCCTAAGCAGTTGCTGCTCATAGGATCGCTATTGCTGCTATGCAGTATCGCCCTCTTCCTATTCATTAACAGCTTGATCAGCTTCTATATTGCGTTCTTTTTGTTCGGGGTAGGGGCAGGATTGTTAATGCCGGGCTTTATGACCGGCGCATCGCTTGCAGTATCAAGCGAACAGCAGGGTGGAGTTGCAGGGCTTATTTCAGCAGTACAGGGGATATCAGCAGTCATTGCACCCATTGTGAGCTCGATGCTGTATCGTTTGGATAAGCATATTCCATTCGCAATCATTGGCGTACTCGTACTTCTATTGACCGTTACGTTGGCATCCGCATCGAATAAGCCAGTATTAAATCATTCAGCTATTGAGAAATAGGACAAGATAATGTCAAGAGAATAATCAGCAGCGCATCATCGAAATCGCAAAAAAGGGTGTTACGCTCTTTTGTATTGATAATGATTATCATTTTCTTTAAGATAAAGGTATGTGCATGTACTTGCTTTCATCCAGCAAATGATTGAAGGATGGGATTACATGAACGCCAAATCTGATATATCAGATTTAATGAAGATTGCAGCAGGATTACAATACAATTCATGGAAAATGGATTTTGAGAGTGGAGGAGAAAAACTTGAAACTGCACATCGAGTCCCGCGATTTAAGTGATGCATTCGGAGAATTCGTAGATGTCACCCCTTCACCACGAGCAAGTGCTCAGAACCGCATCTATTCCATTCCGGCACCAAGCGGATCAGGGCATCTACAGAGGTTTCTTATACGAAGAGGCCTTGAAATTAATTTCTTCAATGCAGAATTCCATCGTCCGGTAACTATGGACGTTGAAATCCACTATCCTCATCTTGAAATATCATATACAACGGCAGGCAACGGAAGCTGGTCGGCATCTTCGCAAGAGATCGCTATAACCCCAGGTATGTCAACGCTCATCTATGTTCAGGAGGCAAACATCTATGCGGAACTGTACCCTAACGAACAAATGCAGCATATGGAGCTACGGATTGATCTGCGCTATTTCGACAATAAGATTCCAGAGCTTGATCGCTTGGCCCGCATTCCCGTCTTCTGCAAGCAAATGGCGGGTTCTTCCCAAATTCCGCTGCTTGTAGAGCAAATGAAGCAATGTCCTTATCAAGGTTCGCTTCAACAACTCTATCTGAAAGGAAAGGCACTAGAGCTGCTTGCACTTCAATTGGATGGGGTAGATAAGGAGGTAGCCGCTCGGCAGGTCATTTCCAAACTGACTGCTGATGATATCCAATGTCTATATGAAGCGAAGGAAATCCTGTCGCATACGTGGAAGCAGCCTCCTAGTTTGCTCGGACTGGCACGATTGACAGGACTTAACGATTATAAGCTGAAGCTTGGGTTCAAGGAATTGTTCGGAAACTACTGTATTCGGTTACGTGCGGGGACTGCGCATGAACGAAGCAAGGCGAATGTTGGAACAAGGTGAAGCGAATGTGAGCCAGACTTCTATCATCGTTGGGTATCATAATGTAAGCCATTTTGCTTCCCTTTTCCGCAAAACTTTCGGCTACAATCCAAGTGAATGTGGAAGGCCCACAGTCTCCGCTTCAAGCAATGCGCTTGTTGTCAAACAATAAGGCGAATTAAGATGGTAAGGGAAATCATTCATCATAAATTATGAAATCTGCAGATCATTTCACTCCTTTGAGCGAAATGATCTTTTTTAGCTAGTTTAAAAAGAAGAGCAACGTCCATAATTGAAATTAGGATGCACAAATGAAAATGATGCGGATATGAATCGAAGAGCTCGGAGGTGCATGTGTCTATGTTGGCTAGTATCGGAATCTTGATTGTTGCCGCCATCACCATCCTTATCGATTATCCAACTCGCTCGAGGAATGGCAGTAAACGCGAAGCAACCATATTTGTCATACTGCTGGCTTTAAGCACACTTATTGGAGTGTTACTGGCCCTTCATGTAAAAGTCCCAAGTCCACTTAATATTCTGGCGGCCATCTATAGACCGATAACTAACCTAATTTCAAGTATACTTCAAGGATGATGAATAGGAGCAATGATGAAGCCAATTGGTGAAAATAATGATATAAGCGTTCGTCAGTTTACCATTCTCGTCTTCTTATATTCGGTTGGTACTGCAATATTGGTTATCCCTTCTGGCCTCGCGGAAGAGGTTAAGCAAGATGCATGGATTGCAGCATTAATCAGTATTGGAATAGGTCTGCTGCTTGTCAAACTTTATCTTGCAGTAGGACAATTACATGCAGGATATACACTTATTCAATTAAATGAGAAACTATTAGGGAAATGGGTCGGTCGAGCGGCATCTATAGGGTTCGTTATCTTTACACTCATAACCGCAGCGGAATTGCTCTATTATATGGGGAGTTTTATGACGACGCAAATATTGCCTTCAACCCCGATGGAGGCTACCAATATTATATTTGCGATAATCGTTATAATGGGAGTGCGCTTGGGTCTGGAGGTTTTGTCTCGATCTGCAGAAATCCTCTTTGCATGCTTCCTGTTCTTAATGTTCATTCTCCTGTTCTGTGCGGCTCCAGATATCAAGGTTCACTACATTCAGCCTGTACTTGAGACAGGAATGAAGCCGCTCATGCGTGCAACGCTGTTGTTCACGTGTATTTTCTCACTCCCTGCAGTCGTCTTCTTAATGATCTACCCGTCATCCACCAATGACACACGCAAAGCAGCGAAAGGATTCTACATTGGCGTAATTCTCGCTGGTACCGTATTAACGCTTATTATTGCCTGTACGATTCTCGTTCTGGGAGCAGAGACTACCGCGCGACAACTATATCCAAGCTATACACTGGCGAAAAGAATTATGCTCGGATCTTTTATCCAACATGTCGAAGTGGTCGTTGCGATCATGTGGTTTATCACGATCTATTTCAAAATGTCTCTCTACTTTTATGCAGCCTGCCTGGGCTTATCACAGACATTTCGCCTTGCGAACTACCGAACGGTTGTCATTCCTTTAGGCATACTTATGGTTGTACTCTCTCTAATCGTTCATCCAAACACAGTTCACTATATTAATTATAATAAGACGACTTGGATTCCATTCGTTGCTACGTTCGGGCTCGTACTTCCAATCACGCTATTATGTGCTTCGGCATTTCGGCAACAGCGATCGCAATCAGCCGCAAATCATCCTCAGGAAGGCGAGTAAGCGTGACATTGTCTATTGGGGGGGCCATCTATTGTCATACTTGCAGATGCTTGTGCAAAATCAAGTGATTTATCAAGTCGGTTCTGCTGCTTTGCAAATGAAACACAATATGGAAAACTGCATTTTCGATCTGGGCAAGCAATATACGGGTAAACGTGTGCGAAAGCACTATATACTGAAAAGTCCTCCTCACTCCTTAGAGGCGGTGGACTTTTATTTTCATTCCAAGCATATCTCCTTATCAAGAACCATTTTTCTCGAAAGGAAATGATCAAGCTTGAAGCTGAACCATCTTAACCTTACTGTCACGAATGTTGCCGCAGCCAAGCAATTTTTGCAGACCTACTTCGAACTTACTGACAGAAGCCCGAGCGGAAATCCAAGAGAACATTCCTTTGCACTTTTATCTGACGACAACGGCATGGTACTCACCTTAATGAAAGGAACAGAAGTTCAATACCCCAAAACCTTTCATATCGGATTCGTACAAGAAAGTGAAGAGAAAGTGAATGAACTGAATCAGCGGTTGAAGAACGACGGTTTCGAAGTATCTCCTCCGAAACGCTCACACGGCTGGACATTCTATATCAAAGCACCGGGCGGATTTACAGTAGAGGTAATGGCCTTAGAGAAAGGAAGTTAAATACTCATCGACTTATATTGTTGCTAAGTAACAAGCTCTTTCTGAGCATAAACTCAGAAAGAGCTTAGTTCGTTATTACTACCTAGCGTGTCATTACGACTTAACGCGTCTGAACATCTTGTAAACGTTTCTTAGCTCTTAAGGGTTTCTCAAACAATTGCTTCAGGCTGTCGTAATTGACAATCGCTGTACCAATCAGAATCGTAATCGCTCCAACAGCAGACATCCATGTGAGTGATTCCCTATAGAATAGCACGCCAACGAAAAGCGCCAACATGGGGGACACATACAACCAAGTTGAAGCAAAGATAGGCGTCGTTTTTGCAATCAGCCAATAGAACAGACTGTGTCCAATCATGGAACCAATCACAATTAAGTAAAGCAATGAACCGAGCGCACGAGTTGACAGCATGTTCTGGAAATGCCATTGCTCCGTGAACGCAGAAAGGAGAAGCAATAAGGCGCCCCCATACAGCATCTGAGATGCATTTAGTGCAATTGGTGAGATATCGGCGAAGCGTTTAGCAACTCGTTTGGAATAAATCGCGCCGCCTGCGTAGAACAACTCGCCAGCTATAATCACGATGCTTCCTATAAGCATCCATGAATGCTCAGAGACTGCCATGCTCGGAGCCATCATGATAATAACTCCAATAAACCCGATGACGCAGCCAATTAAAGAATGAACTGACGGCTTGTGGCGCATGATGGTGATCTGGATGATCAGAACCAGAATGGGGCCAGTTGCTGACAATACCGCCGCCATTCCAGATGATACATATTGTTCCCCCCAATATAATGCGGAGAATGTACCGAAAGTAAGACCGAACCCTGTAATCAACATTTCCTTATGGAAAAGCAGAGTGAGGCTTGCCTTTTTCCGCCATAGCATCCACATAAATAAAATAAGACCTGCAACGAAAAATCGTATGCCCCCGGATAAGAATGGTGGTGCTGACGCATCGACGCCAATTTTCACGGCAAGAAATGTCGTGCTAAAAATCAGACACATGAGCACATAATTGAACAAAACCATGGTTTCTCCTCCTTTTGAATTGATCATATACGTGAGGAGATAGAACAGTTTAAAAAGAGTAGAACAGATCGGGGATATATTTGGGAATTTATGTAGTACAATGAGGTTGAGGAAGATAGGAGATGTACCCATGCGATCCAAACAAATATACGACTACATCATAACGAATATCGAACGCGGCGAATGGGGTGCACACGACAAGCTCCCTTCGATTCGCTCTCTGGCTGTAGAGCTTAACGTGAATCGATTGACGGTGTTTAAAGCCTACCAATTGCTGAAGCAGCATGAAAAGGTTTATGTAAAGGAGAAGTCCGGTTACTATGTATGTCCGGATTGTGCTGGGACAGCTGCTGATGCGGTTCATCATACACCCAATGGGGTGTCTGCATTGCAGGTGACCAGCCAACTGTCCGACATTCACAGAATAGCGGTAGAGTATCAGTTTTCCCAGGCCATCATAGACCCCAACTTACTTCCAAATCTGTTTTTATCGGATTACGTCAAGAAAGTATTCGACATTTACCCCAAGCTTATGGGGAACTATTCCACACCGCAAGGCGATGAAGAGCTTCGTGATCTATTATGTCAATACTTCAAGCGCAGCAACCGAGTAGAGCTGAACAATGGCGAAATTGTGATTACGACTGGGGCGCAGCAGGCAATTGATCTGCTCTCGCGAATTCTAATCCGGCCGCTTGATGCTGTATTGGTCGAGCGCCCGACATACAGTGCTGCTATTGACATCCTCCGAGGACAAGGCGCGAGATTGATTCCAGTTGAATTCACGCCGGAAGGCTATGACTTAGAAGCGATAGAACGGCTGATGAAGCAGCATCGTCCAAGGATGTTCTATATGAATCCGACGTTCCACAATCCAACTGGATATATACTTCCCGCGTCCCAACGCAAACAGCTCGTGGAATTAGCCGAACGTTATCGGTGCGTCCTTGTTGAGGATGATGCATTTCATGACATGTATTTTCATGAACGACCGCCGCAGCCATTATTCATGTATGATACAGATGGCTGGGTTGTCTATTTGCGCAGCTTTAGCAAGTACGTCGCTCCAGGACTTCGCATCTGTGCCGTATTCGCCCGCAAATCGATGATTGAGCCGTTAATTGCGGCCAAATCACTGGCTGACAACGGGACTCCGCTCGTCACACAAAAGATATTCCTGCATTATTTTCAATCTGAGCGCATGCAGCAGCATCTAAAAAAATTGAGAACCGCGCTGCAAATTCGCAGAGACGTAATGGAGGAAGAACTGGCGGCTGCTTCGATCGATTGGCAATGGACAACTCCGCAAGGCGGATTGAACATATGGCTCCGTTTGCCGAATCATATATCTGCGAGCATGCTGCTGCAAGAAAGCCTTCAGCACTCGCTTTCCTTTGTTCCCGGGCATATCTGTGATCCCAATAACGGCTATCAGTCCTGGGTGAGGCTCAGTTATTCGTTAATGAACGAAATCCAAATACGCGAGGGCATGCGTCAGTTAACACAACTCGCGCAGCAGCTAGCAACACGATTCGATTTTCCGTCATACCAAAGGAAATAAAAATGGGAAGGAGAAGGGGACAATGAAAAACTTCATCATTTTCGGAGCAAGTAAAGGATTAGGAGACGCATTCGTGAGAGGCTTGCCTCAACAGGGGGATCAAGTATGGGTGGTGTCCCGCAATCGCCCGAACAGCTTGGATGTGGACGACGGGGTGAAGCGAATATGGGTGAAAGCGGATTTGTCTCAGCAGGAAGCAGCCTCGAGTATAGCGCATTCGATTGGGGATGCAGCCATAGATGTATTGATTTATAACGTAGGGATATGGGAACAGAACGGGTTTGAGGACGACTACAATTTTGAACAAGATGAACCTGCGGATATCGCTAACATTATTCAAGTAAATATCACGTCAACCATTACTTGCATTCAAGCGTTGCTGCCGAACCTTCGAAAATCGGATGCAGGCAAAATCATTTTCATTGGCTCCACAGCTGGATTAGAACATACTAACAATTCACAGGTGTCGTTCGTTGCTTCTAAATTTGGATTGCGCGGGATTGCAAATGCTCTGCGCGAGCATGTTCGTAAAGACCAAATTGCCGTTACCTGCGTTAATCCGGGTGAACTGGCCGCAGAAATTCCTTATGAAGAGGGAGCTGAGAAGGCGCTTAAAGCCTATGACAGCAGCCGCATTCCCGTACAAGACATCATTTCACTGGTTACATGCATAATTGGCTTATCCAAAGCAGCCTGCGTAAAGGAAATCGATATTCCTGCAATGCAGGATACGAATGCTTAATCGAAAAGATATACACAACCGTGCCTTGCACGGTTTTTTTTTATACATTTTGGTCATATTCAATATTCATTTATCGTTGACATTTGTAAAAAAAGGAATATACTCCTCTATAACAGGAGATGATCAGATGAATTTGAATGCACCCAAGTTTTCTGCCGTCCCTCGCCGCAAACTGGTGGATCAAGTGCTTGAACAGCTGCACGATGCGCTTAACCACCACTATCGCCCTGGCGATCGCATGCCGACCGAGCCGGAGCTGATGGACATGTTCGGCGTAGGACGTTCGACGATCCGTGAAGCCGTCAAGATTCTGGTGCATGCCGGTGTGCTGGAAGTTCGACAAGGGGACGGGACGTATGTTCGTTCACGCCCCTCTGATTCTGACTCGTTGGAGCAGCGTCTGCTTAGAGCGGAGACCGCACACATTACCGAAGTAAGAAGCATGATGGATGCTCTGGCAGCGCGTTTGGCCTCAGAGCGGCGCACGGACAAGGAGCTTGAGCGGATGAAGCAGCTTCTTGAAGAGCGAAAGAAGGCACTGGTGGTTGGCAATTACGCTGCCTATGTAGACCATGATGTGGAATTCCACTGTTCAATTGCAGAGGCGTGCCACAATCCTGTGCTAATTGACCTGTACCGCGCCTTCTGTAGTGCGCTTCGCGGTGAATTGAGCCATCTCATTGTAGACACGCAGCATTATGAGGATCGATCGGAGCTGCATGATCAATTGCTGCAGGCGATTGCGAACAGAGACGCTGATACAGCCGTTCGCTTGTCGATGGCTAATCTGGAGCCCCAACAGGGCCGCAGAGGCAATAAATAACTGTCGGATACACATAGGAGAGGAGAGAAGTTATGGTTATAGATGTTCGCGATGTTGCCTGGAAGAGGGACAAGAAGATGATTCTGGATCAGGTATCCTGGAAGGTAAACCCAGGTGAGCATTGGTGCCTCCTTGGGCTTAACGGTTCAGGGAAAACAACCTTATTGAATATGATTAACGGCTATATCTGGCCGACTTCAGGGAGCGTTTCTGTCCTTGGAAAGCAATTCGGCACGTTCGACCTGCGTGAATTGCGCAAGCAAATCGGTTGGGTCAGCACCTCTTTGCAGCAGAAGCTATATGGGCATGATACGGTGCAGAAGATCGTACTAAGCGGAAAATTCGCCTCGATCGGCATATACGAGAACATCGAGCAGGCTGACGAGGACAAGGCATTATCCTTAATCCGGCTGCTCGGGTGCGAGCGGCTGCTTGACCGCACCTATGATACATTATCGCAGGGTGAGCGGCAGCGCGTGCTCATAGGGCGAGCGCTGATGGCTTCACCGAAGCTTCTCATCCTCGATGAACCATGCACGGGACTCGATATCTTCGCTCGTGATCATCTTCTCCACATGATTCAAGCAATTGCACGCGAGCCTGATGCTCCGACGCTCATCTATGTTACGCATCATGTCGAAGAGATTATGCCCTGCTTTAACAAAACGCTGCTTATTAAGCAAGGAACTGTATTTTCATCAGGCAATACGGCCGATCAACTAACCTCAGCGCATCTAAGCGAATTTTTCGATTCGCCTATCGAGGTGCGGCAGGAGTTGGGCCAGCGCTACTCTCTTCAATTGCTATCCAACGAACTTAATTACAATAAGTGATAATAAAAGCGGGCGAATATGCCCGTTTTTTTATTTTGCAACCTGTAATGTAAAAATTGGATAAAGGTGTTGAAATATCGTAATAAATGATCTAAAATTATATCAAATGATAGAAAGATCTATCATTATAATTTAAATCCTACAAATGAGGATACTGCTATGAACAAAACGCGATCATCGAAAGAAGCGAAGCTCCATATGATTCTGGATGCGGCAACAGAGATCTTAGTCGAAAAGCCTACTGCTTCGTTGAATGACATTGCCGAATATGCAGGTATTGGCATCGCGACACTGCACCGTTATATCGAGAGTAGAGAGCAGCTTATGCTCCAGCTCGGTCTGCGTGCCGTTAAGGTCGTCGGTGAGACCATGGATCAGCTTGAGCGCTTGCAAAGTAACAATGAAGCGTACATTCCCCAGCTCGTGGATGCGCTAATCCCATTAGGGGACAAAATTCACTTTCTGACCCAAGATGCATCACTGTATTACAATGAGGAGATGGTTGCCGCAGAAGAGCAAATATTGCGGCGCTTACGACAATCCATCGAACAACTTCAACATAAGGGACAACTGCGTCAGGATATGAGCACGGATTGGATTGTCAATGTGCTGTACTCACTTCTCATCCTTGCTTGGCAGCAAGTGCATCAAGGAAATATCGCCAAAAATGGCGCAGCAAAACTAGTTGTGGACACACTGTACAACGGCGTGAACGCATAAGCCTCCATGTAACTGTCCACTTTGCCCCCTGAAACGCTACCTTCCTACTTACTTGCGGAAATAGACAATGGGTATCTTGTATCAATCCATTTGAGAGGATGTTGTATATGAGAGAAGCAGGACTCATTCCTGAACCAAAATCGTATGGACCGCTTGGCCACTTGCCCCTTATGGACAGCGACCAGCCAACGCTATCCCTCTGCAAGCTCGCAGAGCAATACGGCCCAATATATCGGCTAAGGCTCCCCGGATTCACGAGTCTGGTCGTGTCCGGTCATAAGCTTGTAGCGGAAGTTTGCGACATTACCCGATTCGATAAGAATGTGTACAATGATCTGCTCTTCGTGAGGGCGTTCAGTGGAGACGGGTTATTTACTAGTCATACGACTGAGCCGAATTGGAGAAAAGCCCACAATATTTTGCTGCCAACGTTCAGCAAGCAGGCCATGAAGGATTATCATCCCATGATGCTTGATATTGCGCTTCAGTTGATCCAAAAGTGGGCGCGCCTCAATCCGAACGAAAGCATTGATGTGCCTGACGACATGACCCGTCTCACCCTCGATACGATTGGAATATGCGGTTTTAATTATCGATTCAACAGCTTCTATCGGCAAGATCACAGCCCCTTTATCGTTAGCATGGTGCGGGCGCTGAATGAAGCAATGCAAAAAAGCTCCCGCCTGAAGATTCAAAACTTCTTCATGGTCAAAACAAAACGACAATTTCAATCGGATATCGATACCATGTTTACATTAGTCGACAAAATCATTGAGGAACGGAAAGCACAAGGAAATCAAGGGGAAACTGATTTGCTCTCTCGCATGTTGAACGGGATAGACCCTGACACAGGAGAGGGGCTCGATGATGAAAACATCCGGTATCAGATCATTACCTTCCTTATTGCCGGCCATGAAACGACGAGCGGCCTCTTATCCTTCGCGCTTTACTTTTTACTCAAGCATCCACAAGCATTGAAAAAAGCCTATGAAGAAGTGGAACAGGTACTGGTAAGCCCGCTCCCGACCTATCAACAAGTGCTTCAACTGAAGTATATCCGTATGATACTGAATGAATCGCTCCGCTTATGGCCGACTGCACCGGGATTTGACCTCTATGCGAAGGAGGACACCGTTATCGGCGGCAAGTATCAGGTGCGCGAAGGGGACAATGTCAGCGTGCTCCTTCCACAACTGCATCGTGACAAGGAGGCATGGGGAGAGGATGCCGATGAATTCCGTCCCGAGCGATTCGCGGATCCTGCCAAGGTACCGAATCATGCCTACAAGCCGTTCGGCAACGGCGAGCGAGCCTGTATCGGCATGCAGTTTGCCCTATACGAAGCGATGTTAGTTCTCGGTATGATCCTCCAACATTTCAACTTGATCGACCATTTAAATTACCAATTGAATGTGAAGCAGACCTTAACTTTGAAGCCGGGAGATTTTCAAATGCGCGTACAGTTGCGTGATCATAAGCAGGTCGCGAGTATGACGACGGGTGCAGCTGCTATTGTACAGAATGAGGCGGAACAACACAGTTCAACGAATAAAGATGAATCAGCACCTGATGATCGTGCTCTAATAAATTCTGCCCATCTTACACCGCTGCTTGTCTTATACGGCTCGAACTTAGGAACGGCAGAAGGGCTTGCACATCAGCTCGTCAATCAAGCTCGCCTTTACGGATTCCGAAGTGAGGCAGCTCCGCTCCATGATTATGTTGGCAGACTGCCGAAGGAGGGTGCTGTTCTTATTGTGACCGCATCCTATAACGGAAGACCGCCGAAAAATGGAGCAGCGTTTGTAAAATGGCTGGAGGAGACGCAGCCTGGAGAACTCGAAGGTGTGCAGTATGCGGTATTGGGGTGTGGGGATCGCAATTGGGCGAATACGTACCAAAGTGTACCGAAATTTATCGACGAGCAGTTGGAACGAGCAGGCGGCAAGAGGCTTGTACAGCGAGGCGAGGCAGATGCAGGAGGGGAGTTCGAGCAGCTGGTTCATACATGGAAAGATACGATGTGGGTCAATGTAAAGCAGACTCTCGGCTTTGAAGAGGACAATTCGTCGGATGATAGGGATCAAACACAAAGCGCGATTCACGTTCAAGTTGTAAGCAGACTATCAGCGATCCCGCTTGTTCGAAAGCATGACGCGTTCTTAGCTGTCGTACAACATAATCGAGTACTGCATATGACAAGCTACAAGACGTGCACGAGACAGATCGAGGTTGCGCTGCCACACGGAATCATATACAAGAAAGGGGATTTGCTCGGCGTGCTTCCGGTCAACAGCCCAGCGATTGTCGAGCGAGTGGTAAGGCGGTTCCAACTGCAAGAAAATGACCAACTTTTCGTAACTGCGAACGGACATAATGAGGCTGACCATTTTCCACTAGACCGATCCGTCTCTATACAAGATCTGCTTCGCTACTGTGTTCAATTACAAGAGCCTGCAACACCTGCACAGCTTCGGGAATTAGCGGCTTATACGCGATGTCCGCCGCACAAGCGAGAGTTAGAAGCAATGCTAGATGAGAAGGCTTACCGCGAGCACATCCTGACCAAACGCATCACCATGCTGCATTTGCTCGAAACCTATGAAGCATGCGAACTGCCATTCAACAAGTATTTGCAGCTCTTGTCGCCTCTCCAACCTGGCTATTATCCAATCGGCATTGATTCAGAACCCACTTCTCAACAGCCGAGTATCGTAATCGATTACAATGAAGCCGCGTCTAATCAAAGAAAGATGGAACACAACAACGAGCTCACTTCCGCCTACTTATCCATTTGCAATCCGGGAGACGATATCCTTATTTTCATACAAGCAGAGAACCTTGCTGTTCAGCATATCTAAATAAAGATAGATCAACCTATAGAACAATAAAAAGCTGCTGCTAAGCGGTATCATCAGATAAAAGTCATGGGTTGTACACGATGCCCTGAATACAACATCTTAGCATTTCATAACCGAAGAGAACTAGCATACTGGATTGGTAAGCCATACTGGGGCAAAGGATATGGTACAGAGGCGGCTCAAGCGACTCTACCTTATGGGTTCGAACAGCTTAAACTTCAAAAAATATTCGCTGAAGCATACACCTCCAATCCTGGATCGTGGAGAAGATTGGACTCAACTATGAAGAAACACTCAAGCAACATATGTGTCGATTCGGGCAATATCACGATTTAGCATTCTATGGATTAGTAAAAGACGAATATGGACAAAGAACGAGCTGATTGGGCTCGTTTTTTTGTGGCCAGATTTACAGTTCGTATAATAGTAAGGTCCCCTGTCACAAAATATTCGTCTGTAATTGTTATATCCTGTCACAAATAGCCGATTTGAAATTGTTATATAGAGTAGAAACAGCAGTTATAAAACAAGAGAGATTGGAGTAGTGAAACAGAATGATCCGTAAAGAGGGAAATCATCAATCGAATGACAAGCTTAGTTTGATCAAAAAATCCATCATTGTCACTTCTACAGCAGTACTTCTTGGCATAGGAACAATCGGCTCCAGCATACCCGCAACGGCAGCACCGAGGATAGATGGCTTCAATGAAAAAGCTGCTATCGAGCAAGGCTACCTTTACAAGCCTAATTTGAGTGTCAAGCATGACGGGATTACCTTAACTTTGACCGACGTTCGTTACGATGGATCAACATTATCCTTCGCATTGCGTCCAGAAGGGGCGAATCTGGATTTTCCCTTTACCTCCGACCCGGAGAAAGAGAAAATCAAAGGCTACATCAAGCCAGATTGTGAGGTGCTTGCCGATGGCAAACCAATTGCCTTCAGCAGCTCTGATGCAAATGGAGCAAACAAGAGTCTGCAATATTTTGCAAAAGGTGTGAAGCTCCCTGACGAATTCGAGCTTTCGATTAAGGCCGAAGTGACGAAAGTGAAGGAAGCTTTTGATTTTAAGGTGCCAGTGAAGTTGAAAAGCAAGCCGCTCGTCGTGAAGCCTGATGCATCGAAAACTTCCGGGAAGTTCAGCTATACCGTCAAGCAGCTTGTGCTGTCGCCGTTCTCTACCCGACTTATCCTTGACAGCCAAGGGCCGGTTCCTGCTTCTGCCGAACAATCCGGGAAGTACCATGCAAGTCCGGTTTATTATGAGTTATTAGACAACAATGGCAACGAGATCGCGCCTGAAATGATTGGGTTTTTCAATAAAAAGCCGGAAACCAAGTATCATATCGATAAATTCTACTACCCGATGGACGATAAGGCGACATCTATCACGATCAAGCCATATACGTATACGATTAACAGCAAAAACTGGGCTATCCTCGAAGAAAAGGGGAGCAACGGGAAAATGACGAATAAGAAAACCTATTTGAAAGACTTGGAGCTCACAATTCCAATCAAACGATAACACAAAAATGATTTACAATTAGAAGGGAAGATTGATAGAAATGAAACCATTCAAAAAAACGGCAATCGTCGCCTTATCCGTGGCAGCACTGCTTGGCGTAGGTGCATTCGGATCCAGTATGCCCGCAGCGGCAGCATCGAAACTAGACAACCGCATCAATGAAAAGACTGCAATCGAACAGGGTTACTTGTACAAGCCTAATTTAAGTGTCACTCATGACGGAATTACCTTGAATTTGGCCGAGGTTATGTACGACGGTTCAACATTGGCCTTCTTAATTAAGCGAGAAGGAGCGAATCTGGAACGTACCTTGTCCCCATATTACAGCATGGATGATCTAAAGAAAAATCCAAATAATGAGCATATCAAAAAAAATGTCGTTCCTGAGAAGGATCAGCTAAAGGGCTACATAAAATGGGGGACGAAGGTTTTAGTCGATGGACAGCCGATAACATCGACCACTGGCAGTTTCTCTGATCCTAAAGATGAATTTTATTATTACGCAAAAGGTGTCAAAGCGCCCGAAAAATTCGAGCTTGCGATTACGGCTGAAGTTACAAAGGTTAGTGAACCATTTGAATTCAAGATGCCTATCGAGTTGAAAAGCAAGCCGCTCGTCGTGAAGCCCGAAGCAACTAAAACGTCCGGGCAGTTCAGCTATACCGTCAAGCAGCTTGTACTGTCGCCGTTATCTACCCGACTTATCCTTGACAGCCAAGGGCCTGTTCCTGCTTCTGCCGAGCAATCCGGGAAGTATCATGCAAGCAAGGTCTATTATGAGCTTGTCGACAACAAAGGGAAGGAAATAAATCAAGAAACGATTGGTTTTTTGAATAAAAAACCGGAAACCAAGTACCATGTTGATGAATTCTACTATCCGATTGACGACAAGGTGACATCCATCACGATTAAACCATATACGTATACGGTGAATAGCAAGGATTGGAGCATTCTCGGAGCAAAAATGAAGGGCAGTGAAGGAAAGAGAACCTATTTGAAGGATTTACAAATTACGATACCGATCAATCGATAATACAGTGAAAAGCAGGGGAGTTCTAGAACGGCGAAGGCTTTGACTGGAACTGCCCTATTAACAGGCATTTACTCGCATATCATCAGATGATGATTGCGGTAAATGTCTTTTTACTTTGCCTAAATAAAAAAAATTTAGAATGCCTGTCACAAAACCGCCTGTTCCGATTGTTATATATAATAAGTCAACATGAAAGGAGTTAAGCTCTTGCAATCCGACATCTCTGGGGAACGAGTTGTGAAACCTATGAATATTGAAGAGGTTGTAGCGCAGGTACAATCCGGTGATAAGCAGGCATACAGAGTAATTCTGCAACATTACGAACGTCAGATGTATACATACTGTTACTATATTTTAAAAAATCATGCAGAAACAGAAGATGCCGTTCAGGAAATATTTATCCGTGCCTATGAAAATTTATATCAATATAATAGGCGGGTTTCCTTTTCCGCCTGGCTTTATAAAGTCGCCTATCACCATTTGATCAATTTAAAGAAAAAGAAGATCCGATGGCTCAATCTAATTAAGCAGGTTGAGAAGCAGAATGAGCATTTTGAGATTGCCTTTTCCCAGCATGAAACGATAGTCAGTCAACTATTGACCTATCTCACTGCTGAAGAGAGGCATATTTTGCTTTTAAAGGCAGTAGAACAGTATACCTTTGAGGAAATTAGTGAAATTATGGGCCTTAAGTCTGCTACTGTACGCAAAAAGTATGAGCGATTACGCGCAAAATTAATGGATCGCATTTGTAAAAAAGGAGAGAAGGTCCATGGAGCATATGCAGCGCACGGATTACGCTGAAATGGATGGAATCGAGCAAATGATTCGTGATTCGTCGCTGCCTAATAGCCGAAGCGATGAAATTATGAATCACATTGAACAAGAAGGCTGGTCAAGAACACAAAAATTTTCGCGTAAGCCGAATGTATGGAAGAAAACTGTTTTAGTTGCTTCTATTACGTTAGTATTGGGAGCGGGAATCATCGCTATGGGGTATGTATCACCGGCAATGGCAGAAGCCCTGAAAAAAGTACCTATGATCGGACAATTATTTGCGGATATAAGCGAGGAATCTGCACAACTGGCGTTTGACCGCGGTATTGTAACACAGCCTAATCTGAGCGTGACTCACGATGGAATTACCTTGAAATTGGCTGAGGTTCTGTACGATGGCACTCGTTTGTCGATTCTTATCGAGCGCAAGGGGGATAATTTGCCCCAAAGCACCATCAGTTCATATATTATGGATAATGATACTCAGCAATTAAAAGGGAATAAACGAGAGAAATTAAAAAAGACGCCTGAGGAAGAAAAGGAAAAGGGGTATATCACGCTTCCCATTATTCTTGTAAATGGACAGCCTTTTCAATACGGATCAGCCAGTTTTGGAGACTATCCTTTAGAGGATGTTGCTTATCGTATCGAATATACGGAGGGTCTGAATTTGCCCGATGAGTTTGAGCTGAGCATGAAACTGAATGTCACCGGAGTGAAGGAAACGTTCGAATTCAAGGTTCCGGTGAAGGTTGAGAATAAATCCATTGTATTCAAGCCGAATATGACGAAATCCGATGGCAAATTCTCTTACACGGTCAAGCAGCTCGACTTTTCGCCTGTGTCCACTAGGCTCGTTCTGGATAGTAAAGGCCCTGTTCCGGCAACGCCGGAGCAAACCGGCAAATATCACGCCAGCCATGTCTATTATGAGATGCTAGATGACCAGGGACGCGTCATTGAGCCGCGAATCTTCGGTTATGTTCATGCAAAGCCCAAAACCGAATATCATGTTGATGAACTATACCTGCCTGTTGAAGGTATACCGAAGTCCATCACGATTAAGCCGTTCACGCTTACAATTTACAACAAAGGATTCATCGTGAAGGGGTTAAGCAAAACGAGTCAAGGGGATCGAACATACTTGAAAGATCTTGAACTCACCATTCCCATTCAGGATTAATTTTTATGTAGAGGGAAGTTTCTCGACTCCATGAAATCATGGCGAGGGGGCGACCCTCTCTATGTGTTTGCTCTGCTCTTCCAAATTTACATTGCCTAAAATTCATGCCATGAAATGGCTTGTCCTAATTGTAGACATTAAAAAAATGAAGTTTGAAAGGGGCTGAGCTCTTGCAGTCCATTACTGCCGAGGGATTAGAAGCAAATTGTATAGATATAGAAGCAGTTATCATACAAGTCCAAGCAGGAGATAAACAGGCGTATAGAAAGATACTTGACCAATATGAACGACCGATGTATACATATTGCTATTATATTTTAAAAAATCATGCCGAGACGGAAGATGCCGTACAAGAGATTTTTATCCGTGCCTTTGATAATCTGCATCAATACAAGAGGCAAGCATCCTTCTCCGCTTGGCTTTATAAGGTAGCTTATCACCATTTAGTGAATGTGAAGAAGAAAAGAAGCCGATGGTTTCGCATGATTGAACAGTGTAAAGAACGGGAATCGGAGCGGCAATTCTCCCAACATGAAACGCTAGTCAGTGAACTGCTGACCTATCTGACGGCTGAAGAGCGGCATATTTTGCTGCTTAAGGCGGTGGAGCAGTACACCTTTGAGGAAATTAGTGAAATTATGGGTATCAAGTCTGCCACAATACGCAAGAAATATGAGCGATTACGTACGAAGCTGATGGAACGTACTTGTCAAAAAGGAGATAATGCCCATGGAACCTATGTCCCATCAAAATAAATACGCTGAAATAGATGCTATCGAAAACATGATCAGAGACTCGTCGCTGACCAACAGCCGAAGCGATGAAATTATGAATATAATTGAACAAAGGGAAACCGCAGGAAAGCAAAAATTTAAGGATAAGCCCAACTGGATAAAGAGATCACTATTCATTGCTTCTGCTGCTGCAATTATCGGCACAGGACTCATTGGAGTCGGGTATATATCTCCATCAATGGCGGAAGCTTTGAAAAAAGTCCCGGTAATCGGGCTGCTTTTTTCCGAGACGAGTGAAGATGCAGTTCTTGCTGCGATTGAACGAGGAATTATATCAACGCCAAACATCAGCATTACGCATGATGGAGTCACGTTAAGGGTGAGTGAAGTATTATTTGACGGCACGCGCTTGTCCATTCGTATTGAGCGTGAGGGCAAAAATTTGCCTGAGTATATTGGTTCTCCATATTTTGAGGGTATATCGGAAGAGGAAATGAAAAAGATCGTTAAAAAATACAAAGGGGTAAACGATCATATCGTGGAAGCCTTCGCTACTCCTGTTGAAAAACAGACCAAGGGATATGTTCGAGACCCGAAAGTTCTAATCAACGGTGAGCCTATCAAATCCTCTGGCCATCTTCAAAATTATATGATGGATGATACACACAAGCCGATCTATAAATTGGAATTCAGGCATGTCGCGACATTGCCGGATGAATTTGAGCTGACTGTTCGAACGACAGTAACACAGATCAAGGAAACGTATGAATTTAAAATTCCAGTGAAGGTTGAGAACAGAGCTATTATTCTGAAGCCGAATGTGACCAAGTCAGACGGCAAGTTCTCGTATACGGTCAAGCAGCTTGACATCTCTCCTGTATCCACTCGTCTAGTGCTGGACAGCATGGGCCCTGTTCCGGCCTCTTCGGAACAATCGGGGGATCATCATGCAAGCAGAATGTACTATGAGATAGTGGATGATCAAGGGCGTGTACTAAGCCCATCCAAACTCATCTATACGCCTGCTCTACCAAAAACCGAGTATCACCTTAATGATTGGTATGCGCCGGTAGGGATGAAATCGAAATCGATCACAATCAAACCTTATAACTTTACAATAAGTAACAAGCACTTTAGTATGAAACGAACCGATAAGAAAGATTATGGAGATCGAACGTATTGGAAAAATCTTGAGGTTACGATCCCAATTCCGCAATCGAAAAGATAAATAGACAGGGTCGGCACTACGAACCATGAAATCATGGGGAAGAGATCGGCCCTGTCTCATTTTTGCATATAGAGGGATTTCTCCCTCTTTTATTGCAATTTATCCCTTATGATCAGCCCCTCTTTTCTAGATAATGATGTTGTAAGGCTGAGCCGCACAGAGCCTTGTAGATGCTCATGCAGGTGTTGTGTCATAAGTCCGGTCATGAAATAGGAGGGATAACCGAATCTTTTATCAACAACTTGCAAGCTATATCATTATGGATTATAGGAGGATGATTACGTATGTTACGCACAGGGAATTCATCCCACAGAAAATGGATGATTGTCTTACATGCTGCTCTAGCATTGTTGCTCCTGCAAGGCATGGTACTCTGGGCGCCGCAAGCTCAAGCTGCCGTATCCAGCAAGACGATTGTAGGCTACTGGCACAACTTCGATAATGGCTCCGGGTTCATCAAGCTCCGTGACGTATCTCCTAAGTTCGATGTCATTAACGTCTCCTTCGCAGAACCAACCTCTGGCGTCACGAATGGTACAATCGGCTTCACGCCTTACAATTATTCGGATGCCGACTTCAAGGCTGATGTCGCTTACTTGCAGAGCCAAGGCAAGAAAGTCATTATCTCCATCGGGGGCCAGAATGGGCAGGTTCAACTCCCAAACGCCGGAGCCCGAGATAATTTCGTCAATTCGGTTATTGGGATCATTGAGAAATATGGCTTCAACGGACTTGATGTGGACTTCGAAGGACATTCCCTCTATTTGAACGCTGGCGACAGTGATTTCAAAAATCCCACCACTCCAGTTATCGTCAACCTCATTGCAGCTCTCCGTACAATTAATAACCACTTTGGAACCGATAACTTCTATCTTACAATGGCGCCCGAAACCTTCTTCGTACAGCTCGGATATGCTTTTTATGGCGGAAGCTGCATTAGCTGCGACAGTCGTGCAGGAGCATATCTGCCTGTCATCTATGCAACACGCGATATTCTGGATTGGCTTCAGGTACAGAACTACAACTCTGGCCCAATTACAGGCCTGGATGATCAGTATCATACGATGGGAAATGCCGACTTCCATGTTGCGATGGCCGACATGCTCTTAACTGGGTTCCCGGTTGCCAAAAATCCAAACAACTTCTTCCCAGCGCTGCGCCAGGATCAGATCGTGCTTGGATTGCCTGCTAATGCAAATGCAGGAGGCGGCTTCACTACAGTTGCAGAGGTACAAAAGGCTCTTGATGCGCTTATTAAGGGCGTGCAATTGCCCAGCTACACAACGCGCGGCAGTTCAACGGGATATCCGAATTTCCGCGGACTGATGACCTGGTCAGTAAACTGGGATAAGTTCAATAACTTCGAGTTCTCCAATAGTCACCGCTCGTATCTGGATGCACTAACTCCGTCGCTTCCAAAGGGTAAAATTTAACTCAAAATGGTGGAAACGAGATAGCGTAATACGATGAAATATCATATGACATTTCGTCACTATGCCGTATGACAATGAACAAGTATATTCATCCTGAGAGCCATCTGATTGATGTGCTACACATTAGAGGAAAGGGTGATTGTAATTGTTTAAGAACAGTGTCATCATGTTGATTGTAATCGTTCTATCGGGAATGTTGGCCCAGCCTGCCTTTTCCTTAATAGAACCACCAAATCCAAGTAATAAGAATTGTTTACTTGTGCAGGACGTCACCATTGTGGATGTGAAGACAGGCAAGCTGAAACCAAATCAGTCGGTTGTCATTCAGGGCAACCAAATTACAGCAGTAGCTGATACGGTTGACGTTGATGTTCCTAACGATGCGCGTGTGATCAAAGCAAATGGGAAATATCTTATCCCTGGTTTATGGGATATGCACGTCCATATGGAAAATTACATGGATAATGCAGTCCCTCATTTTTTAGCAAACGGAGTGACAGGTGTTAGGGAGATGGGCTCCAGCCTCCACCATGTTCAAGTGACGCGCAGCATGAATAATCAGGAAATCGTGACTCCGCGCATTGTACATTCTGGTAAAGTTATTAATCTATCACCAAATAATGAGGTTCCTTCGCATCACTATAGTTTAAAAAATAAAGCAGCGGTTCGTAAAGCTGTACAACAGTTGAAGACATATAAGATCGATCAAATTAAAATGTACTCCCACATACCTAAAGAACTTTATGCTGTGGCTATGGAGGAAGCAAAGAAGCTGCAACTTCCGGTTAGTGGTCATTTACCATTTACTGTACGTGCAGATGAAGCTTCTAACGACGGTATGAGAAGCTTCGAGCATTTGCATGGGATGCATATTGCTACAGCATCAAAGAAATCAGGTATTTTCAACAGCCTTGTTAAGAAAACAGAAGCGGGTATTATTAATAACGATCAGTTGTTGTATCTTGAATACGAAAATAAAGCTGCAAAGCATTATGATGCAAAAGAAGCCGGGAAGCTGTTTGAGATCTTTAAACGGAACGAAACTTGGCAGGTTCCTACACTTGTAACGGTGACAAGCTTAAATAAGCAGGTGCCTGATGAAAGAGTGCGCTTCTTAGAACCTGCTGTTCAGAAGAAGTGGGCAGCATTAATAGAAAATTGGCACAAGGATAAAAGAGGGGCTGCTATCCATCAGGAACTGGAACATAACAATTTGCAATTAGTTCGTAAAATGAATGAGGCTGGGGTACCGATTATGGCTGGCACTGATTCTACTTACATGATGCCAAATCTATATTACGGCTTTAGCCTACATGAAGAACTTCAACTGCTAGTCAAAGCGGGACTAAGTCCGCTGCAAGCCCTTCAGGCTGCCACGATTAATCCGGCTCGCTATTTGGAAAATGAGGATAAGCAGGGCACGGTAGAGGTAGGAAAGCTAGCCGATCTCGTCCTGCTAGACGCGAATCCGCTCGCAGATATTCGCAACACAACTCAAATCCATGCGGTCGTCATGAATGGGCATCTAATCGATCGGACAGCGATTCTCAAAAAGCTCAAAACGTACCCGATTAGTAAGGAGCTCTCTCGCAATCAGAAATAAACTGTGGTACGTGGTACGTGTCACGTACTACTATCGCTATGTTCAACTCGTAAAGCCTGAACCTAAAAGGATTCAGCCTTTACGGGTTGTTTTTGTGGATTAATTACCCAAACTGCTATAAGGCCAACGACGGAGTTACTTATGCAGGAAAGACTTACTCATAAAGGACTTACTTATGCGGGAAAGACTTACTTATGCCGACAAGCGCATACTTCATTGCCAGGGTGGGAACCGTCCAACGCCCCAGCTTTGTGGCAGCTTACATCCTAAATCAAGTGAGACGAGGAGTTCTGAGCTATCAGGACTCCTTTTTTATGTTCGTTCAACTGCGTCGCTTCTCCTATTGACACCTGCCAGCTATTGCTTATAATCATAAATATCGCTTAACATCACTTAACAATGCTTAACTTTACTTAAAGGGATAGGGGAGAGTTCATGTTTCAAGAAGAACGCTTGGCTGCCATTTTAGAGCACCTAAAGAGGAACAAGCGCATTGAAGTTGAACAAGTATGCGAACTGCTGTCTATATCGCGAGATACTGCGCGAAGGGACATAATCAAGCTCGAAGAACGAGGCTGCATCATTCGAACACGGGGCGGTGCCGTCCTGCCTACCATATCGAAGGAGATGCCAAATTACGGTCAGCGTCTGCAGAAAGAGACGACGTCTAAGCAGATGATCGGGCACGTTGCTGCAAGTCTTCTTCATGACGACGATTACATATATATGGATTCATCCACGACGGTAAGATATGTTGGAGAATACATGAAGACGAAGCGGAATGTTATCGTTACCAATTCGATTGATATGGCCGGCATGTTGGCAGAAAGGAATTTGGCTCGTATTCAGCTGCTTGGCGGTCTACTGGACAATAATCAACGCATGATTTATGGATCGCGGGCGATAGAGATGTTGAGCGATTATCACTTCGACAAGGCGTTCCTTGGCACTTGCGGATTGTCTATGAATGGACTGACGACCGACTTTGAAGAAGAGACGTATCTCATTAGGCAAGTGATTCGCAACGCAGACCAAGTCATTATCCTTGCTGACCACTCCAAGTTCGGCAAGACGATGTTCCATCGTGTTGCCGGCTTAGAAGATATAGACTTTATCGTCACAGATCGTGAGCCAGATACGGATTGGCAGCGTCATGTAAATGAAATAGGCGTTGAAATTATCATTGCTAACAAAAGAGGTGCACCATGATTAACAGATTGATTTGGATGGGATGTCTATCGTACATAGTAACTGGGGTAACACTTGTCATGATGGGCGCAGTTCTTCCTGAACTGCTTCTGAACTATGGCTTGAATTATACGGACGGCGGAATACTCGTATTTGTCCAATTTGTCGGCGTGCTGCTCGGCGTTCTCAGTATGCCAGCTATTTCTCGAAGGTTCAGTCGAAAGCGGGGAGTAATGATCGGATTGCTGATGATTAGCGCCGAGCTGCTGCTGTTTTTCCTCCCGCCATGGCCAGTCGTTATTTTGTTAGCTGGATTTGCGGGAGCGGGAGCGGGGCTTGTGGAGTCAGGCATCGGTACAATTATCCTTGTCGCTGTCAAAGAGAAGCAAGCCATCGCGATGAGCAAGCTGGAGGTTACTTTCGGCATCGGCGCCTTGACGATACCATTCGTGGCAAGCTTCTTAATCGCACGCGGGATATGGACTTACTCTTTCCTTCTGCTCGGCATAAGTGCACTTCTTACTGCAATCGCTTGGCAGCGGATGTCGTTCGGCCATGTCGATGCCATGTTGACGCGGACAGTAAATAAGGGCTCTGAACCCAAACGTAAATCTTACTCAAGGAAGTCCATTCCTTTCCTTATTTTATGCACATTATACTTCATGCTCTATGGGGGGAGCGAGGTGTCTGTTGTTCACTTCTTTCCATCCATTTTTATTGAGAGATGGGGTGTTGCAACCTCTGATGCAACATTAACGGTTACGGTATATTGGCTGGCTATGGTTATAGGACGTGCAATGTGCGGAATTCTTGCTGAGAAGCTAACCTATTATCGCTTCTTATGGATGTCCACAACCATTAGTGTGCTCGCACTGCTGCTGATGCCTTTCAGCTCACACGCATGGGTCGGCTACCTAATTAGCTTCCTGCTAGGGTTGGGCATGGCTGGCATGTTCGCAATTATGCTTATTTATGCAAATAAAGCATTGCCTGGTATGACAGAGCGAACAACAAGCATATTGCTTGCAGCGAATGGACTCGGCGGTTCGCTCATGCCAATCGCTGTCGGCAGAATGATGGATATATGGTCAGTACATGCTGTCATGTGGCTATTTTTTGCTGTTATGCTTGTCATGCTGCTCATTGTGTTCGCTTCGAAGCAGCTACAAGGGCTGGCAGCACGTCCCGGACATTTCAAGCAAGAACAACGGGAAGCAACGTTGTGTGAAGAATCATAATTCTGTTGTGTTACACACTTTAGGATAATTTGTGAAAGTTTAAAGAAAAAGCAGTTCCTATCTTCGATTATGTGTTATTATCCCCTTGTAGTAGGCGATGGAAAATTAATCCATGATATCATGGATTAATCATTGTTGACCGGAGGGGATTTTTCATGTCTGCTGTTTACACCCACTCTACGGTTATTTCCGCATACATACTGCACTGCGCACAGGGGTTTCACACACTTCAAAAACATATGCAAACAACTTACGAGTCAGAACCTTATAAGCAGCCACTCAAGACGCGGAAACCGCCTTGAATAACGCGTGTATAGAATCATTTTTCTCGCATCTCAAAACTGAAAATCTGCACTTAGCCAAGCCAAATATAGAATCTAAGGTCGAATATCTTGTTCGCGAATGCGTCGCCTATTATAACCTAGATCGGTTACAGAAATAATTAGGAACCGATCACCGGTAGAATACCGGGAATCGATCGCCGTTTAAATTAACTCTTTTTCAACCGTCTACTTGACGGGGATACGACCAATGAAGGTGGAATTGCTTTTTTCATTATCATAGCAATGCTCCTTAAGCCATATATTTTGACCATTGGTGCAATATCTGAATACGCTTACGAACAATTTCTTAACGATTTGGGCATTTACACATTACTTTCTTGTGTTCATTGTAAATAGAACTTGTAATGAGGGAGGGAAAGTGATGCCTATACAGCTTCACTACACCATCGCTATTGTTGGAGCTGGAAGTGCCGGATTATCGGTTGCGGCACGATTGCTGCGGCAATCAAAAGCGTTTCAAGGATCTATTGTAATCATTGATCCGCAGAAGAATCATTACTACCAGCCCTTATGGACATTGGTCGGAGGGGGTGTCGTTAAAAAGGAGACAACAAGTCGCAGCTTGCAATCGCTTATCCCTAAGGGAGCAGACTGGCTGCAGGAAGCGGTCGCCCAATTTCAACCGAGTGAGAATCAAATCGTCACTGCTGAGGGAACAGTCATCAAATATGATGCGCTCGTCGTCACAGCGGGCATTCAAGTGAATTGGGATCATATTAAGGGGCTCAAGGAATGCATCGGACAAGAAGGGGTATGCAGCAACTACGATTATCGTTACGTGGATAGCACGTGGGAATCCATTCATCAATTCCGTGGCGGCAATGCAATATTCACTCAGCCAAGTACCCCTATCAAATGCGGGGGAGCGCCACAAAAAATTATGTATTTGGCTGACGATGCTTTTCGTCAGATGGGAGTCAGGACTAAAACCAACATTATTTTTGCTTCCGGGAACGCTTCGATATTTGCTGTTCCTAAATATGCAGCCGCGCTTGATCGAGTTGTGGAGCGCAAGGGGATTACGACCAAATACAAAATGAACCTGATCGAGATCCGTGCTGACAAGCGAGAAGCTGTATTTGAGCATGTCGATACAAAAGAACAAGAGACCATGAAATATGACATGCTGCATGTCGTACCGCCCATGTCCGCCCCATCATTTATTCAGAACAGTCCACTTTCAGGCCCGGGCGGTTGGGTAGAAGTCGATAAGCACTCTCTTCAGCACGTGCGGTTTGAAAATGTGTTCGCCCTTGGAGATTGCAGCAATCTGCCGACTTCCAAGACTGGGGCGGCTATCCGCAAGCAAGCACCTGTAGCGGCGCGCAACATTATCAATTGGCTGGCAGGACAACCGCTTGATGCCAGCTATGACGGATACACCTCTTGTCCGCTCGTAACGGGATATAACCGTCTCATTTTGGCGGAATTCGATTATCAATTGACACCGCGAGAAACGTTCCCCTTCGATCAATCGAAGGAACGGTACAGCATGTACGTGCTAAAGAAAGACCTGCTTCCAAAAATGTATTGGCACGGCATGCTCAAAGGCCGGATGTGAGCAAGTAGTACAACGTGCGAACATACGAGAATTGATTATATGAAAATTGATTAAATGGGAATTGATTATAGGAGAATTGCTTAGAGGAATCAAAATAGAAGGGAGGGGCAGTTTCATGCTGCTACGTTATTTTTATGATGAGAAACTGGCTCATGCATCGTATCTCGTAGGCTGTCAAGCAACAGGAGAGGCTATCGTAATCGACCCTGCTCGGGATATTGAACCGTATTGTACTGCGGCACGAGCCGAGGGGTTAGCGATTGTCGCAGTTGCTGAAACCCACATTCATGCTGATTTTGTGTCGGGTGCGCGTGAATTGGGAGTGAGGCAGGGAGCTACGCTCTATTTGTCCGGCGAGGGAGGCCCGGATTGGGCATACAGCTACGTGGACGATACAGGAAGCGGTAAGATCAAGTACCGAATTATTAAGGACGGCTATAAATTTCACATTGGCAACATTAGTTTTGAGGTGCTGCACACGCCTGGACATACGCCGGAAAGTGTGTCGTATTTAGTGACAGATAAGGGTGGGGGAGCCGATTGCCCAATGGGCATCTTCACAGGCGACTTCGTCTTCGTAGGAGATGTCGGACGCCCAGATCTGCTGGAGAAATCAGTTGGAATGGCTGGTACGGCCGAGCAAGGTGCACGGCAAATGTTCCGCTCTCTGCGACGCTTCAAGACTCTGCCTGAATATGTACAGGTATGGCCGTCACATGGAGCCGGCAGCGCATGCGGCAAGGCTCTTGGCGCAATCCCGTCTTCGACGGTCGGTTATGAGAAGCGCTTCAATTGGGCCTTGTCGTTTGATGAGGAACAATCTTTTATTACCGCCTTACTGGCGGGCCAGCCTGAGCCCCCTACCTATTTTCCGCGTATGAAGCATGTGAATCGAGACGGAGCAGTACTGCTCGATCAGCTTCCTGAGCCACAACAGATGGAAGGAGAAATCTCGGCTATAACCCGTCTTGCGGAAAATGGAGCCATTGTACTGGATACTCGTCCATCTTCCTCATTCGCAGCGAAGCATGTGAAGGGGACAATTAACATTCCATATCAGCGTTCCTTTACGACATGGGCCGGCTGGCTTGTTCGTGATGATCGCCCTCTATACGTGATAGGCGATACTGATCAATTCAGAAATATATTAAGGGACTTGCGGTCAATCGGAATAGATCGCATAGCGGGTACAATAAACACGACAGAGATGTGGAGCAACAAGCGAGGCGAGGCCGCATTGTCTGATTTACAATCCTACACGGAGGTCACGCCTTCCGATATCGTGGGCAGGGTTCGAGCGGATGAGGTAACAATAGTGGATGTGCGCTCAACAGCAGAATGGGAGGAGGGGCATCTGCCCGGGGCGAAACATATTCTACTGGGCACGCTGCCCGCTTGCATTCCAGAAGTCCCGTCTAATAAGCCAGTCCTCGTTCAATGCCGGACAGGAGCGCGCTCCGCGATTGCAGCGAGTATTCTGCAAGCGCACGGCTTTTCGAATGTTATGAATTTACTGGGCGGCATCATCAGATGGAAGGAAGAAGGACTTCCGACAGAGAAGCCGCTCGTTCGACTTGGAGAAAGTAATGGCAACTGATAAGTTTTCGGTTAGGGAGAGCAATCTACAGCGATATTCGTTCTAGCTAACATCTAGCTTACTAAAAAGAGCGGCAGGATCAAGAATCATCTTGAGCCATGCCGCTCTTGTTTTATGTGAAATTATGCGAATTCGTTCAACGCTTCCGGCGTCCAGTCCCTTACCCCGTTGTCTTCAATAATTCCGATTACAACGTCCGTAATATCGGGATCAGCAATTAGTTTATCTTGAACGCGGAATATGATATCGTCAGCATCGGCTAATGATAAGCCCTTGCGCGTTTCTATCATGGCATCTACGTGATAGTAACGTCCTTCTTGTGTAATTCGCAGATCGTTAATATCGGTTACATCCTGATCGGAAAGAATAATGAGCGCCACCTTCTCAGCTACATCGCGAGGAGCCGCCACGCCGATAAGTCCGACCATGTTGTCATACCCGACGCGAAAAGCAACACCAACCATTAAAAAGCCGATCAGAATCGTTACTACGCCATCCAACGCCTTGAATGCCGTCATGGATGTAATGACTACTGCAATCATGGCTAGAAGAGCACCCGATACCGCCACTAAATCCTCGTAAAAAACCAACCGGGTAGGCGGTGCAGAGCGTCCAACGTGCTTAAAGGATGCCGGGATAAATCCCAAGCCGCGCGTTTCAACTCTAGCTTCCTTGGTAATTTCCTTCATTGCTTTCAATAGGATTGCACCGTCAACCGCAAGATTAAAAATCAATGCAGCGATATTGATCCAAAATGCACTGCTGCTTGTTTGCGCGGGATGCTGGATTAAATGCCAGCCTTCGCGCACAGTTTCATAGGCCATAATCGTAACGACGATAACGGCCACCATGCAAAAAATATTAATGACTCGACCGAACCCAGTAGGGAATTGCCGAGTAGGCTTCTTTTCAGATAGCACGCTGCCGACAAATACGAAGCCTTGATTCACACTATCCGCCAATGAGTGCATGGAAGATGCGAACATCGCACCACTGCCGCTCATCGCAGCGCCTACGCCTTTCGCAGCTGCAATAAAGGCATTGCCAATCATCGCAATTGCAGAAGACTTGTTTCCTTTCTTAATAAGTTCTAATACTGTTTCTCGTTCCGGTTCGGGATCCATTGCTTCCTCCTAAGATCATGAATAAGTTAAATGAAATTGTTGACTAAGCTTACTTATTTTATTACAAGAAGCTTTATGCAATCAATTATTAATACGGCTAAATTAAAAAAAGTTTCGAGATTTCATTTTTGCATCTATCGTTGATATAATTACCAAGGTAGGAGATTGATAGAATTTCGCTTTAGTTGAGATTTGTTTTTTCGTTATAGCTACATCATAAATGGAAAAGCGCGGGAGGAGACGCCACATGAGCGAAGAGACAAGCACCGCCGGTTGGGATGCAATTGATCATGCGTTAGCAAAAATTTATGGCAAACAAGAACCAAAGCATTATGGAACAATGATTCCGTATGCATTGGGCGGTGATGATCCTTTGGACGGAATAAGTGCATACAAAGCGGATTCACCATACCCGCATTGGCATTTTATAACCTATGGATTTTCAGAGCTTTATGATAAGGAATCAGATCACGCTGCATATAGCGGTTACGGGTTTGAGCTCACGTTCAGACTTGCCAGGCAGCCCGAGGAAGAGGAACCTCCCGCATGGGCGCTCAATCTGCTGCAAAATATGGGCAGATACGTATTCAACTCCGGCAATGTATTTCGCTCCGGCGATTATTTGGATGCCAACGGCCCGATATGCTTAGGTTCAGATACACAATTAACGGCCCTAGCTTTCATGCAGGATCTCGAATTGCCTGCAATTGATACCCCGAATGGCAGGATGGAGTTCATCCAGATGGTAGGGATAACAAAAGATGAACTTGAAGCTATGCAAGCTTGGAATACACTCGGCCTATTGAACGCTTCCCAATCGCATTTGCCTTTTTACATAACGAATCTGGATCGGGATTCGCTTCTTCGCGTACCTGAAATTGTAAAAGCTGTCGAACGCGGCATGCAGGAAGAAGGCTCGAATACGGGATTCTTATTCGTACAGCAATTAGGATGGGAATCTGGAAAGAATGGCTGGCTGAGCAAGAAGCCGGCTAAGCTTCTTATCGGGGCGAAACAAGCCGCTATTATCGGAAAGCTGATACAGGGTCGGGTACTAAAGCGTAAAGAACTCACATTGGTAGGATCAGAAGTTCGAATCGTGATAAAGTCGAGCGATCATACCTCTTATGAAACGATAGAAGATGAAATTCAGTTGTTCGTAGATGATTGTACGGCTGCTGAACTAAACGCTAAGCTGGAGCCGAAGGCAGGCGTTATTGAACTTGCGTCTGTGCAAGGTATTGTCGTTCAGATCGAAAAAACAGAAATTAAGGATCAAGAAGGCAACGTCGTTGAGGTTATTGGATAAGGCAGGCACAAAAGATACAATGCACAAGGGGAGAATCCGACATTGAGCTGGTTAAAAGAAGAGATTGCGATGAAGTGGCGTGCGGAGGGCAAACGATATGCCGCAGAAATTAATGAATTCGTGCGCATCGGAATGGAAAGCAACTGGGAGCAGGCACAACAAGAGCCTGGGGAAGATCAGCGTTCGAGCATGGCGGCTGAAATCGTTGATATGATAAGGGCTGCCAATCGGACAGGCGATACCGAACGGCTGCGGCAGGAGATTCCGCCAGCATCGTGGCCAATTACATCCGCTTTTCAGGAAAAGCAGCAGGCTATTAAACCCATTGTCTGCTTGAACGATGGAACTGTTCTTGTTAGTACAAATGGCGGAAACATATTTATCATCCAGCAGGATCGCATTACAGAGCTTTCAAACCTAGTTCATGTGGGCTGCTCTTCGGATGGAAACGATTTTGCGCTTATAACGGAACATGGAATACATACAAAACGGGGAACAGTCTCAAGCTTGGAAGAGTGCGAAGAGATTGCCGCATGGTCTTGGAAAGACATTCAGCAAAGCATTAAAGCCATTCTGCCTGATTGGGAATCTCTTGCCGACTCAGAGCATCCAGCAAACCACATTGTGGAGGCGATTCCGTTTGACAACGGAACACGGCTTATTCTCGTTACAGATTACGGCATCTATTTGATCCAAAAAGATGATGTTGTGCTGCTGCATCCTGAGCTTGCTGATATACAGGAATATGATTACGAGGATACACACATCGATATGGCTCACGGCGCTGTATCGCCTGACGGACGCTGGCTGGCGTACGGCAGTCAGTGTAGTGAGCATCTATTGCGAGATGTTGCGAGTGGAACGGTGCATACGTTCGAGCCGCAATCCAGTTATCCTCATTATGCGTTGTTCGCTAAGGATAGCCGTGCAGTCTGGTACAATGCATGTCATTTCTATAATGGGGCAACGATACAAGTTCCGCTTGATAACATTGGACAGCACCGACCTGAGACAGAATACGAATGGCCGCTTATGAATGATGAGATGCGCGTATATGCTGCTGCCGCATTGTCAGACGGGCATATTTTAGGTGATGCCTATGGATATTTGCGCAAAATAGACAGCACAGGCAAGGAGATTTGGCGATATTTTGTCGGCAGCACATTATACGGTATTGTCGCTTCGCCAGATGAATCTCGATTAGCGGTAGGTACATACGGAGGTATGCTTCATCTCATAGATTTAAAGAGCGGAGAGAAAAGTGCTTACAGTATCGGTACTGCGAATATTGTAGAGGTTGACCGCTGGATTTTGTGGCGGGATGAAGAGCCTCTGCGCTGGTAGTAGGCGTACGGCACAGGGAACTAAGCTGATTTGACAATGAAGATTGCAGACAAAATGGAATACCTGTTCTTCACTGAGGAAGTATTCGAACTTGCTAGATTTTTTTCGAATAAAATCAATATGTTAAATTTCTTATTAAAGAAGGAAGGTCTACGATGAGCAAACGCTGCGCATGGGTAAAAGAGAATGAGCCTTTATATGTGGACTATCATGACAAAGAGTGGGGGGTTCCCATATACGACGACCGCAAGTTATTTGAAATGCTGTGCTTGGAAGGTGCGCAGGCAGGGCTCAGTTGGTGGACAATTTTACAGAAGAGAGACAACTACCGTGAAGCATTCGATCAATTCGAGGCGGAGAAAATCGTTCAGTATACGGAGAGCAAACTGCAATCCTTGCTTGATGATACAGGTATCGTACGCAACAAATTGAAAATTCAAAGCGTTGTTAAAAACGCACGCGCCTTTTTGCAAGTCCAGAAAGATTACGGCTCCTTCTCCAATTACATATGGGGTTTCGTAGATAACCAGCCCATTGTGAACCATTGGGCAACCATCAAGGAGGTTCCGGTTACAACCGCCATCAGCGATAGAATGAGCAAGACGCTAAAGAAAGACGGCTTTTCATTCGTAGGGAGCACGATTTGTTATTCATTCATGCAGGCGGTCGGCATGGTGAATGATCATACGTTGGAATGCTTCTGCCATCGGTCACATCAAACGATTCAATCATAGACTCTGCGTACAGCTGTCATGTTTTCGGCTTGAAAGGAGGTGAGAAATCGATGAGTTCGATTCACATGCTGGCTGGCATACCGGGCAGCGGGAAAAGCCACTACGCCAAGGAGCTTTGCAAGCAGCACAAGGCTATTCATGTAGCAACCGATTCCATTCGTCAGAGGCTGTTTGGAAACGAGGCGAAGCAAAAAAATACGTATTTCGTATTTGATGAAGCGTTTGCCCAAATCGAGCAGGCATTGGCTTCAGGACGCAATGTTGTGTTTGACGCAACCAATGTTAGCCGCGACCGCAGACTGAAGTTTCTGAAGCGGTTCAAGGAGTTTCCGGTTGAATGCCATGTGTGCAGCACGCCCTATGATATCGCTATCCAGCGGGCACAATCAAGAAAGCGCAAAATCGACGAAGCTGTTTTGTCCAAGTTTGCCAAGCATTTTGAGTTTCCGGTTATTGGCGAAGGCTTCCAACAGATTCATATTGTGCATGCACCATCTGAAGTTTTGCTTGCGCGGTCGGAGCTGGAACAGCTGCTGGCTGACAATTCTGATCATGACGAGATGTTTGCATACTTGTCCAAATCCCCACATTTTCAATTGATGGTAGGGTATGACCAGCAGAACCCGCATCATTCGAAAACACTGTCTGAGCATACCTATGCGGTGCTTGAATATGTGCGTGTATGTTATGAAGGGGACAACATGCTGGCTATGCAGCTTGCAGCACTGTTTCATGATGCAGGTAAGCCATTCTGCAAGGTGTGGAAGCAAAGCCGGGGATACTACTCTTATTATGGACATGAACATGTATCTGCCGCGATCGCGTGCCATGTTTTGAAGCAAATGGGGTACGAAGAGGAGCTTATCCTGCAGGTCGTTAATTTAGTCAGCTTCCATATGGAGATCCTGCACGGCGGGGATGCCGGAGCATCCCATATTTATCATTTGCTAGGCGAGGAAATGCTGGCCCAATTGTATTTTTTTGCGGAAGCCGACACTTTCGCGAAATAAGGAGGTGACCGAAGTGAAAATCAAATATCCAAAAACGATGCACCTTCCATGGTCGAGAAGCTATACGAATGACGATAAAATATTGCGGAATACGAATCATTTTATCGGGCGCGAGGTTGTCGTTACAGAAAAGATGGATGGGGAGAATACGACGATGTATACGAATGGTATCCATGCTCGTTCACTGGACAGTAAGGATCATCCGTCTCGGCACATTGTTAAAATGCTGCATGGTGGAATTCAATATCTGATCCCGGAAGGCTATCGATTGTGCGGTGAAAATGTGTACGCGAAGCATTCGCTATACTATACGGATTTGCCGAGTTATTTCTTGCTGTTCTCCGTATGGAATGAGCAGAACATATGCCTATCGTGGGATGATACTCTCGAATGGGCTGATAAGCTTCAGCTTGCTGTCGTTCCGGTGCTGTATCGGGGAATATGGGATGAAGAGGCTGCAAAAAAATGCTATACGATGCAATCGCGCTGCGGTGGGGAACAGGAGGGCTATGTTGTCCGGCTTACGTCAGCATTTCAATATGATGCATTCAAGGACAGCGTGGCAAAGTTTGTCCGTCGCAATCATGTGCAAACCGATGAGCACTGGTTAAGCAAGCCAATCGAGCCAAATAGACTCATAATCCGATAATCGATTTTGCGATTTTTATACGATAAATGACTACAAGAAAGGAATGGGAATCATGTAATCCATAATGGAAGTACCCATCAGAAGCAGAAATACATAAGATCACAGCAAAAAACCAGCTTAACCTCCGTAACACGGCATGCAGCTGGCGTAGATTTCCTATATTATTTTATCTCTGCTTTTTCTTGCTCCAGGGCATACGCTGTGCTTCTTTCTACAAACTCCAATACCTCGTCGGATATCGGAAATAATCCCGTCTCACTGACTGGACGTTTCCTTACTTCCCAGAACTTTTCGATTAACTCCTCATCACCATCAAATGTGATCATCGACAGCTCATGCATCTCGTTTGCAATTTTATAGCCTTCATCGGATTCTGGCAGGATAGACTGTTGGATGCACCATTCAATCCGCCGCAGCAAGGACGCATACTGTTGAGTTAACGGGTCGCTGTTGCCGAGATTAGGTAGTGTACGGCGCAATAATTCGCTTTCTTCCTCTTCGAAATAATCCATCCACTGCTTCGAATTTGCAGGCGCGTTTTGCACAAGATTCGATACCTTCTCCCAAGAAAGATTTCCTTCTATATCAATCATATGTATGAGAGTGGCTGTATTGGAAATGCTCGTCTGCAGCGATGTTAACTGCTCCTGAAGAAGGTTATAATGTGCAGTTAAGATATGGCGGTAAGAGAGCTTGTCTATCAATTGCTGAATATCCTCCAGCGGAAGCGACAATGACTTCAAAAGCGTGATCTTCTCAAGTGTAAATAAATCTGTCTCCGAATAGTAGCGTCGACCGTTGTCTTCCTTTTGACTCGGCGTAAGCAGACCAATGTCATCATAATAACGCAATGTTCGTACGGATACATTTCTCATCTTCGAAACCTGTCCTGTTGTCCAACGATTCATGTCAGTCCTCCTGAAAAAAGTGCTTGCAGGTTACGTAACGTCACCTAATATAGTTGGATTATAACACAGAGGATTGAGGGATGAAGTTTGAAGATAACAGAGATGTGGAAGAAAAGTGATCCTTGGACTTGGCGCGAAATGCTAGCTTTACAGGCACTTGAATTCGTATTTGTAATCGTTGTGATTAAATATCCGCTTCAGCAGTTGTACGTCGAATGGTTTGATAATACGCTATATGCCGGGACGCTAACGGGTCTCACCATTGCGATTACATTAATACTGGGCACCTATTTTATTGCTTTGCGACCAAAGTCTCTGTCTTGGGTAGATGTAGGTGTTAGAGCATTTCCTGCTAGAGTTTGGTGGAAAATCATAGGCTGGATCTTGTTACTTATCATATTCAGCTTGGCTGCAGTTTATCTAACCAGCCTGCTTGGGAATACGGTGGAAAACAGCAAAACGGAGAGTCTCAAGCAAAATGTCACATTATTTACGTTATTCCTTGGTATTGTATCGGCAGGGATTATTTCGCCTGTATATGAGGAAATCTTTTATCGCGGCTTCATCTATCGTTGGCTTCGGACACGTGTTGGAATGGGGGGAGCAATCCTTATTAGCGCGTTGATCTTTACAGCAGCGCACTACCCAACGACCAATGCTATGCCCGTTAATTTCATTGGCGGAGTCATTTTCGCTTGGGCTTACGAACGAACGGGTTCTGTTGTGCCCGCTATCCTTGTCCATAGCTTTACGAATACGATTGGTGTTCTATTAACGGTGACTGGGTAAATGATGGTTACCATAATCCTGCAATCATTAGACAACTTCGTTCTGGACGTAGTTGTCTTTTTTTGCATTTTCTGCTGACAGAATACTTATAAAGACAGGGTGAGATCAATTTGACACAGATATTTTAGAGGTATATAATTCAATGGTAAAATAAATAGATAGATAACCTAATTATTTGAATGCCTAATAGTTAGATGATCTAATATAGAGACGAGACTTGGACATATGTTCTAGAAACGATGAGGTGATGCGGAAATGTTTGATCCAGATACGACGGCTTATAAGCTTGTCCAATCGTTTATGCGATTCAATAAGGCAGAATGGAATCAGCGAATGAACGCTGGCAAGAAGCGCAGTGAAATGATGATGCTGTTCTGCATCAAGCGCCATGCTCAAGAAGGGGAGCCTGCAATGCGGGTGTCCGATATCGGCAGTCATTTACGGCTTACCTCACCTACGGTAACGCAAACATTGAACATGCTAGAGAAAAAAGGTCTTGTCGAAAGGTTTATGGATAAGGCAGACAGGCGCGCGGTTCGAGTAAAACTGACCGAAGAAGGTTACAAGACGACAGAAGAAGGTCAGAAACAATTCGAGGAACAGATTAATGGCTTGATTAAGCATCTAGGTGAGGAGGAAAGCCTTCATCTTGCGGATTTATTGAAGAAAGTATATGAATATTACGAAATGCGCAGCCAAGAAAGAGAAAAATAGAGTCACACGATGGAGATGGAGTTGAGGAAGCATGATGAAATTATTTCGGTATTTGAAACCATACCGAGTCCCAATTGGCATTGTATTAGCGCTTGTCTTCATACAATCGCTGTCGGAGCTGTATTTGCCGACGCTTATGTCTGATATAGTGAATTTCGGGATTTCGAAGGGGGATGTCCCGTACATTTGGAAAATTGGAGGCCTCATGCTGGCAGTAGCTATCGGAGGTACAATCTGTGCAATCGTGAGCAGTTACTTATCGGCCAAGGTTGCTATGGGCTATGGGAAATTGATGCGCGGAAAGGTATTTAACCATGTCCAGCATTTTTCCTTGCAAGAATTTGACAACATAGGTACAGCTTCGCTTATTACACGCACAACCAATGACATTACACAAGTACAGCAGGTGCTTGTCATGATTCTGCGCATGATGATCAGCGCTCCGATGATGTGCATCGGGGGGATTATTATGGCCGTTAATAAGGATGCCAAGCTTACGTTGGTGCTGGCCGTTGTCATTCCAATCTTGGCCCTAGCAATCTATTTAGTAGCAAGTAAAGGGATACCGCTCTTTAAGGCACAGCAGAAGAAGCTCGATAAGCTGAACCAAGTGCTGCGTGAAAGCTTGATTGGCATTCGGGTTATTCGTTCATTTAATCGGACGGAGCACGAAAAGGATCGTTTCAATGAAGCCAATACAGACCTGACGCAAACTGCGGTCAAGGTGAACCGCATTATGGCATCACTGATGCCTGTCATTATGCTTGCCTTTAACTTTTCGACGCTTGCGATTATATGGTTCGGTACAGATCGAATCCATGCAGGCAGCATGCAGGTCGGCGATTTGATGGCATTCATTCAGTATGCGGCTCAAATTATGTTCTCCCTTGTCATGGTATCGATCATCTTTGTTATGATACCGCGCGCCTCTGCATCAGCCACTCGAATTAACGAAGTTCTTGACATGGAGCCTGTCATTCGCGATCAAGAGCATGTCAAGAAAGCAGAAGGACTTCGCGGCTATATTGAGTTTGATCGCGTGACGTTCAGTTATCCGGGTGCAGAGAATCCGGCTTTATCCAATATTTCTTTCAGCGCACGTCCTGGAGAGACAACGGCGATTATTGGCGGTACAGGTTCCGGAAAATCAACACTGCTGAATCTGATTCCACGCTTTTACGATGTAGACAGCGGTCGAGTTCTTATTGATGGAATAGACATTAGAGAGCTGTCGCAAGAGGACTTGCGCGAGAAAATTGGTTATGTGCCGCAGAAGGCTGTACTATTCTCAGGCACGATTACAGATAATATCCGTTATGGCAAGCAAGATGCTACTGTTAAAGAGATTCAGCATGCAGCAGAGGTTGCTCAAGCTGCTGACTTCATTGCAGCAATGCCTGATGGGTATGAATCACCGATTTCCCAAGGGGGAACAAACGTATCAGGCGGCCAGAAGCAGCGCTTATCCATTGCGCGCGCATTAATCCGTAAGCCGGAGATTTATATCTTCGATGACAGCTTCTCAGCATTGGACTTTAAGACGGATGCCAAGCTGCGGACTGCATTGAAGAGTGAAACAACGACAGCTACCGTCATTATCGTTGCCCAGCGTGTAAGTACGGTAAAGAACGCAGATCGAATCATTGTGCTGGAGGAAGGACGAATCGCAGATATCGGCACACATCAAGAACTGTTGGAATCCAGCGAAGTATACCGTGAGATTGTATCCTCACAGCTGTCAGAGGAGGAGATCGCATGAGTGAGCGAAACAAATCAGCACAAGCAGGCCGCAAGCATGGCGGCGGTGGCCCTATGGGTCCAGGTATGATGATGCCTGGCGATAAGGCTAAGGATTTTAAAGGCACATTAAAACGGCTGCTCGGTTATTTAAAACCTAGCCGAACGAAGCTGATTATCATATTTGTAATGGCAATTTGCAGCACCATATTCTCGATTGTCAGTCCTAAAATTATGGGTAAAGCAACAACTAAGCTGTTTGAATTTACAATGGCGAAATTCAACGGGCTCCCAGCCGTCATGGACTTTGACTTTATTAACAATATCCTGCTGTTGCTCGTTGGCCTCTACTTGTTCAGTGCATTCTTCAGTTATATTCAACAATATGTAATGGCAGGCGTAGCGCAGAAAATCGTATTTGATATGCGGAAGCAAGTCAATGATAAGCTGAACCGTTTGCCTCTCAAATACTTTGATGCTCGAACACACGGTGAGATATTAAGCAGAGTTACGAATGATGTTGATAATATCAGTACAACGCTGCAGCAAAGTTTAACGCAGTTAATTACTTCGATTATTACGATTATTGGTGTAATCGTGATGATGTTGACCATTAGCCCGCTGTTAACCCTTATCTGTATGCTTACATTGCCGCTGAGTGCGATCGTCATTAAAATGGTTGCCTCAAGATCTCAGAAGCATTTTATGAGTCAGCAAAAATCACTTGGTGAGCTGAACGGTCATGTGGAAGAAATGTATACGGGCCATAATATTGTGAAAGCTTTTGGTCATGAAGAGAAGTCGCTCGAAGAATTTAACGAGGTTAATGAACGCTTGTACGAATCAGGTTGGAAGGCACAATTCATTTCGGGTATGATTATGCCGCTCATGAACTTCATCGGAAATATCGGCTATGTGCTGATTTGTGTGGTTGGCGGATTGCTCGTTACAAAGAAATCCATTGAAATCGGTGATATTCAAGCATTCATTCAATACGCACGACAATTCACGCAACCAATTGCGCAAACAGCCAACATTGCAAACGTCATTCAATCGACGATTGCGTCGGCCGAGCGGGTGTTCGAAGTGCTTGATGAGGTAGAAGAGGTTCCAGAAGCAGCGAAGCCACTCGAAATTGCACATCCAGTCGGACAAGTGGACTTCGAACATGTACAATTTGGTTATAAAGAAGATGAACTGCTTATTACTGACATGAATATTCACGTGAAGCCAGGTCAGATGATTGCGATTGTAGGCCCAACAGGCGCTGGCAAGACGACACTCATTAATTTATTGATGCGTTTCTATGAAATCAATGGCGGTGCCATCAAGATCGATGGCGTGGATATAACCGACATGGAACGCAGCCGCCTGCGGTCGATGTTCGGCATGGTGCTTCAAGATACTTGGCTTTTCAATGGCACTATACGCGATAATATTGCGTATGGTCGAAAAGGGGCTTCGGAGGCAGAAATCATACGGGCGGCCAAGGCTGCACACGCCGATCACTTTATCCGGACGCTTCCAAAGGGCTATGATACGGTTTTGAACGAAGAAGCATCCAACATCTCGCAAGGCCAGAAGCAGCTTCTCACGATAGCTCGCGCGATTCTTGCGAACCCATCCATTCTCATATTGGATGAAGCAACAAGCAGCGTCGATACTCGTACTGAAGTTCAAATCCAAAAAGCGATGAACGAACTGATGAAGGGGAGAACGAGCTTCGTGATTGCCCATCGTTTGTCGACGATCCGAAATGCAGACCTTATTCTCGTTATGAACAAAGGTACTGTGATTGAGCAAGGTACTCATGATGAGCTGCTTAAACAAAAAGGCTTCTATGCTGATCTTTATAATAGTCAATTTGAGGTGACAACAGCAGAAGCAATTTAACACGATAGTCCGAGCATACAAATCCTTGAAGGATCTCGTTGCTCGGGCTATTTTTCTTATAACTTAATGTGGTTGCCTTATTTTGAACCGCGACAAAAAACCAGCTATTATCTTGTCATGATAGTAGCTGGTTTTTTAGTTTGCGCAATTTATAAGTTCAATCTTCTCTGCTTAGAACGATCTTACCTCGTGTGCGGCCTGTTTGATTGGAAAGATGAGCTCTTCTTACTCCATCGACCGTCATGGGATAGACTTCCCCTACAATCGGTCTAACTTTTTGTAATTCGACCAGTTCTCGAATATGATTCATGTTTTCCCCATCCGGACGCGTGAACACATATTCAACGTTCAGTTGACGCTCCACCTCTATTTTTTTCGTGGAATCAGGCCGAACTTCATTGGGCCCGCCGAATATTGTAGCCACCGTTGATTTAAGCTTCATACAGGTTAATGCTTCCTCGAATGAAGAACCCCCGAGTGTATCGAGCATAAAATCAAATTCTATTTCTGAATCTCGAATGCTTTCCTGATCGTATGCAATCACTTTATCTGCGCCTAATTCTTTTACAAAATCAATGTTTTTAGCGCTTGTTGTCGTTGTCACATGAGCCCCAAGCGCTTTTGCCAATTGAATGGCAAATGAACCAATTCCACCACTGCCCGCTAAAATAAGAACGCTATCGCCAGCTTGAACATTTCCCACTTCTACTAGAGCCTGCCATACCGTCAGGCCCACGAGCGGGAGTGATGCTGCTTCGACATACGTCAAATCACGAGGCATTGGAGCAACAAGATTTGCAGGAACAACAATTTCATCCGCGTACGTGCCTTGTTTCTCCATTTCTGGACGGAAGAAAACATTGTCTCCCACTTGAAAGTCTTTTACATCCGTTCCGCAAGCTGCTATTTTACCTGCCGCATCCCACCCCAAGATTAGAGGGAATTTATATGGAAAGCTTTCTTTCAAATGTCCTTCCCGTACTTTCCAGTCTACAGGGTTTACCCCACTAGCTTTTATTGAAATGAGTAGGTCGTTAGATCCTAATGGTTCTGTCGGAACATGAACCACTTTAAGCGCCGATTCATCTCCATAATTTTCAATACCGATCCCTATCATAATAAAACTCTCCTTCTATATTTATTGCCGTAGGTCATTTTATTCTAGTATAGCTTCTTGTATGATGAAAATCCAAAATAGCCCTTAACGGATATATTTTATAACAATATAAAGAGTACATCATTAGTTTACATAACATATATTACGTGCCTTATTGATTGTGATATTTCGTGAATGCAGGCAGATAGGTGCGCTGCGGAAAATAAAATTTGACATTTAATGATTACATATGTAATCATTATGCGAGATATCAATTACATATGTAATCAACAGAGAGAGGGATGTAGAAATGAAAGAGATTCCGCGAATCTCAGAGGCTGAGTGGGAAGTGATGAAGGTCTTCTGGAGTGCGACTGCAAAGGCAACGGCAAATGAAGTCATCGAAAAACTTGGTGAAAACACGGACTGGAAGCCAGCCACCATAAAATCGCTTATTAACAGATTACTTAAAAAAAATGCACTCGGATATGAACAGGAAGGGAAGACCTATCAATATTATCCATTAGTTAGTGAAGAAGAGTGCGTCAGGGCAGAAAGCAATTCCTTCTTGCAGCGTCTATATGGCGGTTCCTTGAAGCCAATGTTCGTTAATTTCCTGAAGCAAGAGAAGCTATCCACGGAAGAGGTAGAGGAGCTTAAGAAAATACTTGATGAGGGGCAGCGCAGAAATGAATAGCTTTTTTACATGGTTAACTACGATCTTCGATTGGATTGCCAAGACTTCCTTAATGGCCTCAATCATTGCCATTCTTATCTTGTTTGTGAGGATTGTATGGAAGGATCGTCTACCGATAAAGTGGCAGTACTTGCTCTGGTTTGTACTGCTTGCCAGGATGATGCTACCTTGGGTACCTGAAAGCTCGATCAGCTTGTACAATTTATTTTCAATTGCAGATAAACCAATTGCGTTTCCTTTCTCGGCAGTTGAAGATGATATGACAAGATTATTAGCGGAACGTACAGCCGGCATGAACGGATCCAGCAGCATTCAGGAAAAAAGCATGTATGACACGAATGAGTCAAACGTCACAGATGACGAAAACCCTACATTCATTCAATCTGCATTGTCACTTGGCTGGTTAATCGGTGTATTGGCAATCACGATCTATGTGCTTCTCTCGAATCACAAATTTTCGCGCAGGATGATGAAAGAAGCCCATGCCGTATCCGATGAAGACAGCTTGCGCGTACTTCAGCAATGCCATGGAGATTTGAAAATAAAGAGAACACTGCCGCTTCTAGTATCGAATGGAGTGAACAGTCCTACACTGTATGGGATTTTACGACCAAAAATTTTGCTGCCAGGCAAGTACTTTGCGCAATTCAGCAGTGAAGAACTAAGACATATCCTGCTTCATGAGCTTGTTCATTACATAAGAAAGGATATTATCACGAACTGGTTATTTACCATTCTACTTATTCTAAATTGGTTCAACCCGATTCTATGGTACGCATCTAGGAAAATGAGGGAAGACCAGGAATTGTCTTGTGACGATCGCGTCATTTCCAATTTGGAGGCGGATGAGATCAAGCAATATGGATACACCATTGTCAAGCTGGTGGAAGCGAATATGGCAAGCAGCTTTCGACCTGTCGTTGCTACGAGCTTCACTACCGACAAATCCCTCATTAAAAGGAGAATCAGCAAGATTGCTCTATTCAAACGAGGCTCGTATAAATGGACTGTGCTCGGTATTGCGATTATTACTATTTTTGCCTGTGTTGCCTTGACGAATGCAGCGGCGGAAAAGCCAGGGGCGAAGAAATCCGAAATCCTAGAGCTGTATGCAAACGAGCCATTATTTAATCAGGTGAATGAAAAAATCCGAAATACAGTGAAGCAAACGGTTAGTGATGTCATGCAGCAACTTGGCAAGCCGCTTGCGCTCAAAAAGATCATGCCCGCAGAAGGAACGAAGGATTTGTTCCTAGAATTCAAAAGCTCGCCAAGCGACGACCCCGGTCATCGCTACATATGGGTAAGCGCGCAAACCGGCAAGCTTAGCAGAGTTGAGTTAGGTTTAAATCTTACACCTGAGGCCATTGGCCCTGAAATACTGACGAAGGCTGCACAAGCACTTCAAGAGAATGGATACAAAGGAAATCCTAATTTTAAAATAAGTCGTACCATTTTTAATGATCCAAACACGAATGAATTTACAGTTCAAACGAGATTGCTACAAAATCAGCACGATCAACGAGTTGAAGTGCTCTTTTTGAATGACAAAATTACTACGTCTTATGATGTGGGCCCTGATCAAATTTCGGAAGATGAAAATAAAAAAGGTCAATATATGCTTGCTGTTCTGCGGGGAAGAAAAGTTGATCAGCTCACTGCTGCATCTAAACTTTTCTCTGACAGCTACAATACCGTGTATTTGTCTTATGGCACTGACGGCGGTGTTAGCTTTGATCCGAAAACCTATAAGATTCGTCAAATCTATGATTCTTCATTATCGCGGTACCCAGTTGACCCCAAAGCTATCGAGCAACGCAATAAGAGGCTGCTTAACATCTCAGATGAAGAGTTAATGACAGCAGCTTTCCCTGTTGTTCCAGAATTGCTGGGTTATGATTTATATGAGTTTGAGATGAAGAGAAATCCAAAGGCTCCTGGTTCTGCTGAATTTATAAAAGATGGGAAACGTATATTTGGGATAGCGTACAACGAGAACGGTCAAATATGGATGATTAACGACTATACGAAATGAAGCAGTCAGTTCTGATTTACTGTATTCGAATTATGATATAGTTGAGTTTCAACAAGTATTGTATTCGTGCATTGAAGGAATCCTGAATCGTTAATATTCAGGATTCTACTATCTTATTCAATGGTTTTTTCGCTGGCCCCTCCATTACCTCACCGTCAATAGAAAACCTAGATCCGTGGCATGGACAATCCCAGCTCCGTTCACCGTGATTCCACTCTAGCTCACATCCCATATGGGTGCACGTCGTATCCACAATATGAAGCGTACCCTGTTCATCTCGATAAGCTCCAGCTCTTTTCCCATCAACAGTAACGACGGCGCCCTCACCATTTGGGACATCCTCGGGTTTGTTGTGAACTGTTTCAAGTTTGCCGCTGATCAGATGTTTGGCTACGTCGGCATTTTGAGCAAAGAAGGTCTTCACATCCGGATCAGCATGGAACCTAGAGGGCGTATACAATTCCCGATATGTGTTTTCTTTTCCCAATATCAAATCTCGAAGCAGAAGCGCAGCAGCAGTACTATTAGTCATGCCCCATTTTCGATAACCGGTTGCTACATAGATATTAGGGGATGTGGATGAAATTTGTCCGACATACGGCATTTTATCCAGCGTTATTAAATCCTGAGCTGACCATCGGTATGATATTTCAGTTGCACCAAATACGGATTGAGCAAAGGCTTGCAGTTCTTCATAATGCTTGATCGTGCAGATGCCCTGTCCTGTTTTATGACTTTCGCCGCCTATAAGTATCAGGTTCTCTCCAGTATCCAGTGAGGCAGTACGGATAGACCGCTTCGGATTCTCTGCACTAATATACATACCACCCCAATGGTCGGTCTTGCTTGGAATCCCAATGACATAGGAGCGTTCAGCATGCATTCTTGCAAAATAAAATCCCATTCCATCATAAAACGGGAAGTGAGAGCATGATACGACATGCTTACAGGTCAGCCTGAAACCGTCCCTAGTGATGACAGTAGGTGTCTCAGCCTTCTCCACAGTGTCTACCGTAGTCTGTTCATGGATCACACCGCCGAATTGAATGAACAACTGGATCAGCTTGTCCACATACTTGAGCGGGTGAAATTGGGCTTGCTTGCGTATAACGAGAGCCCTTTTCATCGGTACAGGAAGATCGAAATGGGTGACCAGTTCTCCGGTAATTCCCAGTTTGTCATACGCAGCCAGCTCTTGTTCAAGCTTCGTTACATATTCATCTGAATTCGTGTAGATATAAGCATCCCGCTCACGAAAATCGCATTGAATACCATGTTCCTTAACTGTGTGCCTTATAAATTGCAACGCTTCGTCATTGGCTTGGTAATACAATCGTGCCTGCTCTTGACCGAAATGTTGAATAAACTCATCATAAATGAGATCATGTTGTGCCGTTATTTTCGCGGTCGTATGTCCGGTCGTGCCATTCAGCAGCTGCCCTGCTTCCACAAGCATAACTTGAAGTCCTTCCCTCGCCAAGAGATAGGCTGTTGTAATGCCGGAAATTCCGCCTCCAACTACAACAACATCGGATTCCTTATGTTCCGCAAGTTTTGGGAAGGAGGTGATCTTCACAGAGTCCCGCCAATAGGATTCTGGAAACTGGGGCAGTTCTTGATTAGACGAGTGGTCATTATACATGGAGCGATCCTCCTTGATTGCTTATCTTTGTCTATTCATTTCCTTGTGAAAACGTATTTAATCCCGTGTAAGATTAAAATTGTACATTCGAAAAGCACGGTGCAAAGGTAGAATAAAATTTAGGATGGAATAATTCAATCCCTAGGCAGTTAACATTGACATCTCCTCTATTTATAGATATCATAGACAAAATAAGTCTGTAATTTAAGAGGGTATATTCATGAAATTCACAAAGGCAACAAATTATGCACTGCACACCATGCTCACACTGATTGAGGCTTCCCCCGTAAAACCGGTAGGTGTACAACAATTGGCCGAAACCCAGGGCGTGTCTCCAACTTACCTGTCCAAAATATTAACAAGGCTTGTGAAAGCCGGCATGATTGAATCGATTTCAGGAGCGAATGGCGGTTATCGCTTGACTCGTAATCGAAACGAGCTCACATTTTTGGATATTATCCATGCCATTGAAGGGACTGCCTCCTTATTCGAATGTAATTTCGTTCATGGCGATGAATGTTTAATCCAGGCCGTAATGAAGGAAGCAGAAGCGAAAATGGAAAATCATCTCAAGAATAAGAAATTGGTGGATATTGCTCAACAAGTAAACAAGAATAAACACTCGTAAAGCCGTTAGGAGAGTGTTTATTCATTTAGAGTTAGATTTAACTTGTATTCGCAATAATACCAACGGATTTGGTATTGCAATTAGGGAGAGATCCTTTGGCGCTTTACCTGTTTTGTCTACATCGCAAAGATATTTTTTTATTAGTATCATAGATATAATTAGTCCGTAATATCTTAAATAAGGAGATGAGCATCATGATTTATGAGCTGGGGATGCGGTCTCCTCTTCACCTTCCCAAGTTGTCTTTGCCGCGGCCGATGGAAGTCGGATAGCAATGCGTGTAAATCAAGATCTATCGGAAGAAGATTTTGAACAGAATACGATATCAGATGTCAATAAAGTATCTTCGAAAAATATGTAATTTTTATAGGAGGGGTTATGATGAACATGCCATGGAATGAGCGATATGATTCAACAGAATATTATTATGGGGAAGAGCCAAATGCATTTATACGAGAGCAGGCGTACCGATTAGACAGCCACAAACGCATCATTGCTTTTGCGGAGGGTGAGGGGAGAAATGCAGTCTATTTAGCGCGAGCGGGACATGAAGTGACGGCCGTTGATTACTCAGAGAAAGGTCTGGCTAAAACGCAGAAGCTGGCTCTAAAGCACAATGTCCATGTGCATACCAAGCAGATGAACCTTCTTACAGAAGATGTCCCTCAAAAAGAATATGATGCGGCGATCATGGTATTTGGTCATTTTCATCATAGTGATCAGCTTGTAGTTCTGAATAAGCTTAAGCAGGTTGTAAAGCCTGGCGGCATGATCATGATTGAGGTCTACTCGAAGGAGCAGATCCATTATCGAACAGGCGGACCTTCCGATATTGACATGCTTTACGAGCCTACGGATATCCTCGCTTGGTCTAGGGGATTAAAAGTGCTGCATTTCTTTTACGGAGAGCAGGAACGCATAGAAGGGAAAGGACACACTGGATTAGCCCATGTTATTCAATTCGTGCTGAGGCTATAATAATTTAGCCTTTTGGAGAGATGCATTACTTTTAATTGGGTTTACTCTACATTTCAAAATAAATCAATTGTGTTAAAATTCCAAGGATTATATTGTAAACGAAATCTATGGGTGCTACTATTTTACAAAGTAGGGCGATTATAGTACCTCTGCCTTTTAGCCAAGACAAACTCCGAATTCGCTTAACCTACTATTACTTATGATAGGAAAACGAAACAATCAGGAGGACTGATGGCACCCACCATGGATAAAAAACTATTTCCTTTAACCCAGGCGCAACGAAGAATATGGTACACGGAGCTTTTATATCCGAATACAACATTAAGCATGATGGCCGGAACGATGGTAATGAGGGGAGCTATTGATGTATCCCTTCTTATGCAGGCTGTTCAAAAGCTCATCAAAGATCACGATGCATTTCGGATTCGCATAACCGAACAGCATAATCAACCCATGCAATGGTTTGAAGATGAGTCCAATATTCATCCCGCAATCGATTATTTGGAAGTGGCGAGCCGCACGGAAGCCGAAAAATGGATGCAACGATTTTGCAGCTCCCCGATCAGCATGTTCGAAATCGACAAGTATAAGATTGCCATTATGAAAATCAATGATGAGGAATATTGGTTTAACTTGAAAGTCAACCATATCATTGCGGACGGCGTGTCCATGTATCAATTATGCAAGTTCATCATGAATAATTATACGGCATTAAAAAGCGGGATAAATCCGCTCCCTGTTCCAAAAGGCACATATATGGAGTACATCCATGCCGACCAAGATTATATGAAGTCGGAACGTCATCGAAAAGATAAATGTTACTGGATGAAAAAGTTCGAAACATTGCCGGAAGTCACTGGATTGAAACATTCTTCCCCTGATGAACCATTAACAGACGCAAAAAGGATCAGCGTCACCCTCACCGATGAACAATACTGTCGATTGCGAGCATTTAGCGAAGCAAGCAATATTAGTGCCTTTGTTTTTTTTCTGACCTCCATGTATCTGCTGCTGTACAAACATACGGGAAATGTCGATGTTCCCGTCGGTACCGTGTTTGCAAACCGCACAAGCAGGAACGAGAAAGAAGCCTTAGGAATGTTTGTAAGCACGGTTGCCACCCGATTGTCGTTTGACCCCGATCAAACACTGGAATCCTTACTCCATCTTGTATTCAAAGAGCAGCAAGCCTATTTCCGTCATCAAAAATACCCATACAACCACCTCATCCAAGATTTGCGGGATCGAGATGCGAAAAGAGATATGCAAGACCTGTTTCGCGTGTCCTTGAACTACACGCCAATTCGTTGGACGCAATATGGCGATATCTCTGTTCAACTGAACGCTAGATTTTGCGGCCATGAGACGAATGACTTTTTTGTACATATCGAGGATTTCTTAGATTTACAACAGATGAGCCTGCATGCAGACTATCGGATTCAATTATTTAAAGAACACGAAATTGAGAGAATTATGGAGCAATTGCTTATTATTGCGGATCAGATACTTTCAAACCCCCAACAAACTGTGCGCGAGTTGTCGATAGTCGGGGAAAGGGAGCTGAGCAGATTGTTGACGGAGTTTAATCCTCATTTTCTGCCGCATTGCCCGGAGCGCTTATTGCATCAAGCTTTTGAAGAACAAGCCAAGCAGAATCCCGACCATGAGGCCGTCATCTGCATAGACAAAAAGCTTACCTACAAGGAGTTGAATGAGAAGGGAAATCAGTTGGCAAGAACATTGCAAGCCCACGGTATAGGCAGAGCATCAATTGTTGGAATATTGGCCGATCGTTCCGTCGATATGCTCATTGGCGTTTTGGCTGTATGGAAAGCGGGAGGTGCGTATGTTCCGATCGATGCCGATTATCCTGAGGAACGCATTCAATTCATGATTGTTGATAGCGGGGCGACATTATTGCTGACGCAGTCGCATTTCCTGCAGCGTTCTCCAGTTCTTGGGGAACTGCCGTCCCTGCCAACCGTACTCTGCATGGACGACGAAACGATTTATAACGGAGACAATGCGAACTTGCCTAATCTGAACGAGCCATCTGATCTGGCTTACGTGATTTATACATCAGGCACGACTGGACGCCCGAAAGGCGTCATGATCGAGCATTCGGCCCTTACGAATACAGCCGAGGCCAATCGACGAGAATACGGTCTTGACCAATTCCCTGTAAAGCTCCTTCAGCTTGCGAGCTTTTCTTTTGACGTGTTCGTTGGTGACATAGCACGAACGCTTTATAATGGCGGGACGATGATCATTTGCCCGGCAGAAGACCGGGTCGATCCGTCTCGGCTAAATGGCTGGATTCAGAAATTTGAAATTACGATATTCGAATCTACGCCCGCACTCATCATCCCGTTCATGAATTACGCATACGAGCACGATTTCAATATGAGCTCCATGCGCCTGCTGATCGTCAGCTCCGATAGCTGCAGTGTTAATGATTACCGGACATTGCAGGAGCGCTACGGCTCCCAATTCCGGATTATTAACAGCTATGGGGTGACGGAGGCGGCAATCGATTCAAGTTACTATGACGAGCCGCTGGATCTATTGCCGAAGACGGGAAGCGTACCGATCGGCAAAGCTTGGATGAATGCACGATTCTATATTGTAGATCGGCAGCTCAATCCCGTTCCGATAGGAATGCCGGGCGAACTGTGCATCGGCGGCCCGGGAGTGGCCAGAGGATATTTGAATCTCCCGGACATTAGTGAGGAGAAGTTCGTACCAAGCCCGTTCGTTCCAGGTGAACGACTGTATCGCACGGGCGATCTGGCGCAGTGGATGGTTGACGGCAATGTTGATCTCATCGGACGCATCGATTTTCAAGTTAAAATCCGCGGCTTTCGCATCGAACTTGGAGAAATCGAGGCAGCAATACTAGCATTTCCAGGAGTTCATCAAGCAGTTGTAATCGACCGAATGGACAGCAGCGGGGAAAACTATCTTATTGCTTACGTTGTTTCCGAGTGCTCATTAGATATGAAAGAACTTCGGTGTTTCTTAAAGAAAACATTGCCGACCTATATGATTCCTGCGCGCTTCCTGCGTCTTGACCGCCTGCCTTTGACATTCAACGGCAAAATAAATCGAAATGCTCTTCCAACGCCGAAAGCTATCGAGCCTGTCGAAGAGGAACACGAAGTGGCGGAGACTCCATTGGAAATCAGACTTGTAGACATGTGGAAAGAAATGTTGGGAGTTGAACAGATCGGCGTTAAGCAAAATTTCTTTGATATTGGTGGACATTCTTTGCGTGCAACAATGCTGGTCAGCAGGATTAATAAAGAATTTCAAGTCAACCTCCCGCTGCGTGACGTATTCCGGTTCCCTACGATTAAGGCAATGGCCCAGGCGATAAGCGAATTGGAGCAGCGGACGCACAAGCCTATTCCCGTAACGGAAAAAAGAAAATATTACGCGATTTCATCTGCCCAGAAAAGGCTTTATACCCTTCATCAGCTTGAGGGAGCAGATCAAAGCTACAACATGTCCGGCAGTGTGTTGATTTTGGGATCATTGTGTCGAAAACAGTTTGAGAAGGCGTTTCGAGATCTGATTGCGCGACATGAAACGCTGCGAACCGGATTCGAGCTGGTTGACGGCGAACCTATGCAGTGCGTGCATGATGAGATCCATTTCGAAATCGAATATATGCATGCTGGCGAGGAAGAAGCGGCGGAAATTGAAAATGCCTTTATCCGGACGTTTGACTTAAGTAAACCTCCGCTTATGCGGGTAGGCTTAGCTGAATTGAAGGACGATCGGCATCTGTTTCTTTTCGATATGCATCACATTATCTCTGACGGCGTCTCGACCGCGATTCTGATCGATGAATTTTCCCGCTTGTACGGCGGAGAGGAACTGATGCCTTTACGCATTCAGTTCAAAGACTACACGGCATGGCAAATGTCCGAAGCACAGCAGAAAGAAGCGAAACTTCAGGAGGCATACTGGTTAAGCGTGCTGGAAGGACAATTGCCAGTATTGGAAATGCCGACTGACTATGCAAGACCTGCCGTGCGAAGTTTCGAGGGAGATACGCATCAATTTGAGTTGGATGCTGAAACGAGTAGGGCACTCGTACGATTGTCATCCGAAACCGGAACAACACTGTTCATGGTATTGTTCACTGTCTATGTGATCATGCTTCACAAATATACAGGGCAAGAGGACATTGTGGTTGGCACCCCGATTGCCGGCAGGACGCACGAAGACTTACAACCGCTCATAGGTATGTTTGTCAATACGCTAGCCATTCGCAGTCATCCGAGCGGGGACAAAACATTCCTGACTTACTTGGAAGAAATAAAGGAAACGACATTGGGAGCCTTGGAGAATCAAAGCTATCCTTTTGCGGAACTCGTAGAAAAGGTTCTTGTGGCGCCGGATAAGAGCCGTAATCCAATATTCGACACGATGTTTGTATTGCAAAACACGGAAGAAGCTGAAGTGAATATTCTCGGGTTGCGCTTGAAGCCGCAGCCAAGTTTGCGGCCGGTTTCAAAATTCGACTTGACCTTCCAGGCTTCGGAGGAAGAAGGCCGGCTTGCGTGCAGCATTGAATATGCGACAGCTTTATACAAGCAGGAAACCATAAAACGCATGGCAGGGCATTTCAAGCAGCTTGTCAGCCAGGTAATCAATCATCCGAAGGCAGATTTGGCCTCGCTGCAGATGTTAACTCCCGAAGAATCTGCGTTAATTTTGAGCAACTTCAATAGTACAGAGATGGAATATGCCAGAGAGAGGACGATACATCAGCTTTTCGAGGAACAAGCAGAGAAAACACCGAATTCTGTGGCGGTTGAGTTCGAAGGCATGCGGCTCACCTACCGAGAACTGAATGAAAAAGCGAATAGTCTGGCGCGAACGCTGCAATCGGCTGGTGTCGTGCCGGATGCACGAGTAGGGATCATGGTCGAACGTTCGATCGAGATGATTATAAGCATCCTGGCCATTCTGAAGGCAGGAGGCGCTTACCTGCCAATCGATCCGGATTATCCGCAGGAGCGAGTTCACTTCATGCTGGAGGATTCGGGAGCTCAAATCATAGTGGGACATCGCCGGTTGCTTGATTCAATCCAGGTGCAATGCAAAATCGTGGCGTTGGACGATCCGCATCTATATAGCAAAGACATGACAAATTTAGAACCAGTTTCCACTCTATGTCATTTGGCATATGTGATCTACACGTCAGGAACGACGGGAAAACCGAAAGGCATTCTAACAACCAATCGAAATGTAGTGCATTTTGTGCATGCATCGAAATTTCTCGAAATTTCCGAAGAGGATCGTATATTGCAGCTTTCCAGCTTTTCATTTGACGGATCGATATTCGATATTTTCGGGACGTTATTGAACGGAGCCAGACTCATTCTTATCCCGCAAGAGTCGGTATTGAATATCGAACAACTTGCAGAACGGATTGAGCGGCAGCAGATTACGAGAATGGTAATTACAACTGCGCTATTTCATCTTCTCGTCGACACAAACCTGGAATGCCTGCGCCATGTGAAATCAATTCTAGTCGGAGGCGAGCGCGCTTCCGTATCTCACGTACGCAAAGCGCTGAACTGTCTCGGTCCCGGAATTATTAAAAATATATACGGTCCGACAGAAGCAACCGTATTCGCGACTTACCATGATATCAATGAAGTGGATGATAATGCCATAAGCGTTCCAATCGGAAAACCGATCAGCAATACGTCCATTTATATCGTCAATGAGCGCAACGGATTACAGCCTATCGGCATGACGGGGGAAATATGTATTGCCGGAGACGGGATCGCACGCGGTTACTTGAATCGTCCTGACTTAACGAGCGAAAAGTTCGTGGATCATCCATTTTCGAATGGGAATCGGATGTATCGAACGGGAGATCTGGGGAAATGGATGCCTGACGGGACGATAGAGTATGTTGGACGAATGGATGATCAGGTCAAAATCCGTGGCTTCCGCATCGAACTGGGAGAAGTTGAAGCCCAGTTATTAACAATCGATTCGGTAAGAGAGGCATTCGTCATTGCGCAATCTGATGAAAGCGGTGCACAACAGCTTTGCGCCTATGTAGTGGCGGACAGGGAATTAACGGGCAAAGAGCTGAGAGTCGCATTGTCGGATAAATTGCCGGCATACATGATTCCGTCTTATTTCTCGCAGGTTGCGAAAATGCCACTGACGACAAACGGAAAGGTAGACCGGAGAGCACTGGATGATTTGGCAGTAAGCTTGCGGCATGACGAGGAACATGTAGCGCCGCGGACAGAAACGGAAATGCAGCTTGCGCGCATCTGGCAAGATGTGCTCGGGTTGCCTGGGAATCGCATCGGCGTAAAGGACAACTTTTTCGAAATAGGAGGCCATTCCCTGCGGGCAAGCACTTTAGTTAGCAAATTGCACAAAGAGATGCGCGTCCAATTGCCGCTGCGAGACGTGTTTCAGTACCCGACGATCGAACAAATGGCTGAAACGATTAAGCATCGGAAACATGCCGACTACGACACGATCCCGAGGATCGGGAGGAGAAATTATTATTTCGTATCTTCAGCGCAGAAACGGTTGTACGTTCTCCAGCAGTTGGAGGGCGGAGAGTTGAATTATAATATGCCGACCGCATTGGAAGTTATAGGGCTTATTGACAGAGAGCGTCTGGAAGCAGCGTTGCAGGCTCTCATCGCGAGACATGAGCCGCTTCGTACCTCTTTCCATATCGTGGATGGCAAGCCCGTTCAACGAATTCATGCGAACACAGAGTTTGAGCTTGCTTGTAAGGAGCTGATTGGAGAAAACACAGAGGAACTCATCCGTTCCTTTATCCGGCCATTTGATTTAGGACAGGCTCCACTGCTGCGCGCAGCTCTTGTAAAGCTTGAGCCGGAACGTCATCTCCTTCTCCTGGACATGCATCATATTATATCCGACGGTACTTCTGTCGCAGTGATAACCGAAGAACTAACTCAATTGTACGCGGGCAACACACTGTTGCCGCTACAGCTGCAATATAAAGAATATGCGGCATGGCAGCAAACTAGTTTGCGCACGGAGACCATAAAGCAGCAGGAACAATTTTGGATGAAGCAGTTCACCGGGGAGATCCCAGTGTTGAACTTGCCGACTGATTTTCCTCGGCCGGCATTGCGCAGCTATTCGGGAGGATGCGTAAACTTCTTGCTGGATGAGGAAATGACAAGGAATGTAAAGCGTCTGGCAAGACAAACAAATACGACAATCTATATGGTGTTAGTGTCAATTTATGGATTACTGTTGTCAAAACTGAGCAATCAGGAAGAAGTTATCGTCGGAACGCCAGTAGCAGGCCGAAGCCAAGCAGACACGGCAAGGATGGTAGGCATGTTCGTGAACACGTTGGCGCTGCGCATGTCCCCAAGCGCCAATCAATCATTCTCTGGCTATTTGCAGGTTGTCAAGCAGTTCGTGCTTGGTGCGCTGGAACATCAAGATTATCCCTTTGAGGAACTTGTACAACGAGTTGCTCCGCCTCGGGAGTTGAGCCGCAATCCGATATTCGATGCCATGTTCATATTGCAGAACATGGAGAATGCGGAGCTCGCTTTGGATGGAGCCAGCCTTCGGCAGCACCATTTTGATTACTCGGCCGCTAAGTTTGATGTGACTTTGTCGATAACCGAAACCGAAAACGGCTTACATGGAAATATGGAATATGCTTCGACGCTGTTCGCCAAGGATACTGCAGTTCGGTGGACAAACTGCTTTATTGAGCTGCTGCGGCAGGCCATTTCCAATCCTGACATAGAAGTAAGAAGCATGGGCCTGATGAACGACGAAGAGCAAAAAAGACTTTGCGCTAGGTTCGCTGGAAAGCAGGTAGCTATTCAGGACGAACAGACTATCCACGGCCTTTTCGAAAGGCAGGCAGCAATAACGCCTGATCAAATCGCGCTTATTTGCAATGGAGAGCAGATGAGCTACGAGGCGCTGAACCGAAAGTCTGCACAGTTGGCACATGCGATTCGATCACTAGGCGTTTCCCGAAATGAAGTCGTTGCAGTGCTTGCCGATCGCTCGATATTGCTAGTGGCAAGCTTGTTGGCTGTAGGCAAAGCTGGAGCCGCATATCTTCCGCTTGACCCGCTTCTGCCGGAAGAACGGATTGCGAGCATCATACACGATAGCGGATGTCGGGTGGTCGTAACGGATTCTGCGCATGTGGCGAAGATTCCTGATAAACAATTAACCGTATTGCTGGATCGGCTGCCTATGTCATGCGAAGAAGACTCCCTTGCATTCCCATGTTCATCCGTTAGCCCGTCAGATCTCGCGTATGTCATTTATACGTCAGGCTCTACGGGCAAGCCCAAAGGGGTCATGATCGAGCATCGTTCGGTTCATAATTTGCTCGTTGGCATCATTCAAGAAATACCACTCGAGACGATAAACAATGTATTGTCTTTGACGACTGTCTCATTTGATATTTTCGTACTCGAAACGCTGCTGCCGCTCATGCTAGGTTGTACGGTGGTTATGGCAACGCATGAGGAACAAATGGAGCTTGAGCGACTTGCTCATTTATGCCAGGATCATCGGATCGAGCTTCTTCAAACGACGCCTGCCCGGCTGAGGATGCTGCTGGATAATACCCGCATGGCAGAAGCGCTGGGTTCGCTGCGCTATATGCTAATTGGGGGAGAGGCGCTGACAGAAACGCTATTGCATCGTGTCCGTACGATAACGAGCGCCCGTTTGTTCAATATGTACGGCCCGACAGAAACAACCGTCTGGTCGACCGTCAAGGAACTCACTCATGATACGCGCATTACGATAGGTCGGCCGATTGCCAATACAAGAATTTATATTATGAACGATCACGGCCTGATTCAGCCCGTCGGCATCGAAGGTGAACTGTGCATCGCAGGTAAGGGCCTGGCACGGGGTTATATGAACAATCGGAAGCTTACGGCTGAACGATTCGTACAAGAGCTGAATGGAGATCACGATGATGGATACGGAAAAATGTATCGTACCGGAGACCGTGCCCGTTACCTCAACGATGGAACCATCGAATATTTGGGCCGCCTGGACGATCAAGTGAAAATTCGCGGGAATAGGGTTGAACCTGGCGAGATTGCTGCCGCATTGTCCAACCATCCATCAATCCGTGCAGCGGTAGTCGTAGACGGGGAAGAGGCGGGCAACAGCACATATTTGATTGCCTATTATGAATCGGCAGAACCAGAACCGCTGCCTGTATCTAATCTCCGTGAATATTTAGGATGCCGTCTTCCTGCCTATATGATCCCGTCTTTTTTTGTGCAGTTAAACAGCATTCCTATGAACACAAATGGGAAGGTCAATAAGCATGCACTGTCTCTTCCGAATGCAACAAAATCTCCTGTATCCCGAGATGCCCTGCCGCGCAATGAAGGAGAACGAATTCTTGCTGACATGTGGAAGGAAGTGTTAGATGTGCGGGAAGTCGGACGAAATGATAATTTCTTTGAGCTGGGGGGACATTCACTGCATGCTGCGCTATTAGTTGAAAGAATCCGCAGGGAACGAAACAGCCAGATAAAGCTGACCGACTTTTTCATGCATCCCACGATTGCATCATTGGCAAGCCGCCTGTTCGAGCCGTCCGTTCGCAAAGAGCGGATTGCTGATGTCGAAGAAAGGGTGGAATCACGCAAATCACTGATGAAGAGGCAAAGAGATCTCAGAGGAAAAGCAAGAACATAAAATAAATAGGGGTGAACCACTTGTTACGAGATGAAACATTATGGGAGCAAGGAATCGCTGTCATCGGCATGTCCGGGAGATTTCCCGGAGCTGAGGATGTAGACGCATATTGGAAACTGTTAAGCCAGGGCGATCTAGGAGTTCGCTTCTATACAGATGAGGAACTGCTGCAAGCGGGGGTTCGGGAAGAAGTTCTACAGGATTCCCAATATATTAAAGCAAAAGGGGTGTTGGATGACCCGGTCATGTTTGATGCCGCTTTTTTCGGAATGAATCCCCGTGAAGCGGAATGGACCGACCCCCAGCAAAGGCTGTTTCTCGAATGTGCGCATGAGGCACTGGAGAATGCAGGCTGGATTTCCGACGGCTATCCCGGACGGATCGGGGTCTATGGCGGCTGCTCGCTAAGCACTTACTTGTTGAACCATATTATTGCTTACGGACTCGATCAAGGATTGGGAGATATCACCTCCATTGTATCAAGCAATGATAAGGATTTCTTGACAAGTCGCGTATCATACAAGCTTGATTTAAAAGGTCCTGCAGTGACCGTACAAACAGCGTGCTCCACTTCTTTGGTCGCTGTACATATGGCATGTCAGTCTCTTATGAGCGGGGAGTGCGACATTGCGTTGGCAGGCGGAAGCACCGTTACGTTCCCCAATCATTCCGGATACAAGTACCAGGAAGGCATGATTTTGTCTCCTGATGGAATCTGCCGCGCTTTCGATAGTGAGGCTCAGGGAAGTGTCCCCGGCAACGGCGTTGGGATCGTAGTACTGAAGCGTCTAGAAAAGGCCGCGGCAGACGGGGACTTCATCTATGCTGTAATTCGCGGTACCGCGATTAACAATGACGGTGCACTTAAGGCAGGTTTCACTGCCCCTAGCCCGGAAGGTCAGGCTGACGTAGTTGCAGAAGCCTTGGCGATCGCCGATGTCCATCCCGAGACGATATCATATGTCGAAGCCCACGGCACGGCTACTATAGTTGGAGATCCAATCGAAATCGAAGGATTAACGATGGCTTATCGGCAGTGGACAGATTTAATCGGATACTGCGCAATCGGTTCCGTTAAAACGAATATCGGCCATCTCGACTGTGCCGCAGGAGTGGCAGGATTCATCAAGACGGTGCTCGCCCTTCATCATCGCCAAATTCCACCTTCCCTCCATTTTAAAGCACCGAATCCGCAAATCGATTTTACGGAAAGCCCGTTCTACGTTAATACGGAACTGAGGGACTGGGAAGATGCGAGATATCCTAGGCGTGCGGGAGTAAGCTCTTTCGGCATCGGGTCAACGAACGCTCATGTCGTCCTGGAGGAAGCACCCCTGACAGAAAGCGATGCTTGCTTGCGGCCTTGGCACAGCTTGCTTATATCCGCTAAATCGGAGAAGGCACTTGCCGCAGCTTGCGAAAGGATGGCTGGCTATTTAACTAGAAACCCTTTTATACCATTCGAAGAAATTACTTATACAACGCAGGTTGGCAGAAAAGCATACCCGTTCCGCAAAGCCGTAGTTTGCCGAAATGCCGCCGATGCACAGCGCATGCTGGCCTTTAAACCGGATTCGGAAAAGATTCGGAGCACAGATGAACAACCAATGACTGTATGGATACTTCTCCCTTGGTTGGAGGAGAGCCTTTCCGGGTTACTAGAGTTGTACAGAACTGAACCGCTCTTCTGCCGCGAATTAAATGAAGCAATTGAAAAAGCTGAGTCTGTCAGCGGACTAGAATTGAAAGCCGTATTTAAAGGCTTCTTAAACGATGCCCACGCTAATCAGCAGCATCATCCACTGCAATTAAATTCACGCATAAAACTACTGATCTCAGTAGCGGCTTCTTACAGTCTTGCTTCAGTATTGAATCACATGGGGCAAACGCCCGATCGAATTGGGGGTAAAGAAGAAGGGGAGTATGCGGCCGCCTGCATCGCTGGGTGTTGTTCATTGGAAGAAGCCTTCAAGCTTACGCTTGCCCGGCAAGACTTTATAGAAAATGGAGACATCGAGAAGTTCGCCAATACAGTCAATGGCATACGCTTTGCTGCTCCCCGCATCCCAACCTTGAATGCGGAGATGAATATCGCATTATATAAAGAATCGGAATTGACGGCAAAAATCAGAGAACGGTCGCTAAGTTCAGAAATTACAGAAGCGCTCAAGGATGGGCGATGGAGAGCGATAGCGATCGGATCACCACTGCACACCTACACAAACGGGGATGAAAATTCTTTAAGCTGCTACGACTTTCATTCTTGGGCGGACACTTTGGCAGCAATTTGGGAAGCGGGCAACGAAATGAATTGGCAGGCGCGTTATGCGTTAGAGAAGAGAAGAAGAATGCCGCTGCCAACTTATCCATTTGAAAGACAACGCTATGAAATTCCAAACTCGAGAGGCTTCGACGCATCCTTCCCGAACGCGAAAAGCAATGAAAGACAGGAGGAACCGGAATACCCGGCTCCACTAGAATACGAGAGCCCGCGTCAGTACGTGGAGCAGAAGCTTATTGTATTTTTCGAAGAGGTTCTCGGCATGCCGGAGCTGGACATACATGCTCCATTCTATGAGCTTGGGGCTGACTCTCTGAATAAAATGCAGGTTATATCACGAATTCGGGAGATGTACCCGATCTCGCTGAATGTGCAGGAATTGTATGCGGCTGAAACCATTTCCGAGCTTGCAGACATTATCGAACTAGCCTATATCGAACTGCTGGAAAAAGAAGAAGAGGAAGGAGAGGAAAAAACCCATGACCAATCGGCATTCGTTAGCACAACGTAGAGCGCAGTTATCGGACAAGCAGCGGGCGATGCTAGAAAAAATGCTTCAAGGGGACGTCAAAGCTGATCACGCTCCTTCCTCTGACAGGCATGAGATTCCGGTTCGCCAAAAAAAAGAAAAGCATCGGCTTTCGTACGCCCAACAGAGGCTATGGCTATTTTCTACCCTGGAGCCGGAATCAACGGCGTATAACTTGGTTTACGGCATGAGGCTGAGGGGAGATTTGCAGGTCGAAGCATTCGAGAAAAGCCTGCAGGAACTCGTAAAACGGCACGAGGTTCTGCGCACCGTATTTCACGAGGAGGACGGAAGTCCTTATCAACTCGTGCTGGATGACATGGATATGCCGCTGGAGCGGAAAGACTTGCGGGAAGTACCGCCAAGCGAACAGGATGAAGCGGTGAAACAGCATATGTCCTTGATTAGTAGGCCGTTTGATCTCACACATGGACCGCTGCTTAGGGCGATTCTTCTATGCCTTGCTGATAGGGAGCATGTACTGCTGATTTCCTTTCATCATATCATTACTGATGGTTGGTCCCACCATGTATTTGGCAAGGAGCTGCTGGAGTATTATCTTTCCTTCGTTAGCGGAGAGGCGGAGCGCATGCCCGCCCTTCGCGTGCAGTATGCGGACTTTGCGGAGTGGCAGCGGGAACGGTACTGCGAGAACGCGCTTCAAGAACAGTTATCGTATTGGAAACAAAAGCTGGCTGGAGCGCCGGAACTGCTTCAGCTTCCGACAGATCGCCCGCGCCCTGCACGGCAGCAATATACGGGAAAGAAGCTTAGCTTCGATCTTCCGCAGCAGTTATCGACAAGGCTTTTCCAACTCGCTGCCGAGGAGAAGGCCACTTCCTTTATGCTGTTAATGGCAGCATTTCAGACGCTTATGCATCGCTATACCGGTGAGGAAGATATTTGCGTTGGAACCGCGATATCAGGCAGAAACCACAAAGATGTGGAATCTATGATCGGTTTTTTTGTCAATACGCTCGTCATTCGTTCTGAGATCACTGCAAATTTGCCGTTCCGCGAGCTGCTTCGCCAAGTTCGAAAGCATGCGTTGGAAGCCTATGCATATCAAGATGTTCCGTTCGAGCTTGTAGTGGAGAAGGTGGCTGGGACGCGAAGCTTGGGTTATTCGCCATTGTTCCAGGTCATGTTCACGCTTCAAAATACGCCTGTAATTGATGTTGAAATAGCTGACCTGACATTCGAGCCTTTACACGTAAATACGGAGACAACTCTCTTCGATCTGACTCTTGAAGTGATTGAGAGGGGCGGGAGCTGGAAAGGAACTTTTACATACAATCAAAGTCTATTTGAAGAAGCAACGGTGAAGAAAATGATAAGGCACTTTCTGATGCTGCTTTCCAGTATTGCAGACCATCCAGACACCCCTGTCAAATCTTTGCCGATATTGCTGGAAGATGAGCGTAATCTGCTGCTGAATGTATGGAACAGGACCGAGCAGGAATTCTCCCCTTGCGAAACCCTTCACCGGATGGTGATCGCACAAGCTGAGGCAGAACCGGATCGGATTGCCGTTCAGAACGGAGCCGAAATTCTAACCTATATAGAGCTAGCGGCTCGCTCTGATCGTCTGGCCCATTACCTGATCAAGCAGGGCAGCGGGCCGGGGACGGTTACTGCAATATGTCTCAACCGTTCGCCTGAACTGGTCATTGCCCAATTGGCCGCGCTTAAAGCGGGCGGTGCGTACTTGCCCATTGATCCTGAGATGCTGGTGGAACGAATTGCTCATATCCTAGCAGATTCCAAGGCGTCTAATTTACTGACGAGTCGTTCTCTGCATGAGCATATCGCATCACGCTGTGAGACCAGAATCAAGATGGAACATGAAGGGATCGTTCTAGCTTCGCGGAATGGTTACAAAGAGGCGAGTCCACTGATCGACAAAGTCATTGGCAGTGACGCAGCTTATGTCATTTATACATCCGGTTCAACGGGTAATCCTAAAGGGACAATAATCCCGCATGCATCGGTTGTCAACTTCATGCACTGGTATAAAGACATTTCGGCATTAACGTCCACTGACCGCGTTTGCTTTGCCGTCGGTGTTGGCTTCGATATGTCCGTCGCGGAAATTTGGGGGTCACTGATCTGCGGTGCATCGTTATGGATTCCGCCCGAAGAAATAAGACTTCAGCCCGAGTTGCTGCGAGACTGGATGGTGGACAATGCGATCACGTTTGCCTTTCTTCCAACACCGATAGTCGAGCTATTAGTCAATATTCCTTGGCCTGAACATACCTCTCTGCGCCGTTTATTCACGGGGGGAGACAAATGGAACGCAACGCTTCCAATCGGACTTCCGTTTGATGTATATGAAGCATATGGTCCCACGGAGTGCACGATCGCCAGCACTTATCGCATCATTGAACCGGGACATGCGCATAGCCCCGCTCATATTGGTAGGCCGCTCGCAAATACAAAAATATATATTGTGGATAAAATGCTGCAGCCAACCCCGATAGGTATTCCCGGGGAACTGTGCATCGGCGGAATCGCGGTCGGCAGCGGTTATTTGCGAATGCCGTCGATGACCAACGAGAAGTTCATACCGGATCCGTTTTCGTTACGAGAGGGAGCGCGGTTATACCGCAGCGGAGACCGGGCCCGCTATTTGCCGGATGGACGTATCCAGTTTCTTGGGAGATTGGACGATCAGGTGAAAGTTCGGGGCTTCCGTATCGAGCTTGGTGAAATTGAAGCGGCGCTTGCCGCACAACCTTCTATAAAAGAAGCGGTCGTGATCCTGAGGGAGGATATCCCTGGAGATAAACGAATTACGGCTTACATGACAGGAAATACAAAGATTGCGCCGGACATAGAAGTCCTTCGTCGCGCTCTTAAAGAGCGTTTACCTGATTATATGATTCCAACGGCATTTGTTGCGCTTGATCGACTTCCGCTCAATAATAATGGCAAAATCAACCGGAAGGCGCTGCCGAAGCCGAATGAGGATAGCATGTCTAATGATCCGTCCGACGAACCACGCAATGATATCGAAAAGCTGTTGTGCGGTATAATGTCTAATCTGCTTGGACTTGGCAGGGTCGGAATACATCAGAACTATTTCGAGATCGGCGGCGATTCGATCAAGACGATGATGCTGATATCCCGTGCAAGACAAGCGGGTGTATCGATATCCCATGAGCAAATTTACCAATATCAGTCTGTTGCGGAATTAAGCGGAGTTATTGCCGAGTGCGACAAGGGAACGGTTGCTGCCCACGACGAAAAAGCAGTGCGAGAGAACGAAGCCGATGCGGGCTTTTCATTAGTAGGATTGAACCGAAGCGATGTTGCCGCTATTGCCTCCTTGGATCCTGAAGAGATTGAGGACGTATATCCGGTTACGCCGCTACAAGATTACATGCTTGATACCTTGCTGAACAATCCTGAACCGGCTCAGTTTTTTGTAAATATGGTCATGCGCTTTACGGACAAATTGGAGCCTGAACTCATGACACAGGCCTGGAATCGAGTGGCAAATCATTATGCATTAACGAGGACGTCCATCTTCCATGAAGGATTCGACCAACCGATACAGGTTATGCGGCGGAATGTTCGTATACCGGTTCACTACGCGGATTGGCGCGAATGGGATGCTGACCGTCAATTTCATGAACTGATGCGATATCAGGATGTTCAACTGTGTGCAAGTAATATTGCTTATATCAAACGGCCGACTACTTATGAAGTCATGTTTGCTCGGATAGGAGATCGCGAGCATTTCCTGGTTATGAGCTGTTCGTATTTGCTGATGGACGGGTGGAGTCATTTTATTGTCTTGGCCGAAGTGCTCAAATGCTATTACAGTCTGGTGGAGAGCAGGTCTTATCAGCTCCCGCCGGTACGCAATTATCGGAATTACATAGCATGGTTGCAGCAGCAAGATATAGAACAATCTAAGCGATATTGGATAGCGGAACTTGCTGGCTTCCGCCATGCGACCCCGCTTATCGAAAATGCTCCGCATAATCGGGGGAGGTCAGGAACTGGCGGCTTCGCGAAACAATACGTCGAATTCGAGGTCTCTGCTCCGCACATGGTGAAAGAGCTAATCCGTCAAAGTGGTGTAACAATGAGCGTAGTGTTTCAATTGTCTTGGGCGCTGCTTTTGGCTCGTTATACAGGTCAGCGCGATGTATTGTTCGGCGTCATGTCGACTGGCAGACACCCGGAATTCGAAGGGATTGAGGAGATAGTTGGTCCTGCAATCAATACGCTCCCCATGAGGATACGTTTGCTTGAAGACGAAAATGTATTGCAGATCCTCAAGCAAATTCAAGCGAAGCAGCTTCGATTGACGAAATATGATTATACACCGCTCAAGAAAGTCCGGGAGTGGAGCGGACTAGCGGATAATCAGATCCTGTTTGAGTCATACATGATTGTTCAGAACCTCGGATCATACTTTGATATCGCCATCGAAATGGATGAGGATGAGATTCCGTTGGTTAACGAGTATGGCAAGTCGCTTGCGATTTTCAACTCCGGTACGCCGCTGCGCATTGATGTCGTTGGGACTTTGGAGGGGAGCTGTCAAATTTATATGACCTATCTTAAAGCGCGTTTCCGCGACGAATCGATCTTGCAAATGCTCTCGGATCTTCAGAATATGTTCAATGACCTCTGCCTCCATCCGCATCAAAGCATTGCAAGCTTGATCTCTGCAACCCCTGAGCCTGCATTCATTTAAGTGAAGCAGAAAGGGGGGATGTGGATACATCCAATAAGAAGGTTGAAAAATTCATGCGAAGGAGCAGAATGCGAAAGCATCTGCTCTTTTCGTTTTTCTTTCAGCAGAAAGCTTCATTACATGCTAGATTTCATTGCACAAAATGAATTTTAGAACTATCGCATTCAGTTCTTGAATCTTCGAATCGCATGGTATATTATGTAAGGGAATGAACATTCATTCCGCATAAAGGGTGATACGATTGTCCACTAACAAAAGAGAAGACATTTTACACGCCGCATTACATCTATTTACCGCACGCGGGTACGATGCAACAACCGTACCAATGATCGCTGATCGGGCCAATGTTGGCGCTGGCACCATTTACCGATACTTTGAGAACAAGGAGGAGCTGCTGAATTCCTTATTCCAAGAATGTACTGAAAAATTTTTCCATTCCGTTTCACAAGGATTTCCTGAAGCTGCAACTGCTCGCGCACAGTTCCATCATATTTTTGTTCAGACCATTTATTTTGCAAAGGAAAATAGAGAGGCTTTTTCGTTCATAGATTCACATTTGAATCCTAGATTGCTGGATGAGAAAAGTCTGAAGACATTCGAAGTAGGCATGGATTTTATCCGACACTTTTTAATCAAAGGACAACAGGAGGGCACAATCTCCCCGTTGCCTCCCAATGCACTGATCTCCATTTTCTATGGGGCTCTTGTTAAATTATTCGAAACAATACGAGCAGAGGTGCTGGAGGAGACGAACGAGCTTCTTGCTGGCGTGGAGGAGTGCTGCTGGAATGCGATCCGAGTCCATTAACTCGGATGTCTTCTGCACATTACGGAATGAATATTCATTCCTATGATTTGAAATCATGATTTTTATTGCTATCCTGCACAACACGGCATCTTATGAGCTACCTCTTACGAAATGTTAGATACCATCCGAGGAGGCAAAATTATATGTCAATTTCGATTCCACAGCCCAAAACATATGGCCCGTTAGGAAATGTACCTCAATTGAATCCAAATACTCCGATACTGTCATTCATGAACCTTGCCGAGCAATACGGTGAAATCTACCGGATGAAGCTCCCATTTGGAACGCTGCATGTTGTCTCTGGCTACGAGTTGGCTAAAGAATTTAGCGACACTGCGCGCTTCGGTAAAATCGTGGACAAAACAATCTTGAACAATGTGCGCGCCTACGCAGGGGACGGATTGTTCACCTCTGAGACCAACGATCCGAACTGGAAAAAGGCCCATAATATTTTATTGCCAAGCTTCAGCCGTACAGCAATGCGAGGCTACTTCGATAAGATGCTTGATTTAGCGATGCAGCTTATCCAGAAGTGGTCTCGCCTAAATCCCGATGATCAAATCGAGGTGCCAGAGGATATGACAAGGCTAGCTATGGATACGATCGGGCTATGCGGCTTTAATTACCGCTTCAACAGCTTCTACCGTGATCAGCCTCACCCGTTTGTAACGAGTATGGTTCGGGCTTTGGAGGAATCCTTGAATCAAGCGCAGCGGCTTGGCATTCAGGATATGCTTATGGTCAAAACACGGCGGCAATTCCAGCAGGACATTGATGTCATGTTCTCCCTAGTTGATAAAATGATCGCTGAACGCAAAGCTCATGATCATGAAGGGGCAAACGACTTATTAGCTTATATGCTGAAAGGAAGAGACCCTGATACGGGCGAATCATTGGATGATGCAAACATTCGATATCAAATTATTACGTTCTTGGTAGCCGGACATGAAACAACGAGCGGCTTATTGTCATTCGCCCTATATTTTCTACTGAACAATCGTGATAAGCTGCAAAAAGGCTATGAGGAAGTAGATCGTGTACTGAAGGATCCTGTTCCTACCTATACACAGGTCAAGAACTTGAAATATATCCGCATGATTCTCGATGAATCACTGCGCCTATGGCCGACAGCCCCTGCCTTCAACTTGCTTGTGAAGCAAGATACGCTGCTCGCGGATAGATATGAGATGAAGCAAGGAGATCGCTTGCTCCTTTTGCTCCCTCAATTGCACCGTGATCCTGCTGCCTGGGGAAGTGATGCACACGAATTCCGCCCAGAAAGATTCGAGGATCCGAGCCGAATTCCCCACGATGCCTACAAGCCGTTCGGCATCGGACAGCGTGCGTGCATCGGGCAGCAATTTGCTCTGCAAGAGGCGACGCTAATGCTCGGACTTATTCTCAAAAATTTTGAACTCATCGATCATACGAATTATCAATTGAAGCTAATGGAGTCGCTCACGATAAAACCCGAGGGATTTATGATGCGAGTTCGCCCGCGTCGCACTCGCAACGAAGCAATTTCCGTTCATGGCGGTCAGCGCGTTCAATCTATTTTAGAAACAACGGCCATTTCAGAATTGAATTCGAGCTTTCCTCACAATATTCCGCTCCTCGTACTGTATGGCTCTAATCTTGGCACAGCAGAGGGAATTGCCCGCGAACTGGCGGAGAAAGGCCGACAACTAGGCTTCAAAAGTAAAGTAGCGCCCCTTAACGATTATGCAGCGGACTTGCCCAAGGAAGGCATTACGTTTATTGTGACAGCATCATATAACGGTCAGCCGCCCAGCAATGCACGACGCTTCGTAAAGTGGCTAAAGGAAGTGGAGCCAGAATCATTGAAAGGAGTTAGCTATTGTGTCTTTGGTTGCGGCGATCATAACTGGCCTAGTACCTATCAAAGCATTCCCATATTCATTGATGAACAGCTCGCGGCTAAAGGAGCGAATCGTTTGCTGCCTGTCGGACATGGCGATGCCAGCGGTGAATTCGAAACCGAAGTGGAGGAGTGGCGCGATAAGCTGTGGCCAGCAGTTATGCGTTCACTGGATTTGAAATTTGACGGAATTGATGGAATAGAAAAATCGACAGCTTCTTCTTTAACCGTAGAGGTTGTAAACATATCGGTTGAATCGCCGTTTGCCGATGCATACAATGTCCATTGTGCAACGATCCTCGACAATCACGAGCTGCAAAGGGGTGGAAACGGGCGCAGTACACGCCATATCGAGATTGAATTGCCTGAAGGAGTGTCTTATCTTGAAGGGGATCATTTAGGCGTGTTCCCTATCAATGCGGATAATCTAGTCGAACGGGTAATCAGCAGATTTGACTTAAATGGAAGCGATCATGTGGTGTTGCGAACTACAGGGAATAGTCCTTCCCATTTGCCATTACATCGCCCTGTACTGATAAATGATCTTCTAAGCCGGAGCGTCGAACTTCAGGAGCCTGCCACTCGAGCACAAATTCGCGAGCTTGCCGCATTGACGGTATGTCCTCCGCACCGAATTGAATTAGAAGCACTGCTTGAGGCAGAGAGCTACAGACAGAACATCCTTGAAAAGCGAGTATCGATGTTAGATTTACTTGAAAAATATGAGGCTTGCTTAATGACGTTTGAGCGCTTTTTAGAGCTGCTCCCGCCACTAAAAATACGATACTACTCGATATCCAGTTCCCCTCGCGTACAGCCGAATCAGATTAGTCTCACGGTAGGGGTCGTACAGAGCCCAGCTTGGAATGGACGCCATGAATATCGAGGCGTTGCTTCCAATTTTCTTGCAGACAGACAACCAGGCGAATCAATCATGATGTTCATTCAGCCGCCGCAATCCAATTTCCGGCTGCCGGAGGATCCGAGTACACCTATTATTATGGTAGGACCCGGAGTAGGGATTGCGCCGTTTCGTGGATTTATTCAAGCCCGGCAGGCCATGAAGGAGCAAGGGATTTCGCTTGGCAGCGCGTATCTTTATTTTGGCTGTCGAGATGCGACGGATCATATCTATGAGGAAGAGCTTAAGCAATATCAATTAGAGGGAATTGTTACGGTACACACCGCATTTTCTCGAATTGCGGGTCAACCAAAAACATATGTCCAGCATCTTATCAAGCAGCAACAGCACGAAGTGATCGGTCTCCTTGATCAGGGAGCAATATTCTATGTGTGCGGTGATGGAAGCGCTATGTCACCAGATGTGGAGGCAACACTTAAGCAGATGTATCAAGACGTTCATGGTGTTGGCGAGACGAAAGCGAACAGATGGCTGGAGCAGCTCGGGGCCGACGGGAGATATGTGAAAGATGTATGGGCAGGCAGAAAGCTTAATTACCAAACAAGTTGTAAATGAGTTGCAGGACAAGGGCGCCCTAGATGGGCGCCCTTTATCATTTGGATAGTTCAACTAGGTCATTCGTGTGATTGTGTTGAAAGGACAGGCTTTATATACTTGATTGGAGGTTGAAAGTAGTGGAGACCTTCTAGGATCAGAGACTAGTAGGGGGAATATCAATGATATATATTGAAGCTGCCGGGGTCGAGGAAGACGATCGGTACTATTTTGAGATAGACGAGAACGGAACGGCATATCGACAAATAAGCAAATATGGCGATTCACATTGTGAGGTTTCCACTTCGCCCGATTTTGTACTGTGCGATCAAGAAGTAATTGTTGAGGCGTACGATCGTATCCTTACGAAGGAACAATTTGAAATAGAATGGCAGCAAGCGATTGAGCCTAATCTAGCGGCATGGAAGCGAACGAAGAAGCAGTATCCACCGGGTAAACCAGTTAGCGGGGAAATTGCAATGTTTTATCCGCAAGGAGCGATCATCCGATTAAGCGATAATGCTTATGCTGTAACAGATTACAATAAACTGAGAGAACGAACGCCGGCACAATATTTATATCCAGGCTACTGGATAGAAGGGATTGTCTCACAATACGATGAGATCAATTTATGGCTGGTTATCGAGAACTGTAAGATAACGGGAGAAAACTCTTTGTAGGTAGTAGCAGCGCTATTGATACTAACTTTTGCAGAAGGGAAGAGGCAAGATGACGAAAGACGAGGCGCTATTTCTTCTCAAATGCCATGCCTTCCATCATGATGATATCGAGCACGAAAAAATGACGAATGGATTTTTAGGCATGCTGAGACCTTTTCGCGGTGAATTGATTGAAGATAATTTCCACGAGCTGATGAAGATCATTGAAGTTCTGGCTGATGAGTTCGCGAAGCCGCAAGTAAACAGAATCTTGATATCGTGCTTCTGGAGCATCTGCCAGCTATCCCGCGCATGGGCTTTATATCCTGACGGCATGCTGCAGAGCAATGGCCTGCTTTCCCAAGAACAGGTTCGAAAAATCGACGAATGGATAGACATGATCTCGTATGCTGTGATGGTTTTATTGGAAGGCGAAGATCAATTGGATGAAGCGTTATGGGGATATCGAGAATACTTGCGTCACCTAGAGAAATGAAAACCGTCGTGAAGGCGAATCAATGGGTTATCGAGGAAAATATAATGCATTTAGGAGAGTTATGGAAGCTGCAAGATGACCTTTTGTTCGATTACGTAAAAAAGTAGATGCAAGCGTTTTTTCTGAAGCATTTAATGTTATGAAAGCAGTTATCGAGATAACCATTTTTCGATATTGCTTCGTATGAACGATGAAATGGAAGAGGTGACGTGCTTAAATAAATCAACAGCGAGTATAGCATGTACTACTCTTTTTGTTCATTGTCATGGATCCGTGCAGACAATCTACATTTTGGTATAATTTCATTTTTTCAGGAAATGTTACATCTGTAAATGATTTTATACAACGGAGGATGTACGATGATTGAACGAAACGAGTTGCTCACGAACGGAGAAGTCACGATCGAACCCGATATAAGCAACCTTCCGCAATGTGTTGAAGATGTCAGAAAGGCTGTTGTTTCCAATATTCCCGGTCCGCCCGATCCGACGGATTACCACCAACTGCGCGGCAGATTGGAAGCAGTACGCAGAAAGCTGCCTGTTCTGTACCGGGACGCAGTCGTCGAACCATTCCTTAGAGCGCTGGATCAACTGGGTCCAGAAGGATTCACCGACATTTTAATTCACGATCCCCTGCGCAAAGGACCGGCCTTTCTGCTGTTCGATATCGCACAAACCATACTGCAGAACGGCGAAGGCTATAATGCGGATGCCACTGACGCTTTTCAGGAGATGGTAAGCGATCTGTACGACGGTTTCTTAAGCGCTGAGGACAGAGCGAGAGTGAAACGTCCAGACTTGAGCATGATACCGCCGCTCGTCAAGTGGGGGATGCCTGAATTCGGTCCGTATACCCTGCCTATTGACATAACAGACCAGATAGGCTTAAAAACGGGTATCGTAAGTCTTCCTCCCGCTCATGCCCGGCGGGGCCTCCTGGCCTGGTCCAGCTTGGGTCATGAAACGGGCGGGCATGATATTTTGCATGCTGATACGGGACTGCTTGAAGAATTGGCGGATACGGTACGAGCGGCTCTTCTCGCGAACAATCTCGGAAATGATTTAGCTGAGTATTGGGCTAAACGCATAGACGAGACGGCATCAGACGTCCTAGGGATACTCAATCTGGGGCCTGCGGCCGGGATCGGTTTAATCGGTTATTTCCGTGGAATCCGGGCGGCCTATTCGGGTATTCCCGCGCTCAAAAATATCGGTTCTGAGAGTGACGTCCATCCTGCTGACATTTTGAGAGGATATTTAGCCGCCTATGCCGTAGGTACCCTGCAGTTCGACCAGGCTAATATATGGGAGCGGCTCATCGAGACAGAAACGGACAAAGATCTGACCCACATCCGTCTGGAAGGAAAAGTTGTCGGCGCCGAGGAAGCCAAGCTGTCTGCAAAGATCGTGGCTGCCGCCATCATGACGACGAAGCTGCATACGCTGGAAAATCATAGCTTGGATCAAATTCAAAATTGGAGAAACCTGGACGAATCCTTCACTGCGCAATTACGGGCTTTGTTGAGCACCGCGGGTCCGCTGCCTGAACATTTGCAATCTGGATTCTACGCAGCTCACGTGGTCGCGGCCGCCGTGACGGGCGCCTTGGTGCAGCATGCGGATATCGACATGATTTTTCAGCGGATGATACTGCTGTTAAAATCGATGCATGATCATAATCCATCGTGGGGACCTTTGCTTGTTTTGCATCCCGGAGATATCGTGCGCCATCGCGTATACCAGGAAGACTGATTCTAGGAACGCTAGGAAGCTCCTCACCCGAGTTGGACTCGGTGGAGGAGCTTTCTGCCAGATGGGGGTTCTGCCCTATGCACCTGAATATGATCCACTATCGTTCTTCATCTATTATTACTAAAGTTTTGACTTATTGAAGCAAGCGATGTCTACTTTTACTGCAATCAAGAATGGCAATCACCAGCTTGCTCCTACTATTGATGAACTGCTTCAGTTATTCACCAGCTAACTCATATAGAACCTTTCGTCGTCATTAGAACAATAGAGAAGGTGATGCGTAATTTCGATAATTTATCTACCTTTAGCTTAGCCGTATGCTTACCTGAATAGGTATAATAAATATACGTTAGCAAACCCTAACAGCACGATACATACGAAATAGCAGGAATGAAAAGGAGATACAATGAACGAGAGACCTTCTAATTTAGACGCAGGATGGAACTTCGACAACAGTTTCACCCGTCTTCCACATTCATTTTATTCCAAACTGAATCCAACTCCTGTACGAGCGCCGGGACTTAGTGTTCTGAATGAATCGCTCGCTGTCTCCCTAGGATTAAGTGCAGAAGCATTAAGAAGCGAGTATGGCGTAGCTACGCTTGCCGGCAATACGATTCCTGAAGGGGCAATGCCTCTCGCCCAAGCTTATGCTGGACATCAATTCGGTTACTTTAATATGCTGGGGGACGGAAGAGCGATTCTGATTGGCGAACAGATTACCCCATCAGGAGAGAGATTCGACATTCAATTGAAAGGCCCGGGGAGAACTCCCTATTCGAGAGGCGGAGATGGGCGAGCTGCGCTCGGGCCGATGCTGCGTGAATACATCATTAGCGAAGCGATGTACGGTCTAGGTATTCCAACGACTCGCAGCTTAGCTGTGGTGTCCACTGGTCAACCGGTAATACGCGAATCTGAACTTCCAGGTGCAATTCTCACTCGTGTTGCAGCAAGTCATCTGCGCGTAGGAACGTTCCAATATGCATCCAATTGGTGCGGCATCGAAGATCTTCGCGCACTGGCTGATTATACACTGCAGAGACATTATCCGGAGGCAGACGGCAGCGAGAACCGTTATTTGGCGCTGCTTCAGGCAGTGATAAAACGCCAAGCATCGCTCATTGCGAAGTGGCAGCTTGTCGGGTTTATTCATGGAGTCATGAATACAGATAATATGGCGATTAGCGGTGAAACGATTGATTATGGCCCTTGCGCCTTTATGGATGTGTATCATCCAGATACCGTATTTAGCTCAATCGACAGGGAAGGCCGCTACGCCTACGGGAATCAGCCGAATATTGGGGGGTGGAACCTTGCCCGATTTGCAGAAACAATCCTGCCTCTGCTTAGTGACAACGAACTAAAGGCTGTGGAGATAGCGGAAGATACATTAGGTGAATATTTTGATCTATACCAACGCAATTGGCTTGATGGCATGAGAGCCAAGTTAGGTATATTCCATGAAGAAGAACAAGATGAGACACTGATCCAGAACCTGCTCAATCTGATGCAGAAGCATCGTGCGGATTATACGAATACGTTCCGCGCACTTACACTCGGCATATGCGAAGAACATTCTTCCTTATTTGGCAGCACCGAATATGCACACTGGTATGAGCAGTGGCAAGCAAGACTTGAACGACAACAGCATTCCAAGGATGATGTACGTCAGCTTATGCGCAGAAGCAATCCTGCCGTCATACCGCGCAACCATCGAGTTGAAGAGGCATTGGATGCTGCTTCTCAAGAAGGAGACTATAGTGTGATGCAGCGCCTGCTGAATGTTCTCTCAGAGCCATTTGCGTACTCGACTGAGCAGGAAGAATATACTTCACTGCCAGCTGCATCAACGCGCCCTTACCGAACTTATTGCGGCACATGAATCGGAAACATTGCATTGACTTGACATGAACTTTCCCAGGATGATACGATGATTGCATAATTTTCTAGGGAGAGATGTTGATGTTGGCGGTCGTTCTTAACTAATCGAATTCCATATATGAGGAATATGTAATACCAGTGAGAAGTGTTGCTGCTTAGCAATGTTTATTTGCTGTGGATGTGCGTATCCTCGGAATTAGTTAAGAACAACGGATATCATACATGCCTTAGATGATAGGTATGCCTATTTTTTGAACCCGCATCCGTGCTTCTTCAAGCACGGATTTTTGCTTTATTGTGGGGCTTATTTAGGCATCAATCAAGAAGGGCGTAGAATGACGTTTGTTCATTCTGCGCCCTTTTTCTGCGCCATGAATGAACGTCATTCCGCCATTGAGGAGGGATTTACGAATGCGTAACTTTATCGAAATCGCAAACGAAAGCGTACGCCTGGAAGAAGGCATTTCCATCATCGAACAACTATTGTTGGAGTGTTACATGAACCCTGGTATATCCACCAAAGAACTGGCCCGTGCAGCACTTATTCCCATCCCGGTTGCGGCTGCCGTCAAACGGGAGCTTATCAAGGCTGGAGCAATCGAGCAGGATAAGGGAGCACGCTGCTCGATGAGAGGCAGAGTATGGGTTGAAGAGCAATGGGGCTATCGGGGAATCAACAAAAAACTGTATCAGGAGCTGATGGCTTGCGAAGACTTGTCTCATCCCGAGCTCCACAATCTGTTGGTCGTTCTGAAGGAAATTATGATTCATCGTCCGATGGTCGATGTGCGGATCGATCAATCCAAATGTACGCCGGAGACAAGCCTGAGAAGAGCACTTCTATGTCTCCGGCAGCAGACCTTAGTAGGCAAGCAGATATTATGCGTTGGAGATGATGATTTGGTCAGTATCTCCATCGGCTTGCTGCTTCAAGTACTTTTCCCTAATGGAGGGCATTCCAAAACAATCGTACAAGTAATTGATGTGGATGAACGATTTCTACAATACATTCATGATATAGCGCAGCTAAGGCAATTGCCCATTCAATACGTCCATCACGACTTAAGGGAACAACTGCCTGCACGCTTGCACGGTCAATTCGATTGTTTCTTTACCGATCCGCCTTATACACTGCAGGGCATGAGCCTCTTTGTATCTCGAGGAATTAGTGCACTCCGGAAGAGAAAAGGATTGCCGATATTCTTGTCCTTCGCCCACAAGTCACCTGACTTCATGTTCGCGATGCAGCGTGAATTTATAAGAATGGGAATAACAACAAGTGCAACATTGCCCCGATTCAACGAATACGAAGGGGCGGAGATTATAGCCAATCGAAGTCAGATGATTATTCTCAAGACGACCGAGCGTACTATGCCAGAATGTAAAGGGCGGTTCATGGATGCACTATACACTGGCGAAGTGAGACAAACGATACGCAAGTACCAATGTAAACGGTGCGGGAACAAGATCACGGTTGGCATCCAAGGGAAGATGGCTACAATAGAGCAGCTTAAGCAGCGAGGCTGCTTGTCATGCGGCAACGATACGTTTCATTTGATTAGTAAGAAAAAAGTAAAATAAAGTAACGGAGGATGAATATGAACATTATGATCCGAAAAGAAACAGAGGAAGACTATCAAGCTACAGAATTAGTTGTAGAGCGCTCATTTGCAGCGATGGAGCACAGCGATGGGAAGGAACATGAGTTAGTATCCCGTATTCGACAATCAGATGGTTTCATCCCAGCGTTATCACTGGTTGCTGCCCACAATCATGGTCAACTTATTGGACATATCCTGTTGTCCCGCATTACCATTCAGGGAGATAAGCACAGCGTGCAATCACTCGCATTGGCTCCGGTAGCAGTCTTGCCGGAATACCAATCCCAAGGGATTGGGAAGAAGCTTATATGCGAAGCTCTGCGACAGGCTGCACAACTTGGATACGAGTCTGTAATCGTACTCGGTCATCCTCAATATTATCCGAAGTTCGGTTTCAAACAAGCCACTACATGGGGAATAAAGGCACCCTTTGAAGTGCCGGATGAAGCATTTATGGCATTAGAGCTGCGAGAACATGCTCTGGAACATGTAGCAGGGGTTGTAGAATACCCAAGTGTATTTTTTGAATAAAAAGCAAACCAATTCCAAAATTTTCTTCCTTGGAGGGGGTGGAACGGGAATTAGATCATGGGAGATTCTATTTTGGGAGACAGAATCGTTGCATATGGTAAAAAGTATCATGATAATTGAGTAGATATTTGGCATCGCTCTATTCGCATGACACACGTACATTTTTGACAGAAGAAGATATTCAAATCATTTGTAATGACGTTAAGCGGCTGAGGTGTGGATCCAGTTGAATGAAAGCAGCGAAGCTAATGGCTTTATCGGACTTGATGGAACGAAGATAGAGATGTTGTTCGTAGATCCAGACAACCATGGATAGGGAATATGATGTTCAAGTCAGTCTCCTCAAAGGAGTGGCTTGAACTCTTTTTGTCTTGAGATTAATTTCACAATAATTCAAGATGATGGACGTCATATTTGGATTGTTCCATCATATGATCGATACTGACCGAAAGGTTAGTAAAAAGTGAAGGAGGCGAAGCTTTGCCTGTAAGGCTCTACGAAAGAGAAAAATTGTTGAGGGCCTGCATATCCGTATTCGCGAGCAATGGTTATAAAAACACTTCGACCGGGATGCTGGCTGAAGCAGCCGGCACATCGAAGGCTTTAATATTTCATCATTTCACCAGCAAGAAGAAGCTGTATTTCAGCTTATTGGATCATTGCATTGAAAAGTTATCAAGCGAAATTCGAGCGGACTACATACTCGATAACGAGGATTTTTTTGAGGCTATAGATTCGATCAGCCGCTTAAAACTCAATTACTTTCGCAAACACGCGAATGAATACAAATTGGTGTACGAGGCTTTCTATTTGACGCCTGATGAACTGAAAAAAGACATTGAGCTGAAGTATGGGCACGCAATTGCCCTCAGGTATCAAGAGTGGGAACGATTATTTGAAAAAGTTCAGCTGCGAGAAGGCGTTCAGCGCAAGCAAGCTTTTGAGCTGATCAAGATTACGCTAGAGCATTTCCAAAGGAAGTTTATTGAGGAGCTCAAGGATATAGATAACATTGAGGAAGAATGCCTTGATGTCTTGCTTGATGAGATGAAAAGCTTCTGCTGCATGATCCGTCATGGAATTGCATCGGACACGACTGACACGAATGCATGACCCAATGATTATGGAAACGGCGAATGTGAAAAGGAGCGAAAATATGAAGAGATTAACGAGTGACGACTTTATCACTACGGAACCAATGCACGATGTCGTCTCATTTTATTCGAAATTTTATGAGCAACATGAACCGCTGTACCGCCTTGATAATTTTTTTGGCATGGGGGAAGCATGGCTCGCATTTCGCCACGATGATGTTGTTGCAATATTGAAAGACCCGCGCTTCATCAAAGACATCCGCAAGCTGACACCAAGGGAACAACCCATAGAGGAGAACGCATCCGTGAATGCCTTGATGGAATGGGTGATCAACATGCCGAATATGCTCACTGTTGATCCGCCCGATCATACCAGGCTGCGCAGGCTGGTATCCAAAGCCTTCACCCCCAACATGATTGAGGAGCTGCATCCCCGTATTCAACAGATTGCCGATGAATTGCTGGATGCTGTGCAGGAGCAGGGAAAGATGGATCTCGTATCGGATTTTGCCTATCCGCTTCCTATCACCGTCATTTCGGAAATGCTCGGCATTCCCGTTGCTAAGCGAAGCCAATTCCGAGAATGGACGCGTACACTTGGGCAAGCCTCACTGGATCCGAAGGAAAGTGAGGCGGTTGTTGCCACACTGAATGAATTTATTCAATATATTCAATTACTTCTAACCGAGAAACGCAAAAATCCTGGAAACGATGTAATCAGCAGTCTCGTTCAGACCTATGACGAAGGTGATCAATTAAGCGAGAATGAGCTCCTATCGACCATATGGCTGCTTATCTCCGCCGGACATGAAACGACATTCAATCTGATCGCGAACGGCACGCTGGCTCTGCTTCAGCACCCAGATCAGATGCGTCTGCTCCAGAACGATTCCTCTTTAGTGCCTTCCGCAGTGGAGGAATTATTGCGTTTCGCTGGTCCAGTCTTGCTTGGCAGCCGCATTGCGGGCGAAGATATAGTGCTTCACGGTCAGACGATCCGCAAAGGCGAAATGATTGTGATCACGCTGAATGGAGCCAACTTTGATCCACATAAGTTTGCGAATCCCGGTACTTTGAACATTACGCGTGAAGAGAATGAGCACTTAACCTTTGGCAAGGGAATTCATCACTGCTTAGGCGCCCCATTGGCCCGATTGGAAGGTCAGGTTGCTTTCCGCACACTGCTGCGACGACTGCCTAATCTGCGCCTCGCAATTGATCCCGAGCATCTGACCTATAACAAGGACTCAATGCGTTCACTTGCGAGCTTGCCTGTATTGTTTTAGGCTCTTCATCACAGTTCGCTTGCCTGTAATTCGACGTTCACATGTCTTCAGGTTTTGTCGTATCAATGATACGCAAGCTTGAGGACATTTCTTTTTTATAAACATAAAAGCCTTTAGCAAGATTGGAACAGCATCTATCCCACAGAACAGATACAATAAAGGGACAACGAACGACTGCTAGAAGAAAGGACAGATCTCGCATTGGATTACAATGACGATATTCAGCGCAGTATCGAGTATATCGAAACAAACCTCACCAGAGAGCTTACCGCCATTGAGATCGCAGAGCATATCGGATACTCGGTATTTCATTTTTGTAGAGTGTTCAGTGTTCACCAAGGCGTGCCTCTGATGGATTTTGTGCGCAAGAAAAGACTGATTCAGGCAAGGAGAGCGCTGCTCACGAACCGCAAAATTATCGATATTGCCCTAGATTACGGGTTCGAAACAGCAAGCGGTTTTTCCAAAGCCTTCCGCAAAGAATTTGGCTACAGTCCGACCGTTTATCTTACTAAGTTCGAAGCATGGCATTCAAGCCATCTATACATTCATTTGGAGGGAGACAGGATGAATCCTATTTTTGTAACGAAATCCGAATTCAAAGTAGCTGGCTATGGTATTCACACGAATCTGGCGAACGGGTATACGAAAGACATCGCAGCCTATTGGGATACGTATATCGGTGACAATTTAGAAAGTAAAATGTATGCGCAATTAACTCCGCCGCAGCACGGTGAGGTGGGAATCTGTATCCCCTCATCCGATGAAGGGAATATTGTCTATTTATTTGGCGTCATCGTTGATGATTATAGCAAGGTTACACCCGACATGATCACTGTCGAAGTTCCTGAGGCGCAGTATGCCGTATTCACAACACCGTCAGTCGATTACTTCGGAAGCGAAGCAGCCTATAATGCAGATCCGCTGGCTGCTGCCGTTCAAGCAACCTGGACATATATTTTCGAAGAATGGTTCCCGAACAGTGAATTTGTATACGATGAATCCAAGCTCGATTTTGAATTTTATGATGAACGCTGCCACGGCCAGTGCAATGTCGTCATGGATATTTATGTCCCAGTTAAAAAAACTGCTCAGGGGGAATAGAGTATGGAGAAGCAATATTATGGAGAATTATGTTCCTTATTTTATGATTTGGATAAGCCGGAAGCGCCGAAGGAGCAAATGGACTTCTGGATGTCTTATGCTGATAAGACAATGAGAATATTAGAGCCTATGTGCGGGTCAGGCCGTTTTCTAGTCCCATTTCTTGAACAAGGCTATCAGATCGATGGATTCGATTTGTCTGCAGATATGATACATAGATGTATAGAGAAACTCACATCATTAGGCTTCAGTACACGTATTGATATATGTGATTTTAACAACTTTGATACGACTGCTGAAAAATATGATCTTATTTTTATTGCGGCTGGATCATTATCCTTGTTAACAAAGCGTGAAGAGGTGATCAAGGCACTGAAGGTCATGAAGAATTGCTTAACCTCAACCGGACGAATTGTGTTAAGCGTTGCAACTGATCTGTCTTATCGGGGAAGCGATCCATCAAGCGTAAACCAGGAACAATTGGAATTGGCAGCGTTCGAGGAAGGCAGGAGGGTAGGGAAGGACTCCGTAGAAGTTGCACTGCGAAGCAAGCATGCTTACGATACGGACAAACAAATTTTGTACTCGATGATTTCCTACGAGTTGTACATCGATAATAGGCATGTACGTACCGAATACGAGGATTTTCATTTGAGACTGTATCAGCCAAAAGAATTTGATCGCATCGCAGAAAAATGCGGGTTAGTGGTAGGACATAAATATGCCGACTTGGATAAATCAAATGTTGATTTTCAGAATGCAGAAGAAATTTATTACGTGCTTCATCAATAGTAAGGGAGGGCGGTTGTTAATCTACAACACGAAGCCGCCCTCTTGAATTCGTTATTTAGCAGATACCGGAATATGTGTAAAGCTGGAGAAATCAAACAGCCCCATATCCGTCAGCTTCAATTCAGGTATTACAGGCAAACATAAGAATGATAATGTGACAAAAGGATTGAATTCCTGAGAAGCTCCAATACGCGCTAAAGCCTCATTAAGCTGTTCCATGTCCTCGAGTACCTTTGTATAACCATTTATCGCCATCAGTCCGGCCAGTGGAAGCTCAATCGCGGCAAGCACCTTGCCACCACTCGTCACAACCAACCCGCCCTCCATCTGACGAAGCGCCTGAATGGCAGTTAGCATATCCCGATCATTGCTGCCGGCCACAACTAAGTTGTGGGAATCATGTGCCACGGTGGAGGCGATCGCACCAGATTGGATGCTGAACCCCTTCACAATGCCAAGTCCGACGCAGCCAGTATGATGGTGCCGTTCAAATACAGCGATTTTCAACTGATCCTTCTCTACGGAAGAACGGAAATATCCGTTCTCAATGTCAACTGCCTCTACAAGATGAGTCGTAATCAGACTATTTGGATTAATGCCGATAATATGACAGTGGCGCTCCTGATTGCCAAGTTCGATTTGCAAATCCCGCTCTGTAATATCCGGCAAATGTACCGTCTTCATTAGTTGAGATGGGATAACAGCAGAATGAAGCTGCGGTCCTGTATATTGTCCGTTATCGCCAACCCTATTGCCGGCTTTATATACCTGAGCAATCGTAAGATCATGCAGATTATCAAGCAGCAGGAAATCCGCCTCGTATCCAGGGGCAATCGCGCCCTTCGTATGCAATCCGAAGCACTCAGCTGCATTCAAGGAAGCCATCTGTATCGCCTGAAGCGGATCAAGACCGCAGCGGATTGCAAGACGGGCGTTATGGTCAACGCTGCCTTCATGGAGCAGCTCATCCAAGTGCTTGTCATCCGTGCAGAACACACAGCGGCGTGCATTGCTTGCCGTTACAGCAGGGATGAGCGCTTCAACATCCTTGGCAACCGATCCCTCGCGAAGCATCACATACATGCCTCTGCGCAGCCGCACTCTAGCTTCCTCGGCTGTCACGCATTCATGATCGTTGCGGATGCCGACTGCCCGGTACACATTGATAGCCTCCTCATCTAAACCTGCGCCATGACCGTCAATCATCCGACCATTCCGATGCGAAGACAGCAGCTTGTCCACCATATCGTCATCACCGCGTCTTACAGAGGGATAATCCATTACTTCCGCCAGTCCCAATACGCGAGGATGAGCGTAGAAAGGTTCCAAACTGCCAGCATCCAACTTAGCTCCTGCATGTTCGAACGGCGTACATGGAACGCAGGAAGGCAGCATGATATATACGTCAAGCGGTAAATTCTCAGAAGCATCAAGCATATATTGAATCCCGGCTGTCCCAACGACATTCGCGATTTCATGCGGATCAGTTATGACTGTTGTAACCCCGTGCGGAAGCACGACACGTGCAAATTCAGCAGGCGTGACCATAGCCGATTCAATATGAACATGAGTATCGATAAAAGAAGGAGCAATATAGCGGCCCTCCGCATCAATGACGCGTTCTCCTTCATAGCTGCCGCCAATACCTACAATCATGCCATCTACAATCGCGATGTCGCCTTCCATGATTTCCAGATTGAAGACATCGACGATTTTTCCGTTCGTGATGACAAGATCGGCAGGCTTCCTTCTGCCTGCTGCGGCAATTCGATTAATCCAATGCTGCTTGCTCCAATTCATTCGAAATCACATTCCTTTTCTCGTTGTATAAATAGTGTGGGAAAGTATTGCCCATATAAATACAAAAGCTTTAGTTTTTGACAACTAAAGCTTGACGGTAAGGAACAAGAAAAGCTTGTCCGTATCATAAAGTCGATTAAACAGGCTCAAAACGACTCCTTGAGACAAGCGCTCTTATCCTCGTAGTCAAGCTGTTTACGGCAGCTCGGTAGAGACGATTGGACCCTATTTCCAAAGTTATACGAAGAAGTATGCGGTTGTAATTCTCTACATTGTATAGGGCGTCCTAATTCTCGTCAACCCTCGTGAAAAAAGTCAGGTTCTAATAGGATTTTCCTAATAGCAGGAAATGCTGTGGGGGAGGACTTCGTGAGGACTTCGTGAGACGGATTGGGCAGTAGAACAGAGGGAGCGAGGTTCCCTCTGTATTTTTTTGTGATTGATTGTAGAGCATGGATCATTAAGACATATCGGATTCCTTGCTCGGGACATTTAGCTGCTGCTGGTTGACTGGGAGTGTCATGACTGCTCCAGCGTGCAGGTTTAACAATGCGATCGTTTCTTTCGTATTCATACTGAATCCGCTTTGTGGGGAATGCAGGTAGTTGATAGCGACGGGCAGCTGATCGATTTTCGCTGTTTGAAAGCTGTCATTTTGCTGTGTTTCGCTCAATAACACCTTGCTGCCGTCAGGCCTAACGAGATACTGCCTGATGTAACCGTCTTCGCGAGCCGTGACGAGACGGCCTTTTTTGTCCCCTTCTTTTTCTTCTTCCTTGCTCGCGGTTTCTTTCATCGTATCTGCAAATAATGCCTCTTGGCCTCGATTGGTTCGGTTAGCAGCAGGCGAGAATCGGTAAATTGGCGATTCAATGCGCATTTTCTTTATTCACTCCTTCATTTATTAAAAAAGTATCGTCATTTTATGTATCGGAAAAGCAAGTCCGTTTCTTTAATCTTTGTATGGGCTTAATATTTGCACCAATTCATTCGATGAAATAAAAATCCGGCAGGTTGCGCAGCAACTTTCCTGTATATAAGGCTCAACACGAATTTAATAGATTAGTTGATTCACCAGCTTTAATCGGGAGTTTGTAGGGGGACAAACATTTTACTGAACGAGTGGCCTTTTCCTATATTGGAAATGTATTTTATTGGTTAATAGACAGTCCTATGTTGAAATATGATTTTTTTTGATTGAAACTACTAATAAATGGTTGTATCATATAACTCAAGTATGCTTATGGTATAAAATAGAAATTCAGCTATTTTATGCAGTCCTTCGTTCTTACAATTTATGATCCAGGTGGGTGATAAGGTGGAAATAGGACATGAGACGAAAAATCTGACTGGGCGCATTAGGGAATCGCCCTCCGTGCTAGTAAATGAACTTGTGTTGCGACCGCAATTCGAATACGAGCTTCAATACCTATTGCCTTATTACATCCGCATTGAACAAGTAATGGCAAGAGAATATGCGCGCTTAGGAGTGCTCTCCGAGAAAGACATGCTTGCTATCGTCAAACTATTGGAAGAGATTGAGCAGAAGCGTTCTATCGGGGCAGACCCTGAAAGCAATATGTCCGATATCCTGTTTGCACTGGAACAATGCGTGCAGAGCCGCATGAGCCGCATGCATCAGTCATCCTCGGAACTTTGGCATATGGATCGCAGCCGAAATGACGTACAGGCCACAGCGCAGTTGATGTTCGCGAGAGATGCACTAATTCGAGTGACAGAGCATTTGCTGGATTTCACTGAGGCTCTTCACTTTCTCGCTAGGAATACCGCAGATCTTCCCATGCCGGGTTACACTCACTATCAGCCAGCTCAGATTATAACGGCCGGCTTCTACATATCCGCTATGAGCGAACAACTGGGCAGAACAATTCGCCGGCTGCTGGCTGTATTCGACGACATCGACGAATGTCCGCTCGGGTCAGGTGCGATGGCTGGGTTGGAACTGGCATGGGACAGAACATGCTTGGCTCAGCAGCTTGGCTTCTCCCGTCCGGGACGACATGCGTTGTCCGGCGTCGCGTCCAAGGAATGGATGCTGCACATTGCCGCAGAATTATCGACCTTGGGCGTCGCATTGAGTCGATTCGCCACCGATTTTATCAGTTGGGGAAGCAGCGGATATCACTTCATTGATTTACCCGATTCCTTATCGGGTATCTCCTCAGCAATGCCTCAGAAAAAGAATTTTCCCATCTTGGAACGCATTAGAGGCAAGACAGCTCACATCTCTGCCTACTATACGGATTTTGTCATGATTCAGCGTAATACGCCATATACAAACCTGGTTGAAACCGCAAAGGAAGGAGGCCGTCATTTTCAGGATCTCATCGACGCGACCTGCCATACAGCGGCGTTATTCACAACGGTCATTCGCCAATTGAATTTTAAAGATGAACGTCTGCTCGGCATCTGTACGCAAGAGTTTTTCGGAGGGTTCAGCCTAGCCAACCTATTGGCTCTTAGAGCCAATATTCCTTATCGGACGGCGCAGGTTCTGGCGGGCAGGTATATTGTCGCCATGCTTAACGATAAGAAGCTTCCTCAAGAGGCGCCGGCTCCGCTGCTGCAGGAAATTTGCTCCGAAGCCGGATACAGCATAGACATTGGGGAAAGTGAACTTCGCATCGCTTTTTCGATTGATCACAGTCTGTGGGGCAAATGCACCTCAGGCTCAGTTCGCCCTTCCGAGGTTTTGTCGCTGCTGGACGAGCAAGTCAAGGAATGTTTTAGCCACAAAGAGCGATTGCAAGCAAACAAGCGGCGGATCGGCCGCAAATCGGGACTATACGAATGAGTACTTAGCGATATCAAAGATACAGGAGAGAGAGGAAACATGATGCAGCATCAAATGTCCATCATCTGCACGGGTTCGGGTAAGGCTTGCGGCACGTTCGGGGAACTGCTTCAGGGTGTCAGTGTGGACGGCAATGATTTTCTGGTTACCATGCCGATCAATCGTTTTTCAACTGCCACGTTTACCTCTTACGACCAGTGTTCGGATATTATGGTGTATCCGAGCTCCAAGCATAAATCGAAACAGTTGGTTGATTTAATCTTATCTCATTACAGACTTCCGCCAGGTGGAATGCTGGAGATCGAAAGCAATATTCCTGTAGGAAAAGGTTTGGCGAGTTCATCTGCTGATCTTGTAGCTACGATACGGGCGGTCAGCGATTGTTTCCAATTGAGGCTTGATGAACGGCAAACGGAATATTTTTTAAGGAAAATCGAGCCGACCGACGGCGTGATGTACAGTGGAATCGTATCCTTTTTCCATAGGCATGTCCAGCTTCACCGGTTCCTTGGCGAATCTCCTCTCTTGACTGTGCTGGGAATCGATGAAGGCGGCGAGCTTGACACCGTCGAGTTCAACAACAAGCCCAAGCCCTTTTCGAATATGGAGTGTCGGGAGTATGACGATATGCTGTGCCGAATGACAGAAGCGATTCGCGCCAAAGACGTCCGAACGATCGGCGAAATTTCGACGCGCAGTGCGATCATGAACCAGAAACTATGTGAAAAAAAAAGGCTGGACGATGTCCTTGCCATCTGTCGACAGGTGGACGCACTCGGGGTTATAGTGGCGCACAGCGGGACTTTTATTGGCATTTTATTTACGGAATCCGATAAAAGACATTTTCAACAGCTTCATGCTGCGCGCCTCTCGTTGCTTCGCCTAGCGGATGAGGTGCACCTGTTCCATGCTTGGAATGAGGATAAAAAGAAAGGAACGGCTGGACGACAGTGCCAGAATGACGAATTTCCTGGCCGGAACGGGAACGGTGCAGTCCAGACAGTAGGTGCGGCGACGCTGCTATACGGCAATGATCAGTAAAGGAGGGACGCGAGATGCTGCATGAAAGCATGGTAGACGCGGTGGGACGCGTACCGCTCGTCAAGCTTAGGCTCGATGAGCAGTGCAGAGGTAATGTGTACGCGAAATTGGAGCTTATGAATCCCTTCGGCATGAAAGATCGCGTAGCCAAACAAATTATCCTAGAAGCAAAAAAAGCGGGGCAGCTCAAAGACGGCGCTCCGATCGTGGAGAGTTCCTCCGGCACTATGGCTTGCGGCATTGCGCTTGTAGGTACGCATTTGGGCCATCCCGTACATATCGTAACCGACCCAAGAATCGACCCGATTACGATGGCCAAGCTTACATCATTAGGATGCCGCGTATACATCGTAGATAAGATGAACGAAAACGGATGGCAGGGGGCACGTCTGGAGAAGCTGCAAGAACTGCTAAACCAATACCCTGACGCATATTGGCCGCGTCAATACGATAATCCCGACAACCCTCGCGCCTATAAGGAGCTTGCCGAAGAGTTGGTGTCAGATCTTGGTCATGTGGATATTCTGGTTGCTTCCGTCGGCAGTGGCGGCTCCATGTCGGGTACGGCTGCGGAATTGCGCAGACATAATCCCAACATGCGCGTCGTTGCAGTTGACGCGACCGGCAGCGTTATTTTCGGTCAACCGGATCGCAAAGACCGATTGCAAAGCGGATTAGGCAACAGTCTTGTAGCGGCAAATGTGAACCATAGCATTGTCGACGAGGTTCATTGGTTAAATGACGAAGAATCGTTTGCGGCCACATTGCAACTGGCGGAACGCGAGAAAATATTTGCCGGCAACAGCTCCGGTTCAGTATATGCCGTTGCGCGGTGGATCAGTACTCGAGTCAATCCGGAGACGAAAATCGTCGCTCTATTTCCGGATCGAGGCGATCGTTACGTCGATACCATTTATAGCGAACGGTATCGGCTTGAGAAGGGAATTCACCAACTAAGGCTTCCCGATGAGCCTTTACAGGTTTCGGAGCAGTGCGTGGTTCATTCCTGGTCTTATACCCAGTCGAAAGGAGCATATGCAGGTGTGCGATAAACTGGTGTTCATAGAAGCCAATACGACCGGTACGGGCATGCTGGCACTGCGCAAAGCTGCCGAAATGGGATGGGAGCCACTTTTTTTGACCAATTGCCCCGATCGATATGACGGACTTATGGAAACGGGCTGTTCCGTACTTGTATGCAACACTAATTCCATTCCTGACATCGAACAAATGCTGGGCTCGGAAATAGACCGCGGTGCAATTTGCGGCTTTGCAACTACAAGCGAGTTTTATATTGAAACAATCGCCACCCTGAGCCAGCGCTACCAGCTTCCGGGCAACTCACCCCAAGCGATCAAGACCTGCCGCAATAAACATATGACGCGCTTGCGGCTGGAGGAGGCAGGAATAAGGCAGCCCGAATTCGCCGTCGTTCGTTCGGTTCATGAACTCGGCCAAGCTATCGGTTGCATAGGATTCCCTTGCGTAATCAAGCCTGCAGACGATAGCGGATCGAACCACGTGAAGCTGTGTAGGAGCCGAGAGGAAGCAGAACAACAAATTCGATTGATTCTGGACGTACAGGTAAATATGCGCGGACAATCCACGTCAATGACAGCACTAGTAGAGCAGTATATTGACGCGCCTGAATACAGCGTGGAAATGCTTTGCTGGCAGGAAACCATGCGCTGTATCGGCATTACGGAAAAACAAGTGGGCGGCGCTCCATTTTTTGTAGAGAAGAGACACATTTTCCCCGCCCCATTGTGCAAGAAAAGCGAAATGGAGATACGATCCGCCGTGGAGTCAGCTCTGCAAGCTGTAGGCTTTCGAAACGGCGCCGCCCACGTTGAAGTCAAATTGACGGAACAAGGCTGCTCTATTATCGAAATTAATGCTCGCCTGGCCGGCGGCATGATTCCAGAATTGATTCGCTACACAACGGGAATTGACGTTCTAGAGCAGCATATTCGCTGCTCAGTAATGAAGCCGGAACCATGGAACGGAGAGATGGTTGGATTTTCCGGCATTCAATTTTTGACAGCGAAAGAAGCCGGGGTGTTGCGCGAAGTGCTTGGCAGAGAGCGAATCGAGCAGTTGCCGGGTATGCGGCAATTGACAATTACGGCCAAGTCCGGTTCCCGCGTAAGGCTGCCCCATAACGCTTATGACCGGTTAGGTTATGTAATCGTTACGGGACGGACATACGAGGAAGTCCGGGATACGCTGGATCGGGCATCCGAGATACTGGAAGTACGGCTGGAGGATGAGGCAGCCGCAGCAAGCATCAATCCTTAAGAGGAGGGTGTATTCGGAATGGAGCGAAAGGAAAAAGAATTCAAATGCGTCATCTGGGATCTGGATCATACAATTTGGGACGGCGTTCTCCTTGAATCTTCGAATGATGTGCGACTGCGCCCAGGAATAGCCGAGGTTATCAAGGAGTTGGATGCACGAGGGATTCTCCACTCGATTGCAAGCAAAAACGATCATGCACATGCATATGCGAAGCTGGAGGAATTCGGAATTGCCGATTATTTTCTGTACCCGGCAATCAATTGGAACGCCAAGTCGTCCAATATCGCCTGGATTCAATCTAAACTAAATATCGGCATGGATTCGATGCTGTTTTTGGACGATCAGCCTTTCGAGCGGGATGAAGTTCAAAGCTTTCATCAAGAAATTGCTTGCTGGGCTCCCGACGATATACAGGGGCTGCTGGTTCATCCAAGGCTGAACCCGGCTTTCATTACGGTCGATTCGGCTCGACGCCGGCACATGTACATGCAGGATCAGAAACGTAACGAGGAAGAACTTCAATTTGAAGGGCCCAAAGAAGAATTTCTCGCCTCGCTTCGCATGGAATTCATTATTTCGGAAGCCCAGCATGAGGATTTAAAGCGAGCCGAGGAATTGACGGTAAGAACCAATCAATTGAATTCTACGGGAATCACTTATGATTTCGAGGAACTGAACTATTATTGCACATCGGAGCAACATAAGCTGCTCGTATGCGAATTAACAGATAAATACGGCTCGTACGGCAAAATTGGAATGGCGCTGATCGAGATGGGGGACACAGCCTGGCATATGAAATTATTGCTTATGTCCTGCCGCGTCATGTCACGCGGGGTCGGAAGCGTGCTTCTCAGTCATATCATGCAAGAATGCAAAGCGTCCAATAAAGTGCTGCGAGGAGATTTTCGCAAGACGGGACGCAACCGGATGATGGAGATGACCTACCGTTTTTCCAACTTCAAGGAAATTTACAATCAAGCTGATCTCATTGTATTCGAAAACGACTTGTCGATCATACAGCCGCTTCCTTCCTATATTCGAGTTCGAATTGGAAATCATGCGGGGATTTAAATGAAATAGAGCAGGGAGATGATGTTGCCATGCATAAGGCTGGCATTATTGGCGCAGGTACCATGGGCATCGGCATGACGGTAGATCTCATTTGGCACGGCATCCCGTCTGTGCTGATCGACGTGAGCGAGAACGCGCTTGCCGCAGCGAAATCTGAAATTTTGAAAACCGTGCGGCTTGCTCCGCTCATCAACCGATCAGCCCCCCGGTTAACGGCTGACCAGGCACTTGAACTGGTTACGTTCGACACGGAGATTTCGGCTGTTGCAAACTGTAATTTTATTGTCGAAAACGCAACGGAGAACGAATGCGTAAAAAAGGAGATTTACGGAACACTCGATCAAATATGTCCGACAGAAGTCTGCTTCGCCGCCAACACATCGTGCATCTCCATTACCCGCATCGGCAGCTTTACCGAACGGCCGAGCAAAGTAATCGGGATGCATTTCATGAATCCTGTCTATATGAAATCCTCCGTTGAGGTCATTCGGGGTTATCACACCTCTGCAGATACGATTGATCAGGCTCATCGATTTCTGGACAGCTTGGACAAAGAAGCCATTCTAGTCAACGATATGCCGGGCTTTGTATCGAATCGGATATCTCATTTGTTTATGAACGAAGCGGTTTATGTCGTTCAAGATCAGGTCGCTTCGCCCCAGGAAGTGGACGACATCTTTAAAAAGTGTTACGGACACAAAATGGGACCGTTGGAAACCGCGGATTTGATTGGGCTGGACACCGTATTGGATTCCCTGAATATCCTTTATGAAAGCTATCAGGATAGCAAATTCAGGGCGGCCCCCTTGCTGCAGAAGATGGTGGATGCCGGTTTGTACGGCAAAAAAGCGGGCAAGGGCTTTTACAACTATAGTTAGCAAGGAGGCAGAACGATGGAATTCCGGCGACTGACGGACATGCTTCATGCTGTAAGGCGACAGGAGGATAGAGGAATTACCTTTATCCAAGGAGGTGAAAAGGAACACTTTCTTTCTTACAAAAACCTGTATGACCGGGCTCGGCACCTGATCGGTTATTTTCAGGAAAAAGGAATCGTGCCTGGAGACGAAATTTTATTCCAAATTGAAGACGAAGAGCTATTTATTCAAATGTTTTGGGCATGCGTGCTGGGCGGTTTCATTCCGGTACCTGTATCGGTTGGCAGCAATGATGAGCATAAAAGGAAATTGTTTCAAATATGGGACGTGTTGAAGCGTCCCGTGCTTTTGATAGCTGAAACCAGCTATTCGTACGTAGAAGCTTTTTCTCAAAAAGCGGACTACCAAGATCGATGGTCCGATATGAAGAAGCGCACTTTGTTTGCTGACAGCATTGATTTCGCATCCTGCAGGCCCGGAGCCGTCCATGAGGCAGAGCCGTCGGATACAGCTTTTATCCAATTCTCATCTGGATCGACAGGAGAACCAAAGGGAGTCATACTGACCCACGATAACCTGCTTAGTAATATACTTGCGATGATAAACCGCTCGGCTATAGGATCAGAGGATTCAACGCTTAGTTGGATGCCCTTGACACATGACATGGGATTGATCGGCTGCCATATGGTGCCAATAGCCGCACAAATTCAGCAGTATCTCATGCCCACTTCCTTATTCATTCGCCGTCCGACACTATGGATGGCGAAATGCAGCGAACACCGATCGACTATACTTTCATCGCCGAATTTCGGCTATCAATATTTCTTGGGAAAATTCAAACAAGAGGCGGCTTCAGCATGGAACTTGTCCCATGTGCGGCTCATTTTTAATGGAGCGGAACCGATTTCAGCAGAGCTTGCCGCCCGGTTTATGGCTGCATTGGCTCCATGCGGGCTGAAGCAAAATGCGATGTTTCCCGTATACGGTATGGCCGAAGCTTGTCTCGCTGTAACCTTTCCCCCTGTCGGAGATGAATTGAATACGATGCACCTGAATAGAAAGCATCTCTCACTCGGAAGCGTCGTCAAGGAAACGGAAGCCGGAGAGGGCGTGTCCTTTGTCGATGTAGGCAGCCCGGTTGATGATTGCTGTATATACATCGGGGACAGCTCTGGCACGGATTTGGCTGAGCTGATGATCGGCGAAATTTACTTGAAGGGAAGAAATGTCACTTCCGGTTATTACAACAACGAATCGGCGACAGCCGAACGAATCACGTCTACCGGTTGGCTTCGGACAGGCGATCTCGGTTTTATGCGCAATGGAAGGTTATACGTAACCGGACGCGTTAAAGACATTCTGTTCGTTAACGGGCAGAACGTATATCCTCATGATATTGAACGAGTATGCGAAGCTGTGGAACCGATCAAGCTCGGCACGATAGCGGCCTGCGGAGTAAGCAATCCCGAGGCGGCCAGCGACGATTTGCTCCTGTTCGTTCTCTATCGCGGCAAGCTGGAGGATTTCGCTCCCCTGGCGGTAACGCTGCGGAGCCATGTTCAGCGTCAACTAGGTATCACTGTTGAGCATGTCGTTCCGGTTACCAGGCTCCCGAAAACAACGAGCGGGAAAATACAGCGCTACAAGCTTGGCGAATGGTATCGGCAGCAACATTTCGCCGAAATCATCGAGCAGGTATCCGAGTATGTTCAATTGCACCTGCAGGAACGCCAACTCGCGATGCCCGTTTCGGGGACGGAAGAACGGCTGCTGGAAATATGCTGCCGATTATTAGGAGTCAACGAGATCGGCACACTTGACAGTTTGTTTGATTGGGGCAGCAATTCCCTACAGTTGACCTATTTGATCGCAAACATCAGAGCAGAGTTCGGCGTAAAAATCTCTTTGCACGACATTTTTCATCAGCCGACAATTCGACAAATCGCCCATTTGATCGAACATGCTCAAGCGAGCGATGCGGATGAAGTCATAATGGAGGTCGATCCCTCTGAAAGATCGATATTCCCGACAACGCCGCCGCAGCGCCGAATATATGCCTGGCAGCAATTAAACAAGCAAGGAGTAAGCTACAATATTACCGCCGTCCTGAAACTGGAAGGGCCGCTATCCTTTGAGCAGGTCGAGAAGGCTTGGTCGGCAATTGTCAAGAGACATGGAGCGCTGCGCACTTATTTCAATTTTCAGGACGGAGAACCCGTGCAGCAAATCGCTGCCGTTTCTGACCTTGTTGTCAGACTGGACTACGAAGAAGTCTTTGGCGGCATCGATATCCAAAATTATGCGGACTCGTTCGTTCGACCTTATGATCTTCATCATGCGCCGCTTTGGAGGACAAAGCTGTGCAAGACTTCGGAAGACCAACATCTGTTCCTGATCGATCTTCATCATATCGTGATCGATGGAACATCCATGCACATCATCATGAGCGAATTCGTTCAGCTCCTGTTGAATCAGAGTCTCGGCCCGTCGCCCCTTTCCTTTGCCGATTATGCCTTGTGGCGGGAGAAACAGCCTTTATCTGAAGAGCATCAAGCTTACTGGCTCGCGGAAATGTCGGGAGAACTTCCCATACTTGAGATGCCGACCTGTTCTCCTCGTCCTGCCCTATTATCTGGTGCGGGCGACCACTACTTCGACAGGCTGAGTAAAGAGCTTGCGGAGCGCTGCAGGAGCTTCGCTCGCGAACAATGCGTAAGCGTCTATATGGTGCTTTTGGCAGCATACAAGCTTATGCTCGCCCAATGTACCGGACAGCAAAATCTTGTCGTCGGCACATCGTCTGCCGGGAGAACCATTCCCGGTACAGAACGAACCGCCGGCATGTTCGTACAAACGCTAGCGATTCGGAGTCAGCCGGAAGGCCATAAAACCGTATCCGAATATGTTCGGGAAATCAAAGAGAAGACGCTGCTCGCTCTTGAACATCAGGATTATCCGTTCGAGCGGTTGCTTGAGAAATTGCCAATCCGGCGGGATGCGAGCCGAAATCCGCTGTTCGATACAATGTTTGTCTATCAAAATATGGACAAAGCAGCCTGGCGGGAGAACGAGCTTCACATCGAACGCGTTCCTTATTCCGCGAAATCATCCAAATTTGATTTTTCGCTCATTGTGGAGGATTTGGACGATACATTCGCGCTCGATTGGGAATACAGCCTGGATTTGTACGAGCAGGGCATGATATCGGAGCTAAATGCTTACTATTGCGGGATTTTAAGTCAAATGTGCGAGAATCCGGAGAATCGATTATGCGAATTAAACGTCTTGAACTCGTCCCAGCAGGAGGAACTGCTGCGAATGGGGGCAGGCCCGGAAGCCGATTATCCGAAAGACGCATTCATTCACTGGCTGGTCGAGGATCAAGCTGCCATGACGCCCGATCATACCGCCATAGAGGACGGGCAACGTTCGCTAACTTACCGGGAACTGGACGAGCAGACCAATCGCCTGGCTCGCGTTCTTGTCGCTAATGGCTTGCAGCGGGACATGCTGGCTGCTATTTTGCTGCCTCCGTGCTTAGAGCAGATCGTCTGCATTCTGGCCGTGATGAAGGCAGGAGGAGCCTATCTGCCAATCGATTCCGATTATCCGGCGGAACGCATTGCTTATTTGTTGGAGGATAGCGGTGCGCAGCTTCTGTTAACAGGCGGTCATTTGCGCGATAAGCCGAGATTTTCAGGCAGAGTGGTCGATGTGCTGGATCCGTCCTTACTGGAAAAGAGCAGTCCCGAGCCGATAACGCGCTCCGGTTTACCTCGTCAGTTGGCCTATGTTATTTATACGTCAGGTTCTACGGGAAAGCCGAAAGGCGTCATGGTCGAGCAACAGGGGCTGGTCAATTATATATGGTGGGCACGAAAAGTATACGCAAACGGGGAGAAGGCTGATTTCCCTCTGTATTCTTCAATCTCGTTTGATTTGACCGTAACCTCTATTTTTACCCCTCTCGTAACAGGCGGTAAAATCGTGATTTACGGAGATGACGACAAGGATTTGGCCGTGCAGCGGATTTTCAAAGACAATAAAGTGCAAATCGTAAAGCTGACGCCTTCTCATCTCAAATTCATTAAGGAATGGGACAACCGTCATTCGATGGTAACGGCGTTGATTGTTGGCGGGGAACAGTTGGATATGTGTTTGGCCTCGGAAGTTTTTGACAGCTTTGGCGGAGAGGTTGCGATTTTCAATGAATACGGACCGACAGAAACCGTAGTCGGATGCATGATTTATCAGTTTGATGCGCAAATTCGGCGAGCGTGCGTACCGATCGGGAAAGCTGCCGATAATGTCCGCATCTACTTGCTGGATGGCAGTCAACGGCTTGTGCCGAAATTCAGCGTTGGTGAAATTTACATTGCCGGGGATGGTGTTGCACGAGGATATTTAAAACGGTCCGATTTAACGCGGGAGCGATTCGTAGAAGATCCGTTTGCCGAGCGCCTAGGTGCTGTTATGTACCGGACCGGGGATTTGGCTCGTTGGTTGCCGGACGGCAACATGGAGTATATCGGACGCGCTGATGATCAGGTCAAAATCCGCGGATATCGCATCGAACTGCAGGAGGTTCAGCATGAACTCCAGCAACTATCCGGAGTCCGTGAGGCTGTCGTGGCGGCGCACCAAGATAACGCCGGGAAAGCTTATTTAAGTGCGTATGTGATCGCCTCCAGACCCGTTTCGATATCCGTCATTCGTAAAGAGTTGAACCACACGCTGCCGTCCTACATGCTGCCGGCTTACGTCGTTCAGGTCGAGCATATCCCTTTGACTGCGAACGGAAAAGTCAATTTCCATGCTCTCCCCAAGCCTCAAGACAACATTCGTACGAACGGGGTGACAGGGGCGCCGCGCAACGAGACGGAAGAAACGTGCGCGCGCATCTGGGCGGAAGTTCTAGATTTGGACGGAATAGGCATTCATGATGAGTTTTACGAAATGGGTGGAGATTCCATTAAAGCCATCCAAATTTCATCCCGGCTTAAGCAAGCAGGGATTTCGGTCGAAACGAAACAGATTTTGCAGCATCAAACTATCGGTTCGCTGTGCGAGAATCTGGATATGAATGCCGTTGCGAAGCGTTATGAACAAGGCCTTATTTCAGGAGATAAGGAAATGTTCCCGATTGATCATTGGTTTTTTGAACAAAAGCTCCGGCATCCCGGTTATTACCATCAGAGCGTGCTGCTGAAAATGAAACAGCCGATCGTGCTGGAACGCCTCCGTACTGCGCTTGGGCAGCTCGTTTTGCATCATGACGGACTAAGGCTGAATTACCGGGCAGACGGCGAATCCCTATTTTATCAAAATAAGCATGCGCATCTATCTTTTCCGCTTGAAACCTATGAACTGAAGCAGCAATCCGAAGAACAAAAAATGCTTGAAATCGAAGCAGCTGCAAGAAGCTTGAAATCCAAATTGGACATCTATAAAGATCTGCTCATCCGAGCAGTCGCATTTACATCGCAACTCATAACCGAATATGTGCTGATTACGGCTCATCATCTTGTCATCGACGGAGTATCGTGGCGCATTTTGCTGGAGGATGTCAAGCTTGCATACGACCAGTTATCCGAGTCCCGGCCTGTCGCATTGCCGGCCAAAACAGCCTCTCTTCGCGACTGGCACGAAGGCTTGCGGCAATATGCGGAGCAAGCGGAAGTCAACCAGCAAATCGACTATTGGAGCGCTAACCAACAGGCTCAGCACTGGTTCTTTCCTCAAGCCGCGGAAGTCAAAGATTGGACTTCTGGCCGCAGAGAATGCCATGTCACATGGCTTGATGATGAATGTACCCGCACGTTGCTTACACAATCACATCGGGCATTCAACACCGAACCGGTGGACTTGATGTTAACCGCTTTTGCCAGAACCATGCACTTCTTTACCGGACATTCCTTGATCGGATTGGAACTGGAGAATCATGGGCGTCATTTGGAAGGCATTGACGCTTCACGGACGATAGGCTGGTTTACGGCGCTATTTCCGCTTAGGCTGGAACTGCCGCAGGCCTCTCTATCCAAGCAAATTCAATCAATTAAGGAGCAATTGCGTCAGATTCCGGATAAAGGAATCGGTTATGGAGTTCTTGCTTATATGAATAGAGATCTCCTCGAACGAAGCTGCGAACCTGCGCCGTTCCGCTTTAATTACTTGGGGCAATTCGGCAGGGAAGCGGATAATGACTGGTTTGAGCTGGTTTATCAAGAACATGCCATGGAATGTCATCCGGATAATCGAATGAGCGCCAAATTAGAGCTGAACAGCCTGGTGATGAACGGAAGGCTAAGGCTGGAATTGATGTATCACTGCGAGGCTTATGATCAAGAAACGATCGGGCATTGGATGAGCGTTTATGTACAGCAGTTGCAGGATATTATTTCTCATGCCACCAACGAGCGCGAGGAGCAATTTACTCCTTCTGATTTCGATACGGTCGAAATTTCACAGCAGCAGCTTGATATGTTGTTTAAATGAATTTTTTACTACGTGAACAAAAAAGGACGGAGTCGCATGGCGGAGGCAAAGCAAATCGAAAGGGATCAAGTACAGGACATTATCGGATTGACTCCTTTGCAAGAAGGGATGCTTTTTCATTATCTTAATCCGCAAGACAGGGAGCATTACTTTGAACAGCTCTGCGTATGGCTGGAAGGGGACGTTCAGGCGGATCTGGTTCAGCATGCCTGGAATCTTGTTATTGCAAATAACGAAGCGCTGCGCAGCGTATTTCGCTGGCAAAAGCTCAAATCACCACTGCAAATCGTCCTGAAGAAGTGGGATTTTACCGTTGCGCTTCACGATTGCTCCCAAATGACCGCTGAACAGTGGAGCAATTTTCTCCATCAATTGAAAAAAGACGACCAACGGCAAGGCTTCGACCTGACGGAAGTGCCGTTTCGGGTCACTCTCTGCAAAGAGAGCGAGCAGAAATACGTCATGATGATTAGTAACCATCATATTTTGTACGATGGCTGGAGCAACGGCATCCTCCTGTCCGAATTTCTAGATGCTTATCAGCACTTATACCGAAATGTTCCTTATGCTCCCGGCATCAAGACGAGCAATAAGGAATATCTCAAATATGTACAATCGCAAGGCAAAGCCGGGCAGGAGCACTATTGGCGTTCCTATCTTGCGGGGTTCGATACTAAATCGCTGCTCCCCGCGTTCCCATCTCCTTCCGAGAAGGAAGAAGCGCCCGGCATCCACAACTTCAGGCTACCGGCCGAACAAACGCTGGAACTGATACAGTGTGTCAGGTCTCTTAAAATAACGCTGGCTGCATTTGTATATACGGCCTGGGGGATTTTGCTTCAACGCTATACCAATTCCGCAGAAGCTTTATTCGGCACCACAGTCTCCGGCAGAACCGACAAAGTTCGAGGAATGGAGTCGATGGTCGGCCTTTATATTAACACGCTCCCATTCCGCGTAACTGCCAAGCCGGAGGAGACGGTTTCCGAACTTCTTGCGCGAATGGAAGAGGCGCTGCGTGTACGGAACGATTTTGAAGCGACTGCGCTGATCGATGTTTATGAATATAGCGACATCGATAAAAGGGAGGGACTGTTCGAATCTGTGCTCGTATTCGAGAACTATCCCTTGAACGCAGCAATGCAGGATGAAGAGCAAGTCATCCGCTTTACCGATTATGAAATGAGCGAGTCGACTCCATACGAAATGCTGCTTAGCATACATCCCGGGAACGAATTGAATTTTCAAATGCAATATGCGCTGCATAAATTCCCGCTAGAGCTCGTAACTCAGCTATCCAAGCACTTTCTTTGTCTTATTTATGAGATGATCACGCGTCCCGAAGCTTCGGTCGACGAACTTCATATTATGACGGAAGAGGATACGCATCGATTGTTGACCGATTTCAACGGAAGCTGCCAGCCCATCCCTATACAGCATACCATTCAGCAGCACTTCGAGATGCAGGCTGCATGCTCTCCTCAGCGCACGGCCATTATTTATGGACAAGCAGTCCTGACTTATGAACAGCTCAATAAGCGGGCCAATCTCCTGGCGCATCACTTGCGCGCCAAGCAGGTTGAACCCGAGCAAGTCGTTGGAATTCTCTTGGAGCGGTCAGCCGATGCGATCATAAGTATGCTGGCCGTGCTCAAGGCGGGCGGTGCCTATATGCCGATTGATCCGGAATATCCAGCCGATCGAATCAAGCATATGCTGGAAGGCAGTGGATGCAAGCACCTTCTTACTCAGCGGAATTGGTTGGAAAAGCTGGATAACACCGATATCGAAACGGTGCTTCTGTCCGAATTCGATTTCGAGAAATCCGATCCCGGCAATCCGGCACCCATTAACGAAATAAGCGACCTGGCGTACATCATTTATACGTCCGGCTCGACCGGGAAGCCGAAGGGCGTCATGGTGGAGCATCGCAATTTGAACAGCTTCATTTATTCTTTCATGTATGATCAGCTCCAGGCTGAAGACCGCGGGATATGGCAGTCATCCCTGTCTTTCGATACGTCCGTCGAGGAAATTTTTCCTTTGCTGCTGCGGGGCGGAACTTTGGTCATTTTGCCAAGAGCGGATGTACTGGATATCAATCGGCTAGTCCACTGCATTCAAGAACAACAGATTACGTTCATGTCATGCTCGCCGCATTTGATTCATCAGTTGAATGGGAGGTTGACCGATCATAGGCTGCGTTTGCTGATATCGGGAGGCGATGAGCTCAAATGGTCTTATTGCGACGATTTGCATGGCATGAAGCTGTACAATTCATACGGGCCCTCGGAAACAACTGTTGCCGTTACCTATTATGAATGCTTGAGTCCGACAAAAGGACGGATTCCAATTGGCGGGGCTATCGCCAACCATTATTTCGCTGTCGTGGACAGGCTGGGTCGACTTCAGCCGTATGGCGCCGAAGGCGAGCTATGGATCGCAGGGCCGTCCGTTGTCCGAGGATATTTGAACTCGCCGGAGATGACGGCGGAGAAATTCGACGAAAGTCCGTATTTCCCAGGAGAACGCATGTACAAGACGGGCGATTTGGTGCGCTGGCTGCCTGGCGGATTGCTTGATTATATGGGAAGGGTGGATCAGCAGGTTAAAATTAGGGGATACCGCATCGAACTGGCCGAAATTGAATGTGCGCTGCTGAACTGCTCCGGAATTCGAGAAGCGGCAGTGTTGGCCGTTGAGGTAAATAACGGGCATCGGACACTATGTGCTTACTATGTAGGCATTCAACAATCCGAATCCGCACTGCGATCCTATCTGCAGGAACGGCTTCCCGCTTATATGATCCCATCCTATTTTGTGCATATGGAGAAGATGCCGCTTACGGTCAATGGAAAATTGGATCGGCATTCGCTGCCGGCGCCGGCAATGCAAAGAGATAACGAAACGCGTTGTGTGGCTCCTTCCAATGAAATCGAGCAGCAGTTGCTGCGCATATGGAAAGAGCTGCTGCCGACAGAAAGAATCGGCATACACGACAATTTCTTCGAAATAGGCGGCGATTCCATCCTGCTGATGAGGATGCACGCACAAATCGACATGCTCCACCCAAATCGCGTAAGCATTACGGATTTGTTCGCTTATATGACCATATCCAAACTTGCGCAATTTATTGGGGAAGAGGGGGCACATATTCAGTCAGGGCAGGTATTCGAAGGAGTCGTGTTACCGCAGGTTTTCTTTACCCGCATGCCCAATGGGTCTGCAAGGCAAATCAAGCATTTTGAATGTGCCGAACCGCTATATTCCAAACTGAGAAAGCTTGCGCAAGGGGAAGGGCTTGAAACGCATGATGTCGCTTTGGGCATGTTCATGTATCTCCTTCAACAAGCGAGCGGTCAGCAGGCAGTGGAAGTACAATCCATTGTCAGCCGAACAGACACGGTTGTGCCGATAAGGGTGGATTTTAATGCGATCGAGGATTTCTTCCAGCTCTTTTCTTTTGTGAAGGAAATAAATAATGGAAAATGGATCAACGGATCTCATTCGCTCCAAACGGCAATTGTCGAAAGACGGGGGGGATTGCCGGATACGGCAATAGTGCCCCTTTTTGTAAAGTCCGGCCTGATATCCAACTATTCGGCGTTGACCCGAAGTTATGATCTTATACTCGAATTCCGAGAAACAAGGGATCGGTTGGAATTCTGCTATGAATACAGTAGAAAATTAAGCCAGGAGGGGCTCGATCATTTGGTTCTCGGCTACAATCAATTGCTTGCCGACCTTGTGGAGCAATATGAGCTGCTCGCATAAATCTCTTGCTTGGAATGGGACGAAAGGAGGCTTGCGAATGAAAAGCGTGAATGTAGCCTTGGAAGAAATGAAGCTGGCAGTAACGGGAGTGGGTGGCTTCTTGAAGGACGCCCGTGATTTTCGTGATTGGTGGAATTCATCCCCCATATCGATGGAAGAAGGTACAGCAATCGAAGAAAAAGATCGATTCGATGCCCGCTTTTTTCAGATGACCATTCAAGAAGCGGCAGAGATGCATTCGGCCGAACTCGATTTTTTGGAAGCATCGTGGACGGCTCTGCAGACTGCTGGGTGCACACGAGGTTTCGGCAGAAGAATTTGGATCTACGCCGATAGCAAGCTCATTCAACAGCGGACCGCAGCTCGATTAACGGCCGCTCTATCCTCACTACCGATTACGATCATTCACGGGAACAGTTTGCCGAACATGTTGCTGGATATCCGTGTCCGTCTGAACGGCAACCTGAACGATGTTGTACTGTGTGCGACTTTAGGGAGCAAGGGCGTGGGGACTTTTGTCATAAGTCCATGGAATATTGCGGAGCGGAAGCTGTTATCCATTACGGCCGTCCTTTGTGTGGATGGCGAGCATGTCCGCATAGAGACGGACGGGCAGCCGTCCTTGAATGAACTCGAAACCGTAATGCCCGCGCAACCACGTGCCGGAGAACTGCTCATGCTAGCGGCGGGAACAAGTTCGGCACTGGAGGTCTCAACGGATCAACTTGTCGGCTATCTCAATCAACACGTTGATGCAAATCTGGGAGATGTCGCCTACAGTCTGCATAACATGGCGGCATCACTCCCTGAGCGCCGCATTCTGGTGTCCTCCGGCATTCGTGAGGCCGTCGAGATTTTGCAGAACCGGGATGCGTGTCGATATTGGGACAGTTCATGCGATGCAAGTACTCGCAAGCTCGTTTTCATGTTTTCAGGTCTTGGAGATCATTATGAGAACATGGGACGCGACATCTATGAGCAGGAACCGATCTTTCGCGATACGGTCGATGGCTGCTGTAAATTTTTGCAGCCTCTCCTGGGATTCGATCTGCGCGAAAAGCTTTATCCGGTGCGTTCGGCCAAATCCTCAGGCGGAGGAGAACAGCTTAGCACGGTGCCGGAACTGGACATTCGGCGCATCCTTCGCCGAGACTCGCCAGGAACTGCGGGCGAGCAACGGGATTCGACGTCGTGGGCGCATCCAGCTTTGTTTACAGTCGAGTATGCACTGGCACGCCTTCTGGAATCCTGGGGCATCAAGCCGCACGTCTTGATCGGCCACAGTCTAGGAGAGTATACTGCGGCCTGCATTGCAGGGGTATTTACGTTAGAGCAAGCGCTGACCATCGTCGCCAAGCGCTCCCAACTCATCAATGGGCTGGAGAAGGGAGCGATGCTCGCCGTCTCGATGACAGCAAGCGAGGTCTCGCCGCTGCTGCCGGAAGGCACGACAATCGCATTGATGAACAGCCCAGAGTCACTGGTCATTTCCGGCACCGCGGAAGGCATCGGCGAGCTGGAGCGGCGTCTTGCCCGTATGGGTGAAGTATCTGTCCGCATTCCGTCCGATCGTGCCTTTCACTCGCCGATGATGGAGCCTGCCGCCTCTGCACTGTCGGCACTGATCTTCGAGCATGAACCGAAGCCTCCGTCCATTCCCTTTTTGTCGAACGTAACGGGGACATGGATAACGGCAGAACAAGCAACAGACCCCGGATACTGGGCAGACCATCTGTGCCGAACTGTGCGCTTCAGCGACGGAATAAACGAAGTTATTCACGACGGGGATGCGATTTTCGTGGAGATCGGACCGGGGCAATCACTATGCAGCTTTGTGCGCCAGCATCCGTCTGCTGCAGATGGCGAGCGGCTTCAGACTATTCCGACCATGCGGTATGCTTACGAGCACGCTTCCGATCGCCTCTTCCTGCTCCGAACTATTGGACAGCTATGGCTGAACGGGGTTGACTTTTGTGTGGACGCCTTTTACCGGAAAGGATGCCGGCATTTGCCGCTGCCGACATATCCGTTCGAGCGCATGCCTTTGACGAAGCGCTCCAAAACTATCAAGGGAGGATAAACCGATGGAAGTACAGCATAAGGAAAAAATTCGGGCTTTTTTGGCGAAATATTTCAAACAAGTCCAGTTGCACGACGACGATCAATTGTTCTCGCTCGGATTTGTCGATTCTCTTTTCGTGATGCAACTCGTCACGTTCTTGGAATCCGAGTTCGCCATCGTGCTTGACAATGATGATTTGGAATTCTCACATTTCCGCACCATTCAAAGCATGTCGGATTTGATTGAGCGCAAGCTCGCAATAAAACAATGACATTTGATCGGTGGTGAAAACGATGCATTTCAACCTGACTCCAGAACAGCAATCCCAGTATGAACAATTCAAGCATTTCGTAGACCAGGACATTGTGCCGATCGCCAACTCGTATGACCAACTGGAGAAAACGCCAAGAGCCTTAATTGACAAGCTTGCCTCGCTGGGCTATTTGGGCGCGCTTATCCCGAACTCATATCGCGGTTCTGGCATGGACATGATTACGTTCGGATTGCTGAACGAAGAACTGGGGCGCGGATGTTCGTCTATCCGCAGCCTGCTCACGGTTCATACCATGGCAAGCCAAGCCATCATCCGCTTTGGCACGGAAGAACAAAAAGAGACGTGGCTGCCCGCAATGGCAATAGGCCATACCATCGGCGCGTTTGCCCTGAGCGAACCGAATATCGGCAGCGACGCTCGGCATATCGAAACGCAAGCCGTGCTTTCCGGAGATCATTACGTGCTGAACGGGACGAAGAAATGGATTACGTACGGACAACTGGCGGATGTATTTTTACTTTTTGCCCAGGTCAATGGTCAGCCGACCGCATTTCTAGTCGAAAAAAATCGGCCTGGTCTTTCCATTGAGCCCATTAACGGTATGTACGGCACGCGCGCTTCGATGCTGGCCGAGCTGCGCCTGAACGATTGCCGCATTCCAAAAGAAAATATACTGGGCAAAGAGGGAACGGGATTCCCCTATGTGGCGCTGCATGTTCTAGAGTATGGCAAGTACAGTGTCGCATGCGGGGCAGTTGGTATTGCACAAGCATGTCTGGAAGATTCGATTCGGTATACGGAGAGTCGTATTCAGTTCAAACAACCTTTAAAAGAATTCCAATTGGTACAGGCCATGATTGCAGAAATGCTTGCAAATACAAAGGCCGCCCGCTTGTTATGTCTGAACGCGGGATTTATGAAGCAAAACAAAGCGTTGCAGGCCGGGGACGAGTTGAATGCCGCCAAATATTTTGCATCGCAAATCGCGGTTAAGGCAGCGAATGACGCCGTTCAGCTTCATGGTGCGAACGGATGCAGCAACGAGTATTCTGTGCAGCGCTATTTGCGAGATGCCAAAATTACGGAAATTATCGAAGGCAGTACACAAATTCAGCAAATGAACATCGCGACATACGGTTATCTGGAGTATGGAACGAGAACCGCAGCCGCATCATGCAATGCCTGAGGTTCAGCAAGCCCTTGGCGCAGCAACGAAGTAGAACTGCCGGATTGTGCCGGCAGTTCTCACAAATTCCGGAGGGGAGCAGCTTATGCCTAATCTCGCCAAAAAGTCCGCTCCCTCATTTGTTACGAAGTGCTTGGCGTTAGCGGCGAGCGCGGAAAACAAGAATGAGGATGCCGGCGTATATGAAAAAGAAGTGATCGAGCTTTACCGCAAGCTGGAAGCAATGAACGAAACGTTGAACAGTGAAGGAAGAAGCCCTGGCGAGGAAGAAAAGCAGCAAGCGGCAGAGTGGCTGAAAAGAATATTGACAACCAAACAAATTCATCCCGCTGAACTGGCGGAACGAATGGATGACCTGTGGAGCTTCTCCCTTAACGCGCATTAACAGATGCATAGAATGCTAAAGGGGCAGAAAGGAAGTCGTTATGGTAAAGAAAAAGCTGGGGTTCGACAAAGTTACATTGCTGAAACGCGATAACATGTCATCGCATGCCGAGCATTATGAAGCTCCATCTTCAAGAGATGTGGCCATTATCGGGATGTCTCTGCAAATGCCGCAAGCCAACAATCCGGATGCGTTCTGGCAGAACATCAGGGACAAGGTGGATAGTGTCAGGCTGCCTTCCGCAAGTAGACAAAAGCAGGCGAAACGCTATGCGGCGGTCGCATATGGAACGGACTATCAGGCGAAATTCTACAAAGGCGCCTGTCTCGACAATATCGATTCGTTCGATTACCGTTTTTTTAATCTGTCCCCCCGCGAGGCAAGCCTGATGGATCCGAACCAAAGGCTGTTTCTGCAGACTGTATTCTCCGCTATTGAAGATGCGGGATACGACGGCAGAAAACTGGCCGGAAGCCGTACGGGCATATATGTCGGTTACGGAGATGACGGGGAGTATTCGCGGATGTTGCAACTGTTGGAGCCCGATGCAATGAGCGTGGCGCTGGCCGGAAATATCCGTTCGATTATCGCTAGCCGAATCTCTTATTTACTGGATTTGAAGGGGCCAAGCATGCTGATTGATACGGCGTGCTCTTCATCGCTCGTTGCCATACATCAGGCTTGCCAATCCCTGCGCGCTGGGGAATGCGACATGGCGATTGCCGGTTCGGTGAAAACCTATATTTTGCCGCTGGATACCTCGCAAAGAATCGGCATCGAATCATCGGACGGACGAACCCGATCATTCGATGACTATTCCGATGGAACCGGTCCGGGCGAGGGGGTGGCAGCGCTTATTTTGAAGCCGCTGCCTCAGGCTGTCAGGGACGGGGACGCGATTTACGCCATAATCAAGGGAAGCGCCGTTAATCAAGACGGAAGCTCCATTGGTATAACGTCGCCGAATGTATTGTCGCAGGAAGATGTTCTTATTCAAGCCTGGAGAGACGCAGGCATTGAGCCGCAAAGCATCGGTTATCTGGAAGGGCACGGTTCCGGGACGGAGCTGGGCGACCCGATAGAAGTCGATGCGATACAGCGCGCTTTTCGCCGATATACCGATAAAAATCAGTTTTGCGCATTGGGATCAATCAAATCGAATATCGGCCATCTCGATCACGCAGCGGGGATTGCCGGGGTTATAAAAGCGGTGCTGGCTCTTAAGCACAAGGAACTGCCGCCAAATCTCCATTTCGACAAACCGAATGCACGAATTGACTTTATCCGCTCTCCTGTGTACGTCAATGACCGCGTAAAGCCCTGGCCACGAGACGCAACGCCTCGTCGATGCGGGGTGAGCTCGTTCGGCATGAGCGGAACAAACTGCCACATCGTGTTACAAGAAGCTCCCGAACCAGGATCGACAAGCTATCCCGAAAGAGAAGAATTGCTGCTTTTGTCGGCCAAAACGCGCGAAGCGCTGCTTCATCTCGTTAAACGTTATACTGCATTTTTGCACGAACATGCGCCCATTCCGCTGACGGAGATATGCTACACCGCCAATACGGGAAGAATCCACCATCCATGGCGGCTGGCCGTACGGTGTTCCAGCATAAGCGATTTACAGTCAAGGTTGGGGGCAATCGAGGCACACGGTCTGACTCATCGCCCGGAGTATGGCCATTATTTTGGCATGGCGGCAGAGGCTGATGTGAAGGATAGCATCTATCCGGCGGATCGTGAGCTTTCTGAGCTGGCGGAGCTGTTCGTGAAGGGTAGCGAGGTGATATGGGAAGCCTGTTATCCATTTCACGTGAATAAGCGGAATTTGCCTACCTATCCATTTGAAGCATGCTCATGCTGGCTGAATTTGCCCGTTCTTCCGCAAGAGCAGAAATTTCATTCTCTCAAATGGATCCGGGAACAGCTTCCTACAGCAGCGAACAAATCAGATATGGGTACGGTGCTTGTAATTGTGGACAAGTCGGGTTTCGGAGTAAAGCTGGTGAAAAAATGGCGTTCGAAAGGGAGACGCGTCATTGAAGTCGAGATTGTACCGGATATCCATAACATGAAGCTGAACGATTACCGTTACGTTACCGACGGCTCGGAAGAAGGTTACCGGTTCGTGCTCAAAAGCGTGAAGGCGGAGCGTCTTACAAAAATCGTCCATATGGGCGGCTTGGACTGCGACCACCATCCCCGTTCACTCGCGGAATTGGAGAACACGCTCCATGCAGGCTTGTACAGTCTTTTTTCTTGTGTCAAATCCCTGGCAATGCTGCAGCGATCCCAGCCTATTGAGCTTATTTTGACCGCACGATATGCGCAAGAAGTAAATCAGCTTGAACCGCAGATTCATCCGGAGCATGCCGCGCTGTTCGGGCTGGGCAAGGTTGTCGGACTTGAAAATCCGCAGCTCAAATGCCGCGCCGTGGATTGGGACGATGAAACTCCACTGGCCACAATCCTTCAGGAACTGGACGTATCGTCCGATTCGTATCATGTCGCATTTAGGGGCGGAGAGCGTTATACGGAGCAATTCGCTCCGCTTTTGTTTGAGGAAGAGCCGGATGTTCCGCTGCAGTTGCATACTGACGGCATCTACGTCATTACGGGGGGGATGGGCGGCATCGGACTGGAGACGGCGAAATATTTCGCGGCTAAATCACCGGTCAATCTCGCTTTGTTGAATCGGACCCCTTTGCCGGATCGTTCCAAGTGGCCTTCAATATTGACTGATGCGAACCAGACAAGTACGGCACGAAAAATCGCAGCGATTATGGAGATCGAGCAGCTCGGAGCAAAGGTTCATCCCTATAGCGCGGATGTAGCCGATTATGAAGCCATGCAGGAGCTTTTCGCCGCTCTACGTACCAAGCACGGCAGCATCAGAGGCATTGTTCACGGAGCCGCCGTAGGGGGATCGGGATTTCTTTTGAACCGCCAGGAAGCCAAGTTTCGCGAGGTCGTTCGACCCAAAATTCAGGGGACATGGATATTGGATAAATGCACGCATCATGACCAACTGGATTTCTTCATCCTCTATTCGTCCGCAACGACATTGACTGGCGGCCTTGGTGAAGGCGATTATACGGCGGCCAACGCTTATCTCGATGCTTTCCAAGCCTATCGCAATCGCCAAGGAAAGCGCACGCAAACTATCAATTGGGTATCTTGGGCGGAGACAGGAATGTCCTATGAACATGGGGTCGCCGATGACGATTTGTTCGAAAAGCTGACGAATGCTGAAGGCATCGAAGCGCTAGACACCATAATTCGCAAAGGAATTCGCCAATCATTCGTTGGGACAATTGCCTACCGCAGTAAATATCGCAATGAAAATCTTATGCAGCATGGCATACTGCCGTTCCGATTCGCGGACGAAATTGCGGCGAAGATGAACCAAGCACGTTCGACCTCAGTTACGGATGTTGTCCCTGGCGCATCTGATTTCGTTCAAGCCGAACGCACCGAAGGGTTGAACCTGAAAGAAATGCAGCTTGCCGACATTGAACAAGCTACGGCTGAAATATGGAAACGGAGTTTGGGCGTTCACCATATCGATCCGGACGACAGCTTTTATGCTCTGGGCGGAAACTCGCTGATCGGGATGGAAATCATGCTGGAGCTTTCCAAAAGAACCGGCATTCAGTTGAACGTTGCCGTTCTGCTCGAGCATGAAACGTTAAGAAAATTGAGTCAGTATCTGGAATCGACCGCCAAAGGACATGATTCAAGGCCTAAAATGAAATCAATCCCGAAGGCAAAGACATTGTCGTAGCAAAAAACTTGGAATCGCAGCTTGCATGATAACCGCATTCAGAAAGGATTGATGGAACGTGAAAATGAATTTGGAGGCGGAAGCGGCCATCCACAAATACGAATTGTCTCATGCGCAAAAGCGGTTCTGGTTTACGGAACAGCTTGAGTTTGTTCAGGAGGCTTCCGTTCATGCCATGACTCATGTTTCAACCGCGTTTACACTCCAGGGTGCATTGAATGAAGCTCTATTCAAGCAAGCGGTTCAAGTCATAGTCGACCGGCACGATACGCTGCGCACCTGCTTTATGGAGGAGGACGGGAATCCGGTTCAACTTGTTCATGAGAAATTGCCATTCGAGGTTCAGCATGAAGATTTGAGCCGTTTGCCGGAGGAAACGCAATCCCAGGCATTGAATCAGCGAATTGATTCTGCGTTGAACCAGGCGTTCGATTTGAAGCAACCCCCTTTAGTAAGGGTATATCTGTATAGATTGGCCGAAAATGAACATTTATGCTTGATTGCGGCACATCATATTATTTCCGACGGATGGGCTGTGGATGTGTTCATGTCTGAGCTCATGGCCAACTATGCAGCTTTCTTGAATGGCCAGCCGTCGCCTCTGGAGCCTCTGGATGTGCAATATGCGGATTTTGCCCATTGGCACAATCACCGTCTTGCCGAAGGAGAGCTGGACGGCATGAAACGATTTTGGTCGGACAAGCTGGCGGGAGAACGAGCCGATCTGAACTTTCCGCTCGATTTCCCTCGTCCGGCCCTGCAATCCTTTAACGGAAGCACTGTCCCCGTCATTATTGATGGTGAATGGATGGAACGGCTCAAGCAGACATGCGAAAGTCTCGACGTCAGCCATTATATGTATTTGCTTGCCGTATTCAATGTGCTGCTCGCCAAGTATACGAGAAATGAAGACATTATTATCGGAACATCCCTGTCCGGTCGCGTTCATCCGGACGTCTTGCCCGTTATCGGCTGCTTCGTGAATACGCTGCCCGTGCGCAATCAGGTAGAGGGAGACGAGTTGTTTCAGGATTTTGTTCTGAGAATGAAGCAGACTGTGTCTGAGTTGCATGAAAATCAGGAATACCCGTTCGACAAAATTGTTGAGGATCTTGGGGTGGAACGAAGCCTTAGCCGCAACCCGATATTCGATGTGTTGTTCGAGGTTCACACCTTAAAAACGGATGCCGCAAGCAGCGTAGATTTAGGCAATGATATGACACTTGCTTACCATAAATCTTTAGACTACATCCGCTTTACCGGCTTCGATTTCGTATTCGAGCTGTACCAGAAAGACGGCTATATTGACGGTTATATCCAATACAACTCGGATTTGTTCCGCCCAGATACGATGCAAAGGCTCAGTCTTCATTTTATTCAGCTCTTGCAGCATGCACTAGAGACTCCTAACATCCGGATCGCCGATCTGGACATGCTCGTCGATGAGGAAAAAAAGCAGGTCATGGAAAAATTCAATCATTGGAAGCTGGACTTTCCGACCCACGAGCCGGTTCAAAGTTTATTCGAAAAGCAAGTAGAGGACACGCCGGATCAAATCGCGCTTTCATTTGAAGGCGTTGACGTCTCCTATCGGGAATTAAATGAACGCGCCAACAGGTTAGCGCATCTATTAAGAAAGCAGCGGGCGAACCGCAATCAATTCGTCGCCGTCATGAGCGAGCGCAACCTGGAATGGGTCGCGGCATTGATCGCAATATGGAAAAGCGGCGCCGCCTATGTGCCGGTCGACCCGAATTTGCCCGATGAACGGCTGTCTTATATTTTGGAGCATAGCGAAGCTGGTATTGTCATCACGCAGAGAGCGCTGCTTCAGCGCGCTAGGAGAATGTCCTTTCGCTCTGTGCGCACGATTGTCTGCCTGGATCAGCTCGATTCCTGCGATGATGCAGATTTCCAGATTCTTCATAAAGCAGATGCCGACCTTATGCCTTCCGACAATCCGCAGCATGTCAATGCAGCATCCGATATCGCATACATGATCTACACGTCAGGCTCGACTGGCAACCCCAAAGGCGCACTTGTTAGACATAATGGAATGATCAATCATTTATATGCGAAGATCACGACGCTTGGCGTTACGCATGAGGATGTCATCATTCAAAATGCATCCGTGAGCTTCGATGTATCTATCTGGCAAGCCATGACGGCGCTTATGGCAGGGGCCCAAACCTCACTCGTTTCCTTTGAGACATCCAGAGATCAAACGCTGTTGTTAGCGCATTTGAAAAAAAGCGGCGCTACGATTATAGAAACGGTTCCGTCCATGTTATTTGCGTTTATTGACACGGTTGGGCTCGTGTCCAAGGAAGAACGTCAATTGCCGAATTTGCGTTGGATGATTGCAAATGGCGAAGAATTGCCCGTTAAGCTCGTAAATTCTTGGTTTTCTCATTTTCCGGAAATCAAGCTCATTAATGCATACGGACCGACTGAGTGCTCGGACGACGTGACTCAAAAAGTGCTGGAGGGACCTGTAACCGAACATCAGATTCGTATTCCGATCGGTCGACCTCTTCCTAATATGCAGTTGTACGTTATGGATAAGTACCATAAGCTTGCTCCCGTGGGCATGAAGGGCGAAATTTGGATCGGCGGGATTGGCGTCGGCGGCGGATATTGGAAGAACGACGAACTGACGGGAGAAAAATTCATCCCTGATCCGTTCAGCGACGATCCGGAGGCCCGCATTTACCGCACGGGGGATCTGGGCCGTTGGCTGCCGGAGGGCGAGCTCGAATTTTTCAGCAGAATAGACTTTCAAGTTAAAATCCGCGGGTTCCGAATCGAATTGGGCGAAATCGAGGGCTGCATCGGCAAGCATCCGGAAGTAGACGAGGTCGCGGTGATCGTCATCCCAGAATCCGACGGGGGCCAAGCGCTGGCTGCCTTTTATACAAGCCGAAATGGTCTGGAGCCGGACTCGCTCAGGAACCACCTACACCAGCAGCTTCCTTACTATATGGTACCGGCCCATCTTACTTGCATTCCGGGCATGCCGCTGCTTGCCAGCGAGAAGATCGACAGGCATGCACTAAGGAAACTGCGGGATACGCTAAAAGAAAACGAGCCCGTATTTGCTTCCAAGCCGCAGACTATGATGGAATCCGCCTTGATCGACATTTGGAAAGAGTCGCTTGAAGCAACCCAAATCGCGCCTGACGATAATTTTTTCCTCGTTGGCGGACATTCTATCAGCGCAGTCAAGGTGGTCAACCGGATTCGTGATCGGCTACGCATCCAAATTGCGCTGCAACAAATCTTTTTGACGCCTGTTCTCAAGGATCTGGCGGCTTTGTTGGATGAGCAGGTAGCGCGACAAGGGAAGTCGAACATCAGCGAATTGTCTCCAATTTTGAAAAGGCCGCCTCAGCATGCCTACGAACTTGCGCCGGTTCAATTGCCCGAATGGTACTTTCACGTTTTGGAACCAGACAATCCTTATTACAATGTCAGCTTTGACATTATGTTCGAGGGCCACTTGCAGCTAGATGCATTTGAGCGGGCATGGAGAATGCTTATTGAGCGTCATTCCGTATTGCGGGCATATTTCAGGATTGATGAAAATTCCGGAATTCCGTTTCAATATATTACACCGGTGGCGGATTTTCCTTTTCACTTATTGTGCGAGAATTATACGCACATTCCCGAACACCATGTGGAGGCGACCGTTAGGCGGCTTTCCCAAGAACATGCAAATCAAGTATTTTCATTCGAAACGGGGCCTCTTTTCAGCATTCGACTCGTCGAATTCAAAGGGAATCGTTACTTTTTCTTGTTTGCCACACATCACATCATTTGGGACGAGACTTCGTCCATTCAGCTTTTTAAAGAATTGAATGAACTGTATAATGCCGAAATGATGGGCCGATCGCCGAAACTGGCGGATTTGGAAGTAGAGTACACCGACTATATGCAATGGATCAACGAGGCTGTGCGAACCGGCAAGCTGGAAGAGCACCGGCAATATTGGCTGAAGGAGCTTGCCGATCCTCCTAACGGACTGCAACTGCCAACCGATTTCCCGCGCCCGCCGCAGATGACGTTCCGGGGCGGCACTATTTTGGGACGGTTCGATTCCGAATTGGAAAGCCGGGTTTATCGGTATTGCCAGGAACAAGGCCTTACCTTGAACATGTTCTTGTTAACGGTGTTAAATTTACAGTTGTACAGGCTAAGCAACCAAAAGGACTTTATTGTAGGCTCGCCGATTGCCAATCGTGACGACGTCCGGATCGAGCATGTGCTCGGCCTATTTGCCAAAGCGATGCTGCTCCGTTGCCGCATCAGAGAGGGAATGAGCTTCGAGCAGCTTGCCGCGCAGGTGAAGAAAACGTCGATCGAAGCCTATGACAACCATTTATATCCAAGCAATTTTATCATTGAGGAACTGCGTCCGGATACGGATTTGTCGCGCACCAAGATGTTTTCCATCATGTACGGTTTGCAAAACAATAAAAGAGAGATGTTGAGTCAACTGAGTTTTGAAGGCTTGTCTTACAAGGTGCAGCCATTTGATTTCGAAGAGATTAGCGCACGCTTCGATCTTACTTATGTTTTCGACGAACTGGAATCCGGTATTGAAATCAATCTGAATTATAATACGGATCTCTTCAAGAGAACGACTGCCAAGCGTCTGGTCGAGCAGTTCTTCTTGCTGACGGAGCAAGTGCTAAGCGAACCATCGAAGCCGCTGGAGACATTTGAGCTTGTGACTGCAAAGGACAAAATCACGCTGCTTGAGGAATGGAATCGGACAGACCACCCTTATAACGATGCAACCTGTGTTCACCGTTTGTTTGAAGCGCAGGCTCGCCGAACGCCCAATCATGCGGCTGTGACATTTGCAGACCGGACGCTTAGCTACCAAGAATTGAATTCCAGATCAAACCAATTGGCGCGCGCGTTAATCAGAAAAGGAGTGCGGCCAGAAAATAAGGTGGGGATATTGCTCGATCCGTCTGAGGACATGATTATCGCGCTCCTTGCGGTTTTAAAGTCGGGAGGAGCTTATATTCCGCTGAATCCCGATCTTCCCGATTCGCGCCGGCAGTGGATTGCCGACCGGACAGGGATGTCCATCATCATTTCGGAAGGGCGGCTTGCACAAGATAAACAGCTTCCTTTCCAACAATGGATGCTCCTAGATGAAGAGGCTTCCGAGTTGGAAAAGGAATCTCCTGCTGACCTGCAACTGTCTCTTGATTCTAGAAATTTGGCCTATGTAATGTTTACATCAGGCTCGACCGGATTGCCGAAAGGCATTGAAATTGAGCATCGCGGCCTCGTCAATTTGCTTGAGTGGACGCAGCGAACCTACCCGTTGACAGACCGCGATTCAACACTGCTGATAACGACCTATACGTTTGACTCTTCCATACCGGAGATTTTTTGGCCGCTTGCTTATGGAGCACGGATTGTAGTTGCCGGCAAGGAGGAACGCAAAAATCCGGGACAAATCGGTCAATTGGCTGCCCGGCACGGGGTTTCTGTACTGCAGATGGTTCCGATTATGCTGGAAGCTTTCGTAGACGCCCGCAAGCGTGGCGATTTTCCGGAACTTCCAAGCCTGCGCCACGTCGTGTGCGGTGGAGCAGCGCTTATAAAGGAGATCCGGGACAAGTTTTTCGAATGTTTTGCAAGCAGCCTGAGCAATCATTACGGTCCTACCGAAACGAGTGTGGATTCCGTCACCTATATATGCGAGCGGGGGGCAGAGGGGAATCAAGTTCCGATCGGCCGCCCGATCAGTAATCACCGCGTCTACTTATTGGATGAGCATCATCAATTGGTGCCAATCGGGGTGCCTGGAGAGCTGTATATTGCTTCTCCTGCGCTCGCCAGAGGCTATCTTGCCGATTACGAGGAAACGTCCAAACGTTTTATTCCCAATCCGTTCTCCCGTGATCCCGAATCACGGTTGTATCGTACGGGGGATTTGGCCAAATATACAGAAGACGGAAATTTGTTGTATATCGGTCGGGTCGATTACCAAGTCAAGGTTCGCGGGAACCGCGTGGAGGTTGAAGAGGTTGAAAGTCGTTTGGCGGCTCACGAGAGTGTGGGCAAATGCGCCGTCCTTCATGTGCAAAACGAGAGGATGGATGGATTGGTCGCATATGTCGAGCTAAGTGATGCCCTGCAGCCATTCATCGTTAATAATGAACGTCTGAAATTGCACACCCTTGCACAGATCCCTTCTCTGAAGCCAAAAATGGATGCCGTTCATTTAGCGGCATGGCCCGAATTTTTTGAAGGAGATCAGGTATTCCAAGCCCTGTGGCCCGAAGTATTCGTTAAATTTCCGGAATACCAATTCGCCCTGACAGATTCCAAAGGTGAGGTAGCAGCAGTCGGCAACACCATTCCGATCTGCTGGGACAAGACCGACAGCGGGCTTCCCCAAGGGTGGGATTCAGGGCTTATCCAAGCTTTCGAAGATAGTGCAGCCAAGAAAGAGCCTAATACGCTGCTCATTCTTGCCGGAGTCGTAAATGAGAGGTACCAGGGGCGCGGATTGGCCTCCGTGCTGCTTGGCGCTTTCAAGCATCTGGCACATGGACATAAGATGGAACGGGTTATCGTCCCGGTACGTCCGACAGGAAAATCAGATTTTCCGGAGCTAAGCTTTTCCGACTACTGCACGCTCAGACGGGAAGACGGGCACCTTCAGGACAATTGGCTGCGCACGCATGAACGGACTGGCGCACGCATGATTGGAATTGCAGTTCAATCTCAGTCTATCAGGGGCAGCATCTCGGATTGGGAAAAATGGACGGGCAGAACGTTCGAAAAGAGCGGACAATATCAGGTGAAAGGGACGCTTCAGCCCGTTCATATCGATCTTGAAAAGGGAATCGGAGAATATATCGAGCCGAGCGTGTGGATGGAGCACCCTTGCGACGCGGGTTCTGCGGCGGATAGCTGGGACTATATAAGCGCAAATGCCTTGCGAACCCACTTAAAACACTCCCTGCCAGACTATATGGTGCCGGATCAAGTTATCTTCGTGCCGTTCATGCCAACTACGCCGAGCGGGAAGCTGGACAAGAAGGCACTGGCCGAATTGGACGTCAGTCCATTCACACAGCGTGAAATCATCCTCCCCGAGACGGATACAGAGCAAGTCATCTGCGGCATATGGAAAGAAATCCTCCAGCTTGAAAGAATCGGCGTAACAGATAATTTCTTCGACCTGGGCGGACATTCACTGCTGGCAACGCAAGTCATTACGCGAATTAGCAAAGTTTTCAGCGTTAAATTCACGCTTCGGGAGCTTTACGATGCAATGACGATTCGTGATTTGAGCCGAATCGTAGAAGCAAAGCGGAGTGATTCACCAAATTGAATCACCTGGACATAGTCATAAAAGCAGCAGATGAGCAATCATCTGCTGCTTTTGATCGAAACGATTTGAATTCAAGGGGGATATCGATGAGCAGTTCTTGGAAACGGCGGGGAAAGCAATTGATGACTGCCGTTATCATTTCATTCGTATCGTTGCTGCTTCTTATGCCCTCACACGCCGATCCCGCAGCTCAAGCAGGGGATGAGCATGCTCAAGAACAGCGGCTTGCAGCCATAAAGCAATATGTGCACGCTCAGATGCTTGCCAGCAAAATTCCCGGATTATCCCTGGCTATGGTTCATAAAGGGAAGATCGTTCTGGAAGAAGGCTTCGGATATGCGGATCTTGGGGCACAAAAGCCCGTCACGAGCAGGACGCTGTTCGAACTGGGATCGACAAGCAAGGCTTTTACAGGATTGGCCGTGCATCTATTGGAGGAAAAGGGGCTATTGAGGCAAAGCGATCCTGTCACTAGCTATATACCTTGGCTGCGGATGACCTATAACGGGAAACCGGCAATCATTACGCTGCATCAGCTTCTTCACCATACAAGCGGAATTCCGTTTGAATCCATCGGCCGTATCCCGGCAAGCGAAGCAGAAACTGCCATGGAACAGACTGTACGCGCACTCGTCGATCAACCACTGGCACGATTGCCCGGAAGCAGCTTCGAATATGCGACAATCAATTATGACGTGCTTGGATTTATCATCGAAAAAGCAAGTGGAATGCCCTATGAACAATTTATGAGACAGTCCGTATTTGAGCCTTTGGGCATGACCTCGACGGTGGCCGCCACAGTGCCCGTTTATGCGCAGGATATGGCTGCGGGGCACAAGGTCTTTTTTGGCAGGCAGCGCAACTATCAGCCGCCAATATATCGCGGAAATACCCCAGCAGGCTATATCGTGAGCAGTGCCCGGGATATGGCGAGATGGATGCTATTTCAACTGCAGGATATAACATTAGGAGGCATCGGGCCTTCCTTGATAACAGCTTCACATGAACCGGATCGAACCGTGGCGCCGGATGGGGACGGCTCTTATTATGCAAGCGGCTGGAGCGTATATAGAGATAAACAAGAAATATCCCATGCCGGAAATAATCCTGCTTTTTCCTCATTTGTAGCGCTGTATCCCGCCGCACGGACGGGCATTGCCTTGCTTATGAATACGAACAGCGAACAAGGCGCACATATGGGGCGGGCAATCATGGATATCTGGTCAGGCAAGCATGCCGAGCTGGCAGATCGCAGCACCAATGGATTTCTTTTCGTCGATCAGGTAGCGATGTGGATTACGGGACTATGGGGGGGATTGTCACTTGTCCTGCTCATTCTGACGGGCAAAGGGCTGATTGATATTCGGAATAAGCAAAGAAGACGAGTTCCATACAATCGGAAGCAATGTTTCTTATTAGGTATGCACGGGCTATTTGTCGTCATTCTTGGTACATCCTACATCTTGCTGCTTCACCAATTAACCCGTGGATTGCCCTGGGAATTTGTTATCGTTTGGTCACCGGCTTCGCTGGCATGGGCTGCGTACGGCAGCATGGTGCCTGGGGTGCTGTATCTGCTGTACGCATTCTTGCTTGTCACTTTCAGAAGGGACGATTCTATCATCACGGAAACGATGCAGGATTAAGCAGGCTAGAGAAAGGTTAGGGAAGGGAAGGCAAACCAGGTGCAAATCGGAGGTACGGCGCATGAAAGAAAAAACCGTACCTCCTACTGCTCGTCACGATCCATTAGGTGGAATCTACCTCTTTTGGCCGACTAACGTGAAGCTCATCGGGAGCTTCTGTTCTTTCTCTACATGAGCGTAAATATTAGAAATATCATGCTGATATTCCTTATATTCCGTAATATTGATGCCGCTTTGAATAATGGCGTTGAAAATGGATGCCAACGTATGACTGAAGCTGTAATTCGTTTTTGCCTCGTAGGTTGTCTTTCCTACATAGTCAATTCCGCTCGTGGAAACCCATGGATCGGTTTTAAAATAGGAAAAGGCAATTTTCAAAGGATCTTCAAATTCAGGCTCGTCTTCTAAGGGAAGCATGTTTAACAACGGGTGCATTTCATAAATGACGAGTTGACCGTCCTTCGCCAGCATATTGGCCGCGAGATTGAAAAATTTGCCCAGGTCAGGAAGCCAGGGGAGCGCGCCGATCGATATGTAGATCAGATCATATTTACCAGCATGCTCGGTCAGATCAACATCGTATACATCAGTGCGGACAAATGAGCATGGCAAGCCGGATATATCCGCCAGATCCTTTGCCTCCTGAATGGCGTGATCCGAAATATCGAAGCCAGTTCCGCTTTGCGCCCCAAGATTCACCAGTGACAACACTTCTCTGCCATTATTGCAGCAAAGCTGCGCCACATTTTTCCCTCGGAGACCCAGATCTTGAAGCAGTTCAGTAATTAGGGGATCCAAAGTGGAATATCCTTCTTGCAAAAACGCTTCTTTCAAGTTCACGGGGTTATGTACCTGATGGATCGGATTCACTTCATTCCAAGCTTCACGGTTTGATTGGGTATACGTTTTGATATCCATAGAAAACAACTCCTAATTTTGGTATTTCAGAAATCCAACTTTATATTACCATAAATACTTGTTATTACCAACATAGATAGGCATTCCATTATTTTAATAGAGTATGTATTAACTAGAGAGAATATGGCATCTGAACACGAACTGCCGGGGGCCAATGAAGGTTGAAGTATCGGGTATTTGGATTGATGGCTTCGGATTCATTTTATTATCACAGTAAAGTATCCTGTTCGGATCCGTTAAACGTAAGGGAACTTTGGTCGGTGCCTTTCTCAGGGTTAACTGACCAGAAACTCTTTTCATAAATATAATACGTATTTTAAAAATCTATGTTTTGGATCTGACAGCACATGCAAAACGGGCGCATTTCAACTCTATTTCTAGCTGCTTGTACGCGTCACCTTTCATAATCTATTCTATTCATATGGTTATTTCTTACAGACGGAGCCTGCGTTTCAATATGATTGTCGGGGAAATGTATAGAAGATTAAAGAAAATACTATCATTGAATTTGAACATGATCCGCCACACAAAGTACCTCTATTCCAATCGAAAGAGGTACCTTTGTGTGGCGTAAATAATTTTCTGGTCGAGCAGAAGAAGAATCAGATTCGAAATGAATTAAGAATTGATAACCTGGATCCCTTTGATAATATTCCATACAAAGTAGTACACGCTAATCACACCGCAAACACAAAACGCGATAATTGCACCGATTCCCCATGCGACACCGATGTCGCGAACGCTAACCCCAATTAAACCAAACAACATCACCGCAATAATGGCTGCGATACTAGGAATTAGATGAGTCCATAGAGCTCGTTTGGCATGGCTTCTTGTTTCCGAGTCACCTACAATCCAAGCAATAATGGGGAATAGGATTGGAGCAAATAGAACACTCCAGTAAGAAAATGCCGATATTAGTTTGTTTTCCTTCATTTATGTTCACCTCTAGTAGTCATTATTCTTGTCTTGTTCTTATACATAAATCATATAATAAGACCTTGGCCCTACCCATCGATCAAGCTTTCAATATCATTACGAATTTGTAAGCCTGGAGCAAGCTTCATCTTTATCAATTCGATCTTCTCGTTGTACATTTGATGACTGCTTACATGCATGATTCCTATAATTAGATCAAAATAATTCCTATTTTATTCACCAGATTGCAACGAAATAGCGAAGGTACAACTAGCGGTTGTGCGTTACCTTCGTTATCCGGTGAGAATGCAAATTGCAAGCGGTCATTGAACGGTGCTCGTTCCATGAGATTCCAGCAGCGCATCAATATGCGGACACAGATCGTATAAAGGGGAATGTCGTCATCAAGTACAAGGTTGTTCCATATAGTATGCACGAAGCCGAGCTCACCAGGAAAATGGCGAGTTCGGCTTCAGTGAAACGAATAGTAGGAGATTACATTTATATGCATAGAGATTTGAGAATTATCATTGTTGGTGCGGGAATCGTTGGCTCTGCAATCGCGTACTATTTATCCAAACAACATCCACAGGTCACGGTCATTGAAAGAAATCGATTTGCTGCTAGCGAAACAACCGACAAGTCATTCGCATGGATTCATTCAAGCATGCAGACATCCGCAATGTATCGACATTTATATGAGGATGCAATCGCAGAATATTACGCTCTGCAAGAAGAACTTCCTGACTTGAATATTGATTGGAGCGGTGCGCTGTCTTGGGGAGTTCCTATGAACATGGAAGGCTCGCGAGTACAACAACTGAATCGACAACAGATCATGAAGCTTGAACCGAATCTGAATGAGTATCCCGATGAAGCCAGCTTCGCTCAAGAAGAGGGGGGACTAGATCCCGTTGCCACAACAAACTTGTTGTTACAACAAGCCCAGGAAAATGGTGCAATTGTCCTTTACAATACCACGGTTACCAGCATTCAAGAACGAGATGCAACGGTTGTAGGCGTACACACCTCAAATGGTTATTTGGAATCGGACATCCTTGTATTAGCCGCTGGTACAACAGCGCTTATCAGCCGATTCGCTGCTAAGGAAATTATCGACAATGTGCAATTGGAAAAATTACAAGCGTGTCGATTGGCTAGATTTAATAAAGAAGGCTGATCCTGTGCGATCAGCTACCTATGAAAATGGACAACTTGATCGCTCGTGTCCTGTACTATTTGAGTATCTTGTCAATAATCCCGTATTCCAGTGCTTCCTCGGCAGACATGAAGTAGTCGCGATCCATGTCTTTTTCAATTCGTTCGACGGGCTGCCCAGTATGGTCAGCCATTAATTGCACAAGTCTCTCGCGCATTTTGAGAATGCGCTTGGCGCTGATAGCAATGTCGCTTGCCTGTCCTTGAGCGCCTCCATGGGGTTGGTGAATCATGATTTCGCTATTGGGTAGTGCAAAGCGCTTGCCCTTGGCTCCAGCTAGCAGCAGGATCGAGCCATAGGAGGCGGCTAATCCTGTACAATTGGTATGAACCTGCGGCTTAATGTACTGCATCGTATCATAGATGCCAAATCCTGCAGTGACCGAGCCTCCTGGACTATTGATGTACATATAAATGTCTTTGTCTGAATCCTCCGCTGCAAGAAGAAGGAGCTGTGCGACAATACTATTCGCAAGACTATCCGTAATTTCAGAACCGACAAATACAATGCGATCCTTCAATAATCGGGAATAGATGTCATAGGAGCGTTCCCCGCGGCTCGTTTGCTCAACAACATAAGGGATATAGTTTGACATGGTAATACCTCCTCTGTTTTTCCACCATGGAATATCAAGAAAACGAATGGATCGCAGCAGAAGATACGGTTCAGCGGACAAATGTTTTTTCACTGGGCAGCGTAACGCAATGCATGCTTCGTTCGTTTACTGATAAGATAAACCATAAGTGCCGCCATGAACGATTCATGTAAGGCATGAAGAAGAAGGCTGACGAAGTGGAAGCAAGAACGAATGAATGAAGGAGTTGACTGTGAAGGATGACCAATCCAGATCAAATCCAGAGCACCGAACAACCCAATCTGGAGCAGTTGAACAACGTACTGAACAGATATTGCCTCTCTCTCACACATTCCAAATGGGATTCCGAGGATCTCGTACAGGATACGTGGGTTAAGATTCTAACCCGTAACAAGGAGATAGAGCACAACAATCCTGAAGCGCTGCTCCTGCGTACAGCCAGAAACGCTTGGATCGATCAAGTACGCCGAAGACATCGATTTGATCAAATTTTGATGAAGCAGCAACTTCAATCTCAAGAACACAATGACTCTATACAGAAGAATAGTACAATTGACATCGAAGCCGCCTTCCAATATATGATGACACACTTGTCTCCTCTGCAAAGAACCGTCCTCCTTATGCGCAGCGTACTCGGGTATTCTGTTGCTGATACTGCGAATAAGCTGAAGACAACAGAAGGGGCGGTGAAGGCTGCATATCATCGAGCACGAAAGATGCTGCACGATGTGAAGGAAGATGAATACATGGAAGAAGCGATCCTGCCAGATAATCCAGAAGCTCGAAGCCACATACGGGCACTTACTATTGCATTTGTCAATGGAGAAGTCAATGAGGTATTGAGACTTGTGCAGGGAGAACAGGATCTTGTTCCTGTATTGAATATGTACGCGATGTCGAATCAGATGCGCTATAAACAAAAGCAGCGGGCGTATAATCAGATGTTCCAACATTTCGAAGCCGTGCTAGCGGCATAAAGCCAAGATCATACAGGGATCAGCTTCTTTCATACCTTCTTCCAATTTGAATCCTCCTGTTACGACCAGTGGAGTAGAAATGATATTCCTTGCCTTATCAGCATAATCCAAGAAATAGGCTTAGTGCCCGATAGCAAGCCGTAGACAATCCCAACATTAGGAAGTAGACTGGCTGTATAGATATTTCGATCATGTCTAATTTTTAACGATGAGAGGAAATTGAAGATGACAGATGAACAATTACATCACATTTTACACCGTTTTCGCTTCCAAAAGCCTGAGATCACTTTCTTGAGGCATAATGAGAATCGGACATATAAAGTGAGCGAAGCTGACGGCAGTACTTATGTCCTGCGTGTTCATCAGCCGTTTAAAGCAAGTATGACAGGCTTGCAGCATACGTATGAAGGCCTGCTTGGTGAACTTCTCATGCTGGAAGCGTTGGCGAATGAGAGCAGCCTGCTGGTGCAGTCGCCGCTGCGCAATCAAGACGGGGAATTGATTACCGTCATCGAGCATGAAGGACATCGATTGAACTGTTCGGTACTAACGTGGCTGGAAGGCAGGGATCTGCAGAAGGAGGACCTTCAGAATCCAGAATCGGTCAAGCAGCTCGGATCTCACATTGCTAAGCTCCACGAATTTTACCGCCGGTATCCGCTAGATCGTGTTAAGAATCGGCCTGAGCAAGGGATTGCATATAATGACGGTTTGATTCAAACCATACATAAAGGGTTGGAACTCGGTTTATTTGCGTCTTCTGATGTCGCGATCATCGAGAAGTGCATTCATCTCATCAACGATAAGCTTAAGCAAATCGGAACCGATACGGATAGATGGGGATTGATTCACGGTGATTTAGGATTTGGCAATATGATTATGTCTCCTGTAGGACGATTAAGCTTTATTGATTTCGGATTCTTCGGCCCAGGATACGATTTGACAGACATCGCCATGGGGGCGATGATGGTTCCTTCAGAACACCGTAAAATTTTCTTAGAGGGCTATTACGGAACTATGAACATAGCTGCGGAAGAGCTTGTTCTTATCGAAGGAATGATGTTGATTTCGATTATCGGATATTATGCGTTTCAAATGGGGAATGAGTCCGTACATAATTGGATGCGGGAGAAAATGCCTAAGCTTTGTGTGAATCATTGTTTGCCATTCCTAGCAGGCGAGCGAATATTTTATCAGGTATAGGTATAGGTGTAGGTGAGACCCTTTTTTAGGTGCACTCGATAAAAAGTAAATGAAAATAGATAGAATAGTAGAGAACCTCCATTTCAAACGAAATCGTTGAAAGCGGGGGTTTTCTTATTTGATTTTTTCGGTCTGTCATTTTGGTGTCGTATTTAAGGGAGACCACGTAATTAGATTGAAATCAGCCTGTTAAAATGTGTTGGCGGGTAAGTGGCTTATGTATCTATTATGACTGTGCCGTCATAATAGATTTTTCCTTGTAACCTTTGTTTATTTACCATGATCTAATGTTGGCAAATGAGAGACATAGAAAGCAGAAGATAAGGAAGGTGCAAAATTAGGTGGATATACATACAGATTATATTCGAAAGGCACAGGCAGGTGATAAGGAAGCCTTCATATATGTCATGCAGGAAATGGAGCTGCCCTTGTACCGAATGGCGCTCTTGATGTTGAAGCAGGAGGTAAACGCGAAAATAGGTAAACGTAAGTACATCACATGAAGTTGTTCCATTATGGAGCGAGAATTGGTAAAATAGAGGAAAAATATACAGGTAGAAGAAAGACGATATCACTTATAAGGAGGAGTTCCTATGCACGCGAAGAAAGTCCCTCGTTAAGCCCGCGGCCCTCCATTCATGAATCTGTATCCACTCATTCCAATCACACATACCAAGGGAGAGATACACAGATGAACATGAATGGACCTGTAGAAATTTCAAGACATGAAAGACTGGCAACCTGTTATGAGCTCGCTAACCGCTTGCAGGAGGTATATACCGATCGAATTGTTGCAATCGGGGTGTATGGCTCCGTATCCCGAGGTACGGACGGGCCTTATTCGGACATTGAGATGTTCTGTGTGTTGAAGGACGCGGAAGAAGAGGTAGACTTCAGTTACGAATGGTCAGCAGGACCTTGGAAGGCCGAAGTGAATGTACGCAGTGTAAGCGTTGTTTTGAACGATGCTGCAACAGTGGAAGGGGAATGGGCTTTGACACACGGACCGTTCTTCTCTCCGCTAAGTCTCTATGATCCAGACGGATTTTTTTCTAAGCTGAAGGAAGCGGCAGAATCACCATCAAGTGTGGATTTCGCGAATGCGGTTAATGAAGTGCTTGTAGGGGAGATGTATGAGTTCATCGGAAAGCTCCGGAATGCGAGTCGAACCGGCACACAGACATATTTACCGTATTTGGCCATGCAATTCGCCAAATACGGCGCCATGTTGATCGGTCTTCACAATCGGAAGCTGTACTCAACAGGAGCCAGGGTGCTTCCGGAATCGTTGGAGCTCCCGCAACGTCCGAAGGGCTATGATATTGTCGCGAACATGGTCATGTCCGGACAGTTGTCTGAACCGGAACGTATCATTGCTGCGTGCGAACAATTATGGAACGGACTAGTCGCATGGGCTGCCGAACATGACTATAAGATTTACTCAGAACGCATTCCTTTTTAAAGAGATCCTTGGCTGCGTTAAAAAGACGATTGAAGAACGGGTTGTCAAATAAGCGCTTCGTTGAAAACAAGCTCTGCTCTTCGCAGAGCTTGTTTCTTCTTACTGCTGGTAGTGAATCGGTGATTCGATCATAGAAAAAGGATCATTCATACTTGTTATTGAGATAAAACTTGTTTACGAAGTTGTATCCAACTGTTTGTTTTTCCCTGATTTGAAACTTGTCTCTCCATGTGAGATACTGTTCTCATCTGCATAAAAGGGGAGGTGAATACATTGCTGTTGGAATTCCAGGATCTGATGTCTTCTGATTTGATTCCGTATTTGATCTCGATCGGTCTTATATGTTCACTTACGTATGCTTACGCTGCACATCTGTATGTCGCGGTCGATCACTTCTTAGTGCCTGCATACAGGGGCCGAGTCGCAATTGTTCTTCCTCAGGAGCGGATCGTCGGTCGGACAGAAATTCATCACTGGTTAACCAGAAGTGTGAAGCGAAAAGAAGCGCCGGATGGAGATTCAGGTGACTGCCATTCCTTGATTGGAATCAGAACGTTATCCAATCAAGGAGGATTATTATGGAGCAGTTCAATGTATTCACCTACAAACGAAAATATATTCTAATCGGGGCACTGGTGATCCTAGTGTTGTTAAGCGGATGCGGGGTAAGCGGTTCTAATGCGGCGGTTGATGCTAATACGCCAGGCTTTTTTAACCATTACATCGTGTATCCGTTTGTGTATCTGATCCAACATTTCGCGGCATTTTTCGGTGGAAGCTACGGGCTCGCATTGATTTTGCTCACGCTGCTCGTACGATTATCGCTGATGCCGCTCATGATGAGACAGTATCGCAATCAACAGAAGATGAAACAGAAGATGGACGTATTGCAGCCTGAGTTGAAGCTTCTTCAAGACACATATAAGGATAAGAAGGATGCAGAATCAAAAGCAAAGATGCAGCAAGAAATGATGCAATTGTATCAGAAGCATCAGGTGAATCCGTTGGCAATCGGCTGCTTGCCGCTGCTTATCCAGCTGCCTATCTTATCAGGATTGTATTATGCAATTAAGTTCACACCGGAAGTAGCTGCACACTCGTTCTTATGGTTCCAGCTCGGACGACCGGACATTGTGCTCCCGCTGCTCGTCGGGATCATCTACTTCTTTCAATATAAAGTTACACAAATCGGCATGGATCCGATGCAGAGCAAGCAGTTTGCGTTTATGGGGTACGTGTCTCCAATCATGATGACCGTGTTTTCCCTGACTACTCCCGCAGTCATACCGATGTATTGGTGTGTAGGCGGCGTGTTCATTATTCTGCAGACACTGCTAGCGAAGAAGTTGTATCGGACGAAGGTAGAACCTGCCGCAACGGTTAGTAACAACTAATAAGCGTAACAACAAAGCAAACAAAGCTGTCCTGAATGAACTAGTGGGGCAGCTTTTTATATACTTGAAAATGGATAAGAAGATATTTAGACATTGGAGGGAATGGATGTGGAGTGTCTATCTAGCATATTTACACAGGAGCAAATCGATACGCTTATAAAGCGATTTGGCAACACGTTTTATGAACAGATGCTGTGTTATATTGATGATTATGCCGAGAAGTGGTCGTTGTCCTCATTGCAGCTGATTCCATCCTTCTCTGCAAACATAGTGTTCACTTGCTATTCGAAACAGGATGGCCATACGGTACTAAAAATAGGACAGCCTTCAGAAACGATTTGGACGGAAGTTTCGACGCTGCGTCAATATGATGGGCAACGATTCTGTAAGGTGTATCGAGCAGATATCGATAACGGCGTTATCCTATTAGAACGTTTGCAGCCGGGTACTACCTTGCGGGACGAGGATTCGTTACAGCGAAGATTAGATATATTTTGTTCCCTATATTCGAATTTACATATTGCGGCTGTTGAGGCAGAAAAATTTCCAACCTATGTCGGTTGGGTTGAGCGGATAACAGATTACATGAGTCAGCGTCACGATTGCCCTGAATTAACAAGACACATGCAATGTGCAAGAAAGATTTGCTTGTCCATTTCCTCGAACTATTCGCAAAATCTGCTGCTGCACGGTGATCTTCATCATGATAATATGCTGCTCGGCAGCAATGGGGAATACCTGATCATCGACCCGAAGGGTGTAATCGGCGATCCTGTATTCGATATTCCTCGATTTATATTAAATGAGTTTGATGAAAGCATTACGGAGGACTTATATGAGAAAATAGACGAAATTATAGGTATTCTCACCAAGAAGCTTTCGATTCCGAATGATGTCATAAGGAAATGTCTGTATGTAGAAACGGCAATGGGAATGTGTTGGTGTGTAGAAAGCGGCGCGACTCCAGAGGAATATGCGCATCTTCTGAAGACCGTTTCTTTTGCTGAAGCAATCATGAAAAAATAGAATCATGATAAGAGCAGCCATCCTATCACAGGAAGGCTGCTCTATTTCACTCCATACTCAAAAACTCTCAATCTATTCTGATCGTATTCGATGCCTAGAGAGATAAATTTCATAGGCCTGCTCGACAAATTCTAACAGCTCCGGTTCCAGTGGATACAGTCCGATTTGAGCAGATTGTTCTGGGCATTTCCGGACTGACCACATTTTATCAAGAAATTCAGGTTCGCCTGAGAATGAATCATCGGCTTTTTCCAACATGCGCCTCAAGATACGCTGGGTTTGGGGATCATCCGGCCCAGCATCCATATTCTGCTTCAACTGTGCAATAAGTGCGATCCACTCCAATGAATCTGGATCATCGCTGGAAACGTTCGGCAAGCGCGATAAAAGCTTCTGCTCGTGTTCCTTGAACATAAGCTCCCGGTATTTCTTCCTCGTTTCCTTACTGTGGCCAGACAATTGAATCAACTTCTGCACGGCGTCACCTTTCGCCTTGCCTTCGAAGACCATGCTGTGCATTAATTCACGGAGATACTGCTCCATTTGCTTTAGTTTCTCTTGTTCTTCTAATATATACGTCAGTTGGTTGTTTAGGCTGGCGAACCAATCCCGATCCTGCATCGCTAATAATTCATCGATCTCCTGTAAACGAAAGCCCATCTGCTTCAAAAATTGGATATGCTTCAATTTCATTAAATCATCCTCAGAGTAGATTCGATGCCCGCCAGCCGTTTTGGCTGAAGGGTTCAGCAGCCCGATTTGATCGTAATAGCGCAGCGTGCGGACGGTTATGCCAGTTTGCTTGGTAACCTCTTGAATCGGAATCGTAGCGCAACACCTTCTTTGGAATATTCATGAACCTCCATTATACAAGATGACGCAACGTAACGTTCAACCCCTTTTTCATCGGTAACTGAATTTTCTTTAAAAAACGGTTTTTAAAGACGAAAAACCATAATTTTTTTCATAGATTAGGCTTGAAAATGACGCAACGTCATCTTGTAGAATGAAAGCCGATAGGAAGGGAGGACACGTAATTACCAAAAACAGATAGCGAAAGGAAGGAGTAAAGTGAAGAAAGGCGATCTTATTATTTACGCTTGCACGATCATCGGAGCGGGAATTGGTCTATTGCTCGGAAATGCATTACCAGGTGTGGGAATTGGGGTAGGGGCAGGGTATCTATTCAAAACAATTTTCAAAAAAGAGGACTAGTTCTCGCGCTTAACCGTTTGAACAAGGAGGGGGATTATGACGATAGAATTGCTTCTTTCCGTTGGAGCGTTGTCACTGTTAGACACTCTCAGTCCCGCCACGCTGGGGGTTACGATTTATTTGCTTATTACAGTCAAGGAAGGACTTATCCCGCTTATTTTCTCTTACTTGATTACAGTAGCAGGATTTTATTTTGCAGTCGGCGTATCGCTTATGTTGGGCATTGATGCTGCCTTTGAAGCCGTATCCGGCATATTTCAGAACCGGACAATCAACTGGCTGATGACGATTATAGGGGCAGGATTGTTTATCGGCAGTTTTAAAATTCCTGAGAAGAAGACGACCGAACCATACCGGCCGAAATCCAAAAGCATCCATTCCATGATCGGACTAGGTTTTACAACATCATTAATTGAAGTAGCGACTGCACTTCCTTATTTTGCTGCGATTGGCCTTATGACCGCAGCTCATCTGCCAGCGAATCAATGGATTCCAGTCCTGGCAGCTTATAATTTCGTCATGATTGTTCCTCCGCTTGTACTGCTTGTACTGCATCTCTTATTCGGTCGTTGGATGCAGAAGCCATTGGAGAGAATTCGAGATAAGATTGCAAGCACGGGTTCGGCTCTTTCGTGGGTCATGTGTATTGCAGGACTTATTTTGGTACTTAACAGCATTGATAATTTATAGTGATTAGCTTTGAAACGTAATGTTGTTGACGGAGCTACCATTATGCGGTAGCTTTAAATGGAGTCCATTTGGCTCGATAGGCTTGAAACAAAGTAGGAGGGAAGATACGTGCAGTTTTTATTGTTCTATTAATACGGGCTTCTTCTTAACCAGATAGAAGCTCGTATCGATCCTATTCCTATGGCTATCGATACGAAATGAATATATTTCGGAGGTAGCATATAAGATGGAACACATTTGTTTTGAACTCGCAAACGTCGAAGTGACGTATTTAGATAAAGAGGTATTCAGGATAGACCGGTTAGCTGTACATCAGTTTGACCGTATTGGCATCGTTGGCAAGAACGGGGCAGGAAAGAGCACGCTTCTCAAGCTGCTTGCAGGTATTGTTCAACCCATGAGCGGAAACGTGAAACGGCATGTCGAGTTTGGCTTGTTTGAGCAAATGGAGGCGCCAGCAGATGCTGAAGCAGATCCAGCGTTACTAGGCAGATTGGCGGTTCCGAATTGTACTGAGGGGTTAAGCGGCGGGGAGCAGACAAGGCTGAAGCTGGCGCACTTGCTGACTCATTATTACGAAGCGCTGCTCATCGATGAGCCGACAACCCATTTGGATCAAGAAGGCATTGCATTCCTGCTCGATGAGCTGCGCTATTACTGCGGAGCGCTTGTCCTGATCAGTCATGACCGTGTCGTACTGGATGAGCTTGTTACTACGATTTGGGAAGTTCATGAAGGCAAGGTACGTGTGTACGCAGGGAACTACAGCGATTACATCGAACAGAAGCGGTTGGAGCGCGAACAGCAGATGCAAGCTCATGAGCAGTTCATCAAGGAGAAGAACCGCCTAGAAAAAGCTGCACAAGAGAAAATGAAAAAGGCCGAAAAGATTGCGCAGGCAGGCAGCATGTCAAGGAAAGAGTCGAAGGCACTGGCAAACCGCATGTTCGAAACAAAATCGAAAGGCACCAGCCAAAAAGCAGTCCATCGTGCCGCGCGCGCAATTGAACATCGCATGGAAAAGCTACAAGAAGTAGAAGCCGTGCAGGAAGACCGACAAATCGTGTTCCGCCAAGCGAAAGCATTGGAATTGCACAATAAATATCCCATTATGGCAGACAGACTAACACTCCAGATAGGCGATACTATTTTGCTAAAAGATGTAAACTTCCAGTTTCCGTTGGGAAAGAAAATAGCAATTACTGGAGCAAACGGCAGCGGAAAAAGCTCCTTATTGGAGCATATTGCAAATGCGGGGGCAGGCTTAACCATTTCTCCAAAAGCGAAAATGGGATGGTTCCATCAAATGAGTTATCAATTCACAAGCAATGAGACCGTGCTGCAATTCGTCAAAAATGGCTCCGACTATGAGGAAGGATTTTTGCGAGGTGTGCTGCATGCTATGCAGTTCATCGGGACTGACATTCAGAAGAGTGTTCGATCCTTGAGCGGTGGGGAATCGATTCGTCTCCAGCTATGCCTGCTATTCCTAGGAGAGTATAACATTCTATTGTTGGATGAACCGACCAACTTTTTAGATATCTATGCTGTTGAAGCACTGGAACGGTTCATTTCCGGATATGAGGGGACGATCATCTTCGTTACGCACGACAAGAAGTTCGTGGAGCATGCAGCTGAAGTTCACTTCCATCTTTCGGATCACAAGTTGCATTTGATGTAAACGTAGTGAAGCATCTAAATAAGCCGCTAAGTTCGACTTGGCGGCTTATTGTTTTTTGTTCAGTTGTGTCCTCAGAAGCTCATCAGGACAATGCTTTTAAACCCGTAACCCCAATGATAATGGCGATGAGGCTCACGATCCGTGCAGGGCTTTTGCTTTCACCGAAGAAAATCATGTTGATAAGCACGGCTCCTGCTGTGCCGATCCCGACCCATACTGCATAGCTGATACTAACCTGAAGATACAGGAATGAAGTATAGAGGAGGGCGAATGAAGCACCGAATCCTCCTAAGAAGAATACTCCATTTTGCAGCGTTCTATGCTGGGAGTACTTCTTTAGTCCGACTACCCCGACCATCTCGCACATTGCTGCCAAGAATACAAACAGCCAACCCATCGTTACGCAACTCCTTTCTGTTGTTTATCCGAGCCAGCTTGATCCGCCAATTTAAGCCCGATTACGCCTGCAATCAGTACGATCATAAATACAATTTTGCCTGCGCTAAGACTCCCGCCAAAGAACAATACATCCATCAGTGCAGTACCGACTGTTCCAGCTCCTGCGAAGATCGCATAAACGGTACCGGTAGGAAGCTTCTCGCAAGCCTTTGCCAAGAAATGAAAATCTACTGTGATAATTCCGAGAATGATAGCCCAATGCCACCACGATGAAGCCACATTAAAACCGAAAACCCACAGCAGCTCGAACAGGCAAGTGAGTATGACATACATCCAAGAACGATTCATGTTTTACGCCCCTCCTAATATGAATGACATTCAGTCATTTTATAGACAAAAAGTTAGGCCCTTGAACTACAGGCCCTGAATCCCAAGTGCGTGAGTGACGAAGGCGTATACTTCTTCCGCTTGCGCTTGTATTTCTGATTCATCTGCTTGATCGAACAGATATACTTGCTCAGCTGCGGATTCAATAGCTCCAATTACAATCCGTGCCGTTCTAGCTGTATTTAGCGATTTCCGAATTGTGCCATTGGCTTGAGCCTTTTCCAATAGTGTAGAAACCCAATCATAGTAAGGCTTATAAATGGATTCCCATTCCTTTAAATGCTCACTGGAAGCCAATCCTGCATACAACAGCGCTAATTGCTCTCGGCCATCATGATGAAGCTGGAATACGGTTGCAATAAATGCTTTAACCTGTTCATGAACGGGGGCATCCTGATCAACCGAGCTTTGCAGCGCCTCAATAATCTTCTGCACCATGACTTCTGCAATGGATGGCATGACAGCCAGCTTAGAAGGGAAGTAAAGATAAAATGTGCCCTGTGCAATACCGGCTCCCTTCACGATATCAGATACCTTCGTCTTTTCAATGCCTTTGCTGCACAATACTTCTATAGCCGCACGAACAATACGTTCCTTTTTGTCTTCGATGAGTATGACCTCCTTCTAACTCGATCATAAATGACTGACTATCATTCATTTTATTCGAAAGGCGATCATTTGTCAAAGATGATGATTCATTTATACTTTTTTGAAGAAGGGAGTCATAATGTACATACGAACTCGGCACAACGATTCGGAAAGTGAATGATTTTCGTTCATAATGCGGCTAAGTGAATTTACGCTTACTTTTAAGCTCGATAACGTTTATAATATATCGAGTACAAAGAATAAAAGAAAAGGTGTCATGAATGAGCATATTAAACGTAGAACGACTCAGCCACGGCTTTGGAGACCGTGCGATCTTCAAGGACGTATCCTTCCGCCTGCTCAAGGGCGAGCACATTGGACTTATTGGCGCCAATGGAGAAGGCAAGTCCACTTTTATGAATATTATTACCGGCAAGCTGCAACCGGATGAAGGCAAAGTTGAATGGTCCAAGCGCGTACGCGTCGGCTATCTTGATCAGCATGCCGTACTTAGCAAGGGATTAACGATTCGCGATGTATTGAGAAGCGCGTTCCAATATTTATTTGATATGGAACAAGAAATGAACGATATGTATGGAAAAATGGGAGACGTAACTCCAGAAGAACTGGAGAAGCTTCTAGAGGAAGTCGGTACGATTCAAGATACGCTCACGAATCAAGACTTCTACTTGATCGATGCGAAAGTCGAAGAGACGGCCCGCGGACTTGGCTTGGTTGATATCGGCTTAGATAAAGACGTACACGACTTGAGCGGCGGTCAGCGTACGAAGGTGCTGCTCGCGAAGCTCTTGCTTGAGAAGCCAGACATCCTGCTCTTGGACGAGCCTACGAACTATTTGGATGAGCAGCATATCGAATGGCTCAAGCGTTATCTGCAAGCGTATGAGAATGCGTTCATTCTCATCTCACATGATATTCCGTTCCTGAACAGCGTTATTAACCTGATCTACCATATGGAGAACCAGGAGCTTAACCGCTACGTGGGCGACTACGACAAGTTCCAGGAAGTCTATGAAATGAAGAAGCAGCAGCTGGAATCTGCCTATAAGCGCCAGCAGCAGGAGATCGCTGACTTGAAAGACTTCGTTGCACGCAACAAAGCCAGTGTCGCGACACGCAACATGGCGATGTCCCGTCAGAAGAAGCTCGACAAGATGGAAGTGATCGAACTGGCAAAGGAGAAGCCGAAGCCGCAGTTCAACTTCAAGGATTCCCGTGCTTCCAGCAAGCTTGTATTCGAGACGAAGGACTTGGTTATTGGTTACAATGAGCCATTGTCCCGTCCATTGAACCTCCGTATGGAGCGCGGCCAGAAGATCGCCTTCGTCGGTGCGAACGGTATCGGGAAGACGACATTGCTTCGCAGTATCTTGGGCGAAATTCCTGCAATCTCGGGCTCCGTAGAGAAGGGCGATAACCTGGACATCGGATACTTCGAGCAGGAAGTAAAAGATACAAACTACAATACATGTATCGAAGAAATCTGGAAAGAGTTCCCTTCCTTTACGCAATTCGAAGTACGTGCAGCACTCGCTAAGTGCGGTCTGACAACGAAGCATATTGAGAGTAAAATTGCTGTGCTTAGTGGTGGGGAAAAGGCGAAGGTTCGCCTGTGCAAGCTCATTAACGTAGAGACGAACTTGCTTGTACTTGACGAGCCTACGAACCATTTGGACGTCGATGCAAAGGAAGAGCTGAAGCGTGCTCTTAAGGCATACAAGGGCAGCGTCCTGCTAATTTCTCACGAACCTGAATTCTATCGTGATATCGTGACAGAAACATGGAACTGTGAGTCCTGGACAACGAAAGTATTTTAACGGATAATGTAAAAAACCGACTCTGATGCTATATGACAGAGTCGGTTTTTTTATTGTATGAATTCACATGAAACACTGCTTTGATAGTCCTTTGGTAGTCATACGAGTGCCATATACACCAATGCTAAAACTAGCATCTGAGTTTGCTTCCCGTTGAGATACCGAGCAGTTTAGCGAAATTCGTGAAGAAATTGACTCGGTTCTCTACTGCGGCTGGATTTGAGCCGTTACATTCCTGTGTCCCATTAATGGAACGGATAGTCTCCCCGAAGCCTGCGCCGTTGACAATTGCATTATGTGGAGTCATCGTTCCTGCTCCGTTCTGTGTGTTCCAGAACCACAAGGCCGTTTTCCATGCTACTGAAGAATCCTGCGCGACCAAGTCTGGATTGGTCAGTAGCGGAAGTCCCAATGCAGCGCCAGCGGCACCATAGTTGTAGTTCCAGCTTATTTGGAGCGGGCCTCTTCCATAGTACTGCTTACCAGGAGCACATGGATACTGAACATTTTTGTTATCGCAATAAAACGGATAATTTGCCGTATCCAACTCGACGATGTATTTTAAATGTCCTGTTTCTTGGGCTACATTTCCTAGAAAAGCAGCAGCTTCTTGTTTTTTAATCGTGTCGCTTCCTGTATTGGCAAAGGCAGGGTAGGAGGACAGAGCGGATACAAAACCGGAATAAGTATAGAATGGATTGCGGTTAGGAAACATTTGATTGAATTGAGCCTCGGTAACGACAAAGCCGCCACCGGTACCGTCAGAAACAGGTTTGCAAGTTTTACTGGAGCTTTGCGGCGAAGTAGTAACAGGAGTTGTCGTGTCATTCTGTGCGGCAACGGTATACGTATAGGTTGTTCCGTTCGTCAATCCCGTATCGGAAAAGGACAAAGCGCTGGTCCATTTATACCAATCGCCATTGCGATAGACGTCATAGCCTGTAGCGCCATTGATAGCATTCCAGCTTAAGCTGCAGGTTCCATTCGATGCACGAAGCGATAAAGTAGGGGCGGGCAATGTGCTGCCGCCTGAGGCAGTCGGCGTGCAAGCTTTGCTGGTGCTTTGCGGAGATGTCTCTACAGGACTAGTTTTATCATTTTGCGCAGCAACCGCATACGTATAGATTGATCCGTTGGTCAATCCCGTATCAGCGTAGGACAACGTATTTGTCCATTTATACCAATTGCCATTGCGATAAATATCATAACCTGTTGCTCCATTAATCGCATTCCAGCTTAAGGTACAAGCTGCATTCGATGCACTAACCGCTAACGATGGGGCAATTAGAGCAGCAAAAGCAGTAAAAGGAAATGCAAGAACGGTTACGATCACAATTGCCAGCATGAATACTTTCTTATCGATCATCTTTTTCATAGAAAGCCTCCTTATATAGAAAATAAGAAGAAATAGAATCAAACAATTAGCCTTTATCACTCCTCACTTGAGATAATCTCAGGTTTTTGATCTCAACCTGGAATTAAAAAAGCTCCCATTCTTAGTGTAATATGTCTTGCGTAAAATCAATTACATAAAGAACAGGAATATCTACATGGTAAATAATAACATAAAGTCAATAAGGATCAATACGGATTTTTCTGTTTTCCTTAAACAAAATATCGCCATACATATTAGAAAACGACAATCAGCAAGTGTAAGATACTGCGGGATTGCCGTTTCTATTAAAATATGTTTCTCCATCAGCTCTAAGCTTTTTGCAAAATAGTTCCAACTATACAGCTAATTCATTCTTAGTATCTAAAAAGATAGAATGAAGACTAGTCATGCTGAAGTCGGCAAAAGTCACTTTTGTCTTACCGGATAGAAGTTATTGGCCATCCTTGTACATAGCCTCTGATTCGAAGTTTATCGGTAAGGTCTGGCGGTAACGGTGTAGAAGATTTAGTCGAGAATGTTGCTTGCGGATATGTGTCAACCGCCGACAAAGCTTCGCGCTCCTTCACATGGCCATCTCGCTGGTATTTCCGGAATCAAGCGAAGCCATGTCGACGACTCCTTCACCGGACATGACCGCCATATTCATCAGATCGACATTCCATTTTCCGTTCGGCTCATTAGTCGAGAACGTCTTTCCTGCCGGCTTCGCAGCGGAGTCCGTTCCATCTGCATTCACTGACGCATTTGGCATTTCCATTACAATCTCGACCTCAGCATTGCTGCTCAAATAACGGTCAAGCGCCGCATATGTGCCGAATCCGTGCGCAACGACCAAAAAAGCTAAAACTAAAATAATATGCTTCTTTTTCATATTTAATACAGAACGAAAAAACGACTCTTTCGCAATTTGCGTCAGAGTCGTTTTTACATGGGAATGTGATAGAAAGAATATATCTTTTTCAATAGAGCAGATTAGAACAATTTTCATTCATGTTGTATGAAATAAGGATGCCATTATACCGACGGCTTCTGTGCACGATAGGAGCGCATCGTACCGAAGATAGTCGCAAACTGACCGGTTTGCTGCACATTCTCAAATCCACTTTCCTGGTACAATTCAGGAAGAATACCGTGGACGTGATCCCGGGTCGTTATGAAGCCATCCAGCCATTGAATCGGGTAAAAGGCAAGACGCATCAAACTATTTTGCGGTTTATCAAAATCAATGATATTAATCGTCCCGCCAGGACGCAAGGTGCGATGCAGTTCTTCTACCGTTAGGCGCTTCATTTCGAGGGTTAAATGGTGGAAAAAGAGACTTGAAAAAACTTGATCCAAATGAGCATCTGGAAAAGGGAGATCCGTGGACATTCCTTGCTGAAAATCAATGTCCACCTTATTCTGTACTGCCTTATTCTTCGCAATCGCCAATATCTCTGGGTCAGCATCAAGCCCTACAATTTCAGCTTCCCTCTGCGCTTGCTTCAACATTAGCGTTAATGTACCCGTTCCACAAGCCAAATCGAGAATACGTTGACCTGGCTTTATATTCCCTTGCTGAACCAAATGGGTCTTGAACTTGTTCTCTTTCATAGCCCATTTTAACACCGGATCATATACAGGGGTTAACCAATGGAACTTCATAGCCGGAATATACCCTTTATTTTTCATGAATGCACAGCCCCTTTACTCCTAAGTTCGGATGCAGAAGTATGTAAAATGTGTAATGTGGGATTCATCATATATCATTCTTATTCTCCGTACTATATTAACATATTAAGGTAATTATGTCTGATCGATTGTATTTCCTTCCAGTGAAAAGTTCATATACATGACCCGGCAAGCTATAATACAAACGAAACATTTCCACTAAAGCCACCCTCCTTAACAGGTTGCTACAATGATACAAAATAACGAATGACCATATATAGGGGAGGTTCATGACGAAAATGGATGTTTTCAATACGCTGATTAGTTTTGGGAAGAAACCTGCGACCGCCCAAATTGGAGGATTCCGTCCTGAAGACAGCAGACGGAGCTGGTTTGGCGGTCATTTCTACATCCATCCAGAGTTAGGTTGGCCGACTGATCAAGACGGGCCAATGGTTCCCGTCTTACAGATTTATGTACCCGAGATTCCTGGCGGGATTGCCGGTGTATGGGAGTGCAGCTAATTACAAGTTTTCCTGAATTTATCCTGAAAATTTGCAAAGACCATGTTAATATATTACATGTTCATATATCCATGTAGTTACATACATTAACAGGAGTGGTGAAACATCATGTTGTCGAACAAAAGGATCAAAAGATGGAGCAGTGCCGTGTTGGCAGTTGTATTCTGCTTGAGTGCTGTAACTAGCGTCTCAGCTAGTAGTGTAAGCAAACCGCTGCCGAAGCCAAGTTGGCAAAAAAACTTGTCTGAGTTGAATCAATTTATTGAGGCGCCCTATCATATTCCGAATACGAAAACCGTATATTTGGCTTCGAATACCTATATCGCCTCTCAAACGAAAGTATGGGAAGCAGGTGTTGTCACTGCCGTAGATGAGAGCAGCGGCAAGCCAAAATGGTCTTTCACATTCTATCAAAAAGGAACTCCCTATCCATGGGGGACGAAGATTGCTTATAGCAAGATCGGCTCGGTGTACGCTCTCGTAAAAGATGGTCAAGGGACTAAATTATTCTCCGTGAATGCCTCCGGGAAAAGCAATTGGACAATTCCAGTACCAAATGCCGAGGACGTGCATGTGATGAACGATGGTACGATTTTACTAATCGACCCTGATAAAAAGGTTGCACCTACAGCGAAAAGCAAACCGCGAGCATATGCCTATAGTGCTAATGGCAAAAAGCTTGCTGAAGTGGCACTGGGACAGATATATAACGTCATTGGCGGTCAATATGTTGTGTCTCAAATCGGGGAGATCGGGAATTCGAAGGTAGCAGTGTATGGTTCGAAATTAAACAAGCTGTTCACTTACAATCTCCCTAATGGAGCGGTAACCTATGTAGGTGAAGCAACCTGGGTCATTAACAACAGTGATATTCTTCTCCGTGTGAATATACCAAAGAGCGGAAATAAATTGATTGCCCTCAATGCAAAAGGAAAAACACGATGGGAACGAGTTATTCCAGGAAATGCGTGGATTCAATCCATAGGACAAAATTATGTCGTATATGCAGATGGCGTCATGAGCTTATACAATGCTAAAGGCTTAGTTGCCAACACTTCCATCAAGTCTAATCTTCCGATACCTGCCATTTCCGAGGCATTGGATCATCATATTGTAATGAATATTGAGAATGGGAATAAAGTGCTGAACGGCAAGACTTTAAAAGTTATGTATGAATATCCATATGATGAATCATCTCGAAAGTATTATTATGCCGGCGATGGATACTTATATACGGTGACTAAAGGGTACCAGCTATCTCAATACAAATTGCAGCACTTAAAGTAGCGATATTTATTAGCAATCGTCAGGAAGCAGTTAATGGAATGAATATGTGGAAGACTCACAAGCAAAGCGACGGCGTTCTATGCAACCGCCGTCGCTTTGCTTGTGGTTATTCTGTTTGCTGCTTCACTTTACGACTCCATATCACAAATATCATAAGGGCTGCAAGCAGCACGATGGATGCAAAGATATACGGGGTGTTGATATTCATATCGAATAAATAACCGCCAATAGCAGGTCCTGCTATAATGCCCAAGCTTGTGTACGTTGAGTTCATACCTGCAACAAAGCCTTGATTATCTCCGGCCATTTTGGACAGCAAGGAGGTGACAGCAGGGCGTAGGATGTCGCATGCGAAAAAGACGATGCTTGTCACAACCATAATCGCTACATAACTGCTTACGAACACCGTTGCCAATATAAAGATGGCCGCTGTGGTTAAAGATGCGTGAATGATCTTTTTCTCGCCGAATTTCGCCACCATCCTATCAAATAACAAGATCTGAGCTGCCACACCCAATATAGAGCCGATTGTAATAATGAAGGCAATATCTTTGGCAGTAAAACCGAATTTTACATCGACAAAAAGACTGAACATCATCTCGTAT
>NZ_JASIUF010000011.1:0-311722 GCF_030363895.1 Paenibacillus sp. S-12
AGCGTCTTTAGGCGCAGTTTGGCAACAGGGGGTTATACCCCAAGTGCAAACCACCCGTTGGACGGGTGGTTTTGATTTTGACTCGTCTGAACTAGAGATGCGAAGGTTTGTTTTGATGGCTACGCTGGTAATCTAAAAGTAGATTTTAATCTATGGGCTTATTCATGTTACAATAATTCCTGATTCACAATAGCAGGTGATTAGCACATATGGAGGGAATTTTACGTTGAAATGGATGAAATCGCTGTTCGTCTTGTTCCTTACCTTGATGGTAATGACAGGATGCGACACAACACAGGTTGATAAAGGGAAGAAGGCCATTGAACGTCCTTCGCCAACAGTGGAGTCTAACGAGCCAGTTCAATCGAAACCTCTAACAGACTTCGAGGAAGTAGCGAATTATATAAGGAAGCATCATTCTCTGCCAGATAATTTCATTACGAAGAAGGAAGCGGAGAAGCTCGGATGGAATGCAAAGGAAGGAAATCTGAATGAAGTAGCTCCAGGCAAGAGTATTGGCGGAGATATCTTCCGCAATCGGGAAGGCAAGCTGCCCAAGAAGAAGGGCCGCATTTGGTATGAGGCAGACATCCACTATTCTGATGGCTTTCGTGGGAAAGACCGTCTTCTCTTCTCAAATGACGGACTTATTTACAAGACCGAGGATCATTATAAAACATTCCAGCAGATGAAAGGGAAGGAATGAGGACGATGACAAGACGAGTTGTTGAATTGGATGGGCGTGCTATATCCTCTCGAAATGCGGTGCATGATGTGCTCAGCGAGGTGCTGGAGCTTCCCGATTATTATGGACGGAATTTGGATGCGCTGTGGGATTGTTTGACGGAAGCCTCTTCACTGCCGCTTACAATTCATTGGAGCCATTATGAGGCTAGTAAAAAGCAACTGGGGGAATACTGTGAGCAGCTGCTGCAGCTATTTCGGGATGCAGAAGCGGAGCTGGACGGATTCAAGGTGAAGATAACTCGGTAACTTGAGAAAATGGATAGATAGGGATGAGAGGTCATTTCTTTATTCCATTGACCACGATAACGGTAATCGAAAACAAGCCTTTGACCATTAGGTCAAAGGCTTGTTTTGCTATGCTGTAAGATTGTTGTCGTGCTGTTCATTTTATAAGAAAACAAAATAAATCACTGCGGCCAATACGACGCGATAAATCGCAAACGGGACCAGCTTAATTCGGTTGATGAGCTTCAAGAAGAAGCGAATAGACAGCAGGGCGAACAAAAACGCGCTTATGAACCCGACAATAAAGAATGGAAGTGCATCCATCGAGAAATCCTTCCAATGCTTCAGAAGGGATAATCCGCTGGCACCTGCCATGACAGGTACGGCCATAATGAATGTAAAGTCAGCAGCTGCACGGTGACTCATCCCAAGCAGTACGCCGCCGGAGATTGTAGAGCCGGAGCGGGAGAAGCCCGGCCATAGTCCAAGACACTGGAACAAGCCGATGCCTAGCGCTTGCATGTACGTAACCTGGTCGACAGTCTTGGCTGTTGGCTTTGCAGGCCGGAACCAATCCGCTGCAACCATAAGCACTGCACCTAGCACGAGACCGATCAAGACGGTCTGAATAGAAAATAAGTATTGATCAATATACTTTTCGAACAGTAATCCAAGCACGGCTGCAGGGATTAATCCGACCAATACTTGAGTCAGCTTCAATCTGGAATGACCGGCTCTGCCCAGTTCCGGATCAACTGGTGCACGCTTCAAGCCGAGAAGCTGGAAAAAACGATCCCAAAATACGACGACAACAGCTAGAATGGAGCCAAGCTGAATGACGACCTTGAACATATTCGCCATTTGAGGCGAGAATATTTCCTTGGAATGCAGCATAAAGTCATCCACAAGAATCATATGTCCGGTAGATGATACCGGAGCAAATTCTGTCAGGCCTTCAACAACTCCTAAAATAAATCCGACAAACATGTCCCACCAATTCAACAATAGTCACTCTCCTATGTAAGGCCTTCGATATAAAATTGCGTACAGCACAAATCGTATTATATAGCGATTTTGTGCATTGTGGTAGTAGAAGTTAACATAATATATAATACGTTAACAAAATGTTTGCTTTAATTTGTTGGATACGATGTGATGGGGTAAGTTCGACATAAATAAGGAAGCAATACATGATCATTTATTTCTATTTATTTCTTGTTCTTAACATAAAGGTCGGATATGATATTAGTATCAGAAAAGGTAAAAAATACCTTTTGTTATGTTGGGGATTATGGAGGTGAGTCGATCTTGAACAAGACTTTGACTGAACAGTATTCAATAAGTATGTGGGTTAGGTCGATGGGTATCGTAATCTTGTGTGTGCTGCTTATACTCTCAACTTTATGGTTCGAGCAGCCGCCTGCTCCTAAGGGAGAGGATGCGCCAAAACTACAATTTTCTGCTGCAAGAGCGTTTAAGCATGTGCAGGCAATTGCCCGGAAGCCACATCCATCAGGTACGGCTGAGAACGCTAAGGTTAGAGCGTATTTGGTGGAGCAAATGAAATTGTTAGGGCTGCAGCCTTCTGTCAAAACGTATCCATGGACAGGTATAGTTAAAGGCGCAACAGAGTCTTTAGAGCTGCATAATATTATCGGCATACATAAAGGAACCAAGCCAGGCAAAGCATTAATGCTGTTGGCACATTATGATTCAACGCCTTTTGGACCAGGTGCTAACGACGATGCGGTTGGGGTCGCCACGCTATTGGAAACGGCACGGGTCCTACAATCTAGTCCGCCGCTTGAGCGAGATATTTGGTTCGTTCTGTCAGATGGTGAAGAGAAAGGGCTGCTTGGTGCAGAGCTATTCTGGTTAGATGAAAAGCTGCGGGAGGAGATAGGCCTGGTTCTCAATTTTGAGGCGCGAGGCTCAAAAGGGTCTTCTCTTATGTTTCAAACGAGTAAGGATAATGGAGCTCTTATATCCGGCTTTGCTTCATTCGCAGTATCGCCGGTTAGCAGCTCTATGTTAGGCGAAATATATCGGATGATGCCAAATGATACGGATTTAACCGTTTCACTTCAAGCTGGCATTCCAGGACTTAACTTCGGGTATATTGACGGCTGGGACAAATACCATACAGCACAAGATGCGCCTGAGAACGTCTCTCTTGCAACGTTGCAGCATCATGGGGAAAACGCACTTGCGGCAGCCAAACGATTCGGAAGCATGGATTTGAAGCAATTGATTGAACCAGAACACGTGTATTTCAATTGGTTCACGATGCTGCTGCATTATCCCGATGCTTGGACCGTACCTATGTCCGTTCTTATTGGTGTTGGGTGGCTGCTAGCTATTGCTGTCCTTCTCAAGAAAAGAGCGATCACGCTGAAAGGAATGGCTAATAGTTTCCTTATTATATTAGGAAGTGTGATTTCGTCCGTTATTCTTTCTTATCTGCTCTTTGTTGGGGGAGTGTATATTGGGAATTTGATTGCAGGTATGCAGCTTAATCTTGCTTCCATACCTGCTTCAGTTAATCTCGCATTCGTACTGGCTGCATTATTTGTACATCTCTTAATCACTCGACTCACACGTCATGTTGTTAATGGATTAGAAATGATGCTGACAGGGATGCTGTTCTACTTCCTGCTTCTGATAGTTGCAATAGGACTTTTCCCTGGAGCAAGCTATTTATTCCTGCTTCCGCTTCTCATTCACGGTATTGTTATTTCATTCATCCTGTTCAAGCCTAATCCAGCTGCGTCAATTTATCATTCCGGGATCCATTTTGTACTGGCTATTGCTCCACTGACACTGACAACAAGTTTATTGCATCTCCTATACACAGGCATGCCCCTCTTTATTAATTTGTTCAGCTCGGTGCTTTGTGTATTGATATTTACTCTGCTGCAGCCGCTTATGACGAACCTAATCGTTATTCGCAGCAGCCAAGCTGCTCATTACATGAAAGTGAAATAGCGGAACAGCACTCATGCGGCAACATGGGTGCTGTTTTCTTTTTATCCGGTTATATCAAGTGTTACGATAGTGCATTACGAGCTTCATCACATCTACTCGCTCATAGGTACACCATTGTTCCCATAGCTTTATATCGCCTTCTAATCCGCCAACCTGTCGAGAACTATTGTCATCATGCTACAAATCCGGAAGAAACGGAAAATCTCAATTAGAACAACCGTTTGCTCATGCGTATTTGCAAGCCTTTTTGCAAGATTCGTCGTTTCTATTACGCCGAATTGATCCGGTTGAAGTAGGAAGTCCAGCGAATACGGTGAATACAACTTTTCATTAGAACGTGAAAGGGGAATGTGCAGCGAGAGATGATATTCTGCCCTGCATTCCTCATATGTACGAGTACGGTATAGTGTTATCGATTGCAGTGCGAGCTTACGAACTGTTGGACAAAATACTTTGGATTAAGCGGCTCGCCCGTTGCACGCTTCAACAGATCATTCCATGTCCATGTCGCGCCAGGGAGGAAAAATTGCTCCTTTACAAAAGTTCCTGCTTCCAGAGAGAACAAGTCATGCGAAATATTCGCCATCATATAATGTTGCAGTTGGGAAGCAGTCAGCTCACCCAATAAATAGCTTTGATAGCTTACAGGAGCAAGCGTGAAATGCATCTTGGCAGCCCAGTGCGGATGCCGGGTATCCTCAGGCGCATGCAAGTGCTGGATCTCTGCTACGAGTTGCCACCAACGTTCATTCACGTTCGTATGTGGACGCTCATACAGCTCCCGCTCGAACTTCACAAATGTAATATACCATCTCATACTGACCAGCATCTCGCGTTGAAGAGTACCGGGCAGGGCAGAAGCATGGGAAGAAAAGGCGGTTGGTTCCGGCTTGATGAAGCGGGTAATCCATTCCTCTTCCTTTGTCATTCTGCCAAAGAGCATCGCAATCGCTTCGGTAGTAAGCGTATGGGCAGGCTTCCGCAGCAGGAAAGGCAGCGCTGCGTCAATATTTTTCTCATATGCCGCATGACCGAACTCGTGCAGCATTACGCTCATCCAAAATTCGCTCGGATTGATGCTCATCATGATCCGTGGTTCGCCCGTACGTCCCATCGCCGTGCAATACCCATATGGATATTTCTTATCACGCGGATATAGGTCACTGCGTGCGATAACATCTTTGATATCAAGTCCCATACGTTGAAACGTCTCTGCAGTAATTGCTTCCATCCGGTCATTTTGCAAATAATCGGCCATATTCCATTCACTGACAGCAGGCGTACTCTGAAAGAATGGATCTGAATAATGCCACGGCCTAAGCTGCGATACTGTAATACGAAATTTTTGAGCCAGTTCCTCGTCAATTTGCTGCTTCACGAGCCGATACGGTTCTTCACTCTGGACAAGCAGCTCATCGATTAAGGCAAATACGCCATCAAGATCGAGATCCTGCGCGCTATATTGCATCTGATAATAATTGTCGTAACCAAGTGTGCGCGCCTCTTCATTGCGCTGCTGGATAAGCCGTAGTGAACGATCGCAGACCTGCTTGCCAATTTGCTTGCTAGCGAGCCAAGCCTGCTTACGTTCGTCCGGATCAAGGCTCGTTTCCAGAATCGTGCGAATATCATTGTTCGATACATGCTGGTTCTTTAGGGTAGGACGGTAGGAATTGAAAATGTCTACGAGTTCCTTTGTCATGCGAGTAGAGTGTTCGGCAAGCTTCGGATCTAACTGTTGATTGATCATCAAGTGACGAAGCTCTGTAAGCTGTCGTTTTTGTAATGACGTAAGCTGCTTATTCTCTAGGTGCTTCGTAATGAGGGCGAACCGATCCGTATCCGATAAATAACGCACCCATTCATTTTGGGCAACTTCCAACGCATCATTCCAGGATCCCTCACCTGTAGAAGTTACCATCCATCCTGCTTGATCGATCTTTATGCTTAGTTCCTGAAGATTCTCATTATCACGCTGCAAAAAAGACCCCACATCCATTACATCCATAGGAATTTTCCCCTCCATTTCTTCTAGCTCGATGTAAGTTTATAATTATTACAATACCAAAATAATGTAATTTGGGAGTTTTAATTTATGGCATTCATCGTACAATTATGCAGGTATTGTTGATGCTATTGGAGTTGTTCGTAACATCGAAGGTGTGGAATTGGAGCAGCTTTTTTACGTGTATGGAGTGGTTATTATGCATCATCTGTGGACAAATGAAAACGAACATGAGAAAATAAGTAGTTGATATTGATAATCATTATTATTTGAGTAATTCGTGAGCAGCGAATGATAGGATCGAGAGGATAGGAAGTGGTGAAGGGGGAACGGGAAAATTGTACATGAACGACGGATGTATTGCTGCCGGGGTGCTGCCGAATATTGTTTTTCTATTGCCAGTTGGATCCGTTTCTGTAGTTGAATGCGATGCTAAACATGGACTGCACCTATACAAAACCGAGTTCGACATCTATCACGCAATGGGGTGGAGTGATGTGAGAAGAGTAAGGAGAAGGAGTTGACGTTGCCTGTAAGCGGGGAAATACGGGTCGAGCAGCATCATCGCATTAGACGTTTGATTCGATAATTATTTTGGAACAGCCAATCTCTATCGCTGATTTCCTTGGACAAACTAGCAGATATGCTGGTATGAATCCTTCATATTACTCTTAGCTATTCAAACGCAAAGGAAGAAGAGTCCAATCGAGTATTTGACCGATCTGCGCATGAATCAGGCGAAGCAGCAATTACTGCAGCCAAGTGGAAAAATACGCGACATTGACCGTGATGTCGGATATAAACACTAAGCGTGAATCCATTTGTCATACCTATCGATAAAGAAGCGCCAATGATGTCTATGCCAATCTATGATCGGATGTGGAAGAACGTAAAGCTGTATGGTGCGCGCAACATCGGGCATGTGTTTTATCGTTCTTTACCTATCATAATAATGATTTCATTTTCATTTAAACCTTAGACGACTTTAAAGGGGATATTGCATCATGATTACACGTCATCGCATGAAGATAATTACTTGCATCTGTACTTTACTCGTAATGATTACTGCAGCATGCAGCGGACAAGTGGCCTCGAATAAACAGAGCGAATCGGGGAATTCATCACAGGTTCAAACGGTCACTTCCGATACAAAGCATCCACCAGATATTGCGGGAGCAGACAAACGGATTGCGGTATTATCTATTCCTTTTACAAGCGACTTGCTTGCATTGGGAATTACTCCGATCGGAGCCGTCACACAAAAAGGAAAAGAGTTTCTCCCGCATGTAGCCGATCTCTTGCAACATACACAAAATTTAGGGAATTCCCAAGATCCCAACCTCGAAGCGCTCGTGAACGCGGAACCAGACCTTATCATCGCGCAGGAAGAACTGATAAAGGGCAAGGATGAACTCGAAAAGATCGCGCCGACAATGGTACTGAGTTTCAAGCAGTCGACCTGGGAAGAGCAGTTGCAACAGCTCGGCAAGGCGTTAGGCAAGGAAAAAGAGGCCGAGGCGTTTATTGCTGATTATAAACAAAAAGCCGCTACAGCAAAAGAATCTATCAAGCAAGCGCTTGGAGACGAAACGGTGTTAGTGCTGCGCGTCATGAAAAAAGAGCTCAGAGTATACGGGTTAGATCGCAATTATGGATCATTGCTTTATCGAGATTTGGGAATTAAACCTGCGAAGGGTTTGGAAAATATAGGACGAGGAAAAGAAGGGCCGCAAGCTATCTCCAGCGAGGTGCTGCCAGATTTCGATCCCGATCATATTCTGCTTGAGGTAGCTGCTGATTCGGCTGCTCAGCAGCTATTCAAAGAGTTGGAGGATAGCGCCATCTGGAAAAATCTAAAGGCAGTCAAAAACAGTAATGTTCATGCGATTGCACAGCAGCCATGGCTGGATTACTCTGCCCTTGGCCAACTTAAATCGTTGGATGAGGCAATGACTCTATTTACACGTAAATAGATGACTCGTCTAGAACATAATGAGGGGCTACCATTACATCATCAAGGATGACGAATGGAAGCCCCTCATTGTGTTGATCACATTACTATTGAATAACTCCGCATGCGATGCGATCGCCTGAGTTACCTGCTGGGTCAGTCTTGTAATCGTCCGGCTGCGCATGAATAATTAACGCTGTGCCGCCAGGCTTCACCAGGGAATTAGGCTTGTCCTTCTCCAGCGTGACCATCTCGGTTGTGAAGGTAGCTTGGGCCTTGCCATCTGCACCTACTTCTAAATTAGGCAAGTCGCCGCTGTGGTAGCCCTTCGGATTTTCGAAGCCATGCTCCTTATGGGTTGGATTCAAATGTGCCTCTGCCGTCTTGAAGTCAGGAGTATCACAACGTCCTACCGCATGAAAGTGAATGCCATGTTTACCGGGTGACAGATCCCGTACATCGACAGCCATTTGAACCTTGTTACCTACTTGGGTTAGCTGTGCAGTACCGATCGATTCTCCTTTTGTGTTAATAATGTTCACGTTCACAAATGGAGTTTTCTCTTCCGCAAGTGCCTCCTTGGCTGTACACGCACTTAGCAGCAGACAGCTTGCCAGCATACATGCAATTGCAAGTTTTTTCATATCGATCCTCCTTAAATTTTGATCGGGTCGGTAACAGTGTTTACCTATTTTACAGAAAGAAAACCGTCTGACTGTAATTTGCTTAGGTACAGGGTGGTGAATTGAAGGAATATGGTATGCTTGAATAAGACGAATATAGACGAGACGACCGCTTGAGAGAGATTCGAAAGCAGAAACACTATAAAGCGAGGTAATGAAATGATTCATGTGACAGGTGCGATAGATACGATGACAAGATGCCGGCACTATCATTCCGAGGTAGATGTGATTGCAATTAAGTTCAAATGCTGTGATGTGTATTACGGCTGTTATTATTGTCATGCAGAGATGGCCGATCATCAGCCAATCGTATGGCCTATGGAAGAGCAGGGTGCGAAGGCGATCCTTTGTGGAAGCTGTTATGCAGAGCTCACCATTGAGCAGTATTTGAATTCTCATTATAAGTGTCCGGTTTGCAATGTTTCATTTAATCCGGGTTGCAAAAACCATAATCATTTGTATTTCGAGTAAAAGGAGCTGCAAAGGAACCTGAGCCAAAACGGCCAGGGGAGTGAAGAATAGATGAGTTATACCGTAGATGACCTTCTGAGGATGAGAGGTCATCTTTTTTGTTGTCTGAAGGGTACCGCTGATTTTGCTTTGGAATCGCTAATAAAGGTGATTAAGACATGCTGCTTCTTGAATATAGTGTGTATTATATATGTCTAATTATTGCGCTAATCCACGTTTTTCTTATTCATTTCCGAAACAAAATTACATATAGTGTGTATTAATTATTGAAATCCAATTAATTATGACGTAATATATAAAGTGAACAAAGGAGGTTCAAACGATATATGCAGAAACGACTCGGTGTTAGCGGTACAGGAAGAATCGGAAGATTGGTTATTCGCAGTCTGTTCATGGATGGTGACGGTGCTTCACTCGGCCTTATTAATTCTACCTGCGCACCCGATCAATTGGTGCATCTCTTGAAGTATGATTCGATTCACGGTCGCTGGGATGTAGATATGAAGGCAGGAGAACAATGCCTTTTCATTCAAGGGCACCGAATTCCGGTGGTGAGCGAGCGCAGACCAGAACTGCTTCCATGGAGAGAGCATGGAATTGATGTCGTCGTCGATGCGACAGGCAAGTTTAAGAGTCGTTCAGAAGCGTCCCTTCATATGGAGGCGGGCGCGAAGCGGGTAGTGGTGACAGCACCGGGCAAGGATCTGGACTGTACCATTGTAATGGGTGTTAACGAGCATGCATATAACCCGCAGCAGCATGCGCTGATCTCGACAGCTTCCTGCACGACGAATTGTCTAGCGCCTCTCCTTCATGTGCTCGATCAAGAATTTGGCCTGGACTACGGTTGGATGACGACCGTACATGCGTATACGAATGACCAAAAGCATCTGGATAATTCGCACTCAGATTGGCGAAGAGGCCGCGCTTGCGGCAGCTCGATTATTCCCACTTCAACAGGAGTTGGCAAAGCCTTAAAGGATATTCTGCCACATCTCGCGGAGCGGGTTCAAGGAATCTCCTTGCGAGTTCCTGTGCAAAATGTATCCTTGGTTGACCTTACTGCTGGATTGCACAGTGAAGTTACGAAGGAAGATATTGTTCGAGTATTTACGAATGCAATTAGGGAAGGCATGGAGCCTTATCTGGAATATAACGAGGAGCCTTTGGTGTCCAGTGATTATATTGGCAACCGCAAATCTGCAATTATTGATGGATTATCGATTCAAACGTCAGGTCACCAAGTGAAGCTGTTGGCATGGTATGACAATGAATGGGCATACGCGTGCCGTGTAACGGATTTCGTCAAGTATATGTTCGTCCAATCCGAGGAGGTAGAACCAACATGCGAAACCAAATCGATGAGCTCATCACTGAGTATGTAAAAGAGAACGACTTGGGCACGATCATTTGCCGTTATTGTGATGATATTATCGATACCTTGCCTACAAATGGTGTGAAGACAAAATATATGGTGTGTAATAAAGAATCGTGCCGCGAGCAAGAAGGGAGCGCTTCGGCTTGACAATATCAAGAGTGAACTCGTTTCGAAATGGCGGGAAAGAGGATGCCGAGCTCCTGGGCGGCAAAGGCGCTAATCTGGCTGAAATGACAAAGGCGGGGCTTCCTGTCCCGCCTGGCTTCACCATTACTACAGAAGTGTGCAGGCAATATTACAGCAGCGGATGCCATATGCCTGCAGGAATCATGGATGAAGTGATGCGTGCTCTGGTCGAGGTGGAAAGAGCGCAGGAACGGCGTTTTGGCAGTGAAGACTGCCCGCTGCTCGTATCCGTGCGTTCTGGTTCCGTGACATCCATGCCAGGGATGATGGATACGATACTCAATCTCGGGCTTACTGACAAGACGGTAGAAGGATTGGCTAAGCTCACGGGCAATCGACGATTCGCTTATGATTGTTATCGCCGTTTCATTCAAATGTATGGCTCCGTCGTTTATAACATTGAGGGAGTTCACTTTGAGCGTTTATTGCAGCAAGAAAAGCAGCTTGCCGGGTGTGCAGAGGACCATCAGCTCACAGAAGCATCACTGAAATCACTTGTTCAGAAGTTCAAGCTTCTTATTGAAGTGCGAGCGGAGCGTACGTTCCCGCAAATTGTAAAGCAGCAGCTTCAGGAAGCTATTGAGGCCGTGTTCTTGTCCTGGTCCAGCCCAAGGGCGAAGGTATATCGGAAAGTCCATCAGATTCCAGATGATCAGGGGACTGCAGTCAATGTGCAGTCCATGGTATTCGGCAATATGGGCGAGACGAGTGGAACGGGCGTGTTGTTCACGCGGAACCCTTCGACTGGAGAGCCGATTCTATTCGGTGAATACTTGATGAATGCGCAAGGGGAGGATGTCGTCGGAGGCACAAGAACGCCTTGTCCAATCGCGGAGCTGGAAGTGACGATGCCGCATGTGTATGAGGAATTATCCTTATGTGCGAAGCAATTGGAATTGCAATATCGCGATATGCAGGATATTGAATTTACCGTTGAGAACGGTAAGTTATATCTGCTTCAAACTCGCAATGCGAAGCGCAACGCCAGAGCAGCATTGCAAGTAGCTTCTGATCTAGTAAAGGAAGGGCTTATTAGTAAGGAAGAGGCAGTGATGAGAATAGATGTTCAGCATTTGAATCATCTGCTCCATCGTTCACTCCATGCGGCTGCTGACCATAGTGTGATTGCGACAGGACTCCCCGCTTCTCCAGGTGCAGCTTGTGGGCAAGCTGTATTCGAGGCTGACGTGGCCGATGAATGGAAACGGGCTGGAAAACAGGTTATTCTTGTACGAATGGAGACGACTCCGGAAGATATTCACGGTGTCATTGCTGCTGAAGGGATTGTCACGCTGCGAGGCGGGATGACCAGCCATGCTGCGGTAGTTGCACGGGGTATGGGGAAACCTTGTGTATGCGGCTGTGAAACGCTGCAGATTGACGAGGAAAAACAGCAGTTGATCGCCAATGGATTCATCATCCACGAGGGAGATTGGCTTACGATTGATGGCGGCAGCGGTCAAGTCATTCCGGGACGGATTGAGCTTCAAGATGCGAATATAACGCCAGAAATGCTGCAAGTGTTGGAATGGGCTGATCAGATTCGCTCGATGAAGGTTCTTGCAAACGCAGATTCACCGTCTGATGCCCGTAAGGCAAGAGAATTCGGGGCAGAAGGAATCGGTTTGTGCAGGACGGAACACATGTTCATGTCTCCGACTAGAGTGCCTATTGTCCAACAAATGATTATGGCGGAGAAGGAGATTGATCGCCAGCTGGCACTGAATCGATTACTGCCGATGCAGAGGGCAGACTTCGAAGATATGTTCAGGGAGATGGATGGTCTCCCGGTTACTATACGGCTGCTTGATCCTCCTCTGCATGAGTTCCTGCCGAACATAGAGGAGCTTACAGAGCGCAAGGAAGCCCTGCATACCTTAGATAGTGAACAAGCGGATAAGGATGGAGAACTTCAGGAACTGGAACGCATGATCCGCCGTGTTCGCGAACTGCAGGAAACCAACCCAATGCTTGGGCAGCGCGGATGCAGACTTGGCATTATGTTCCCGGAAATTTATGAAATGCAGGTGGAAGCAATCTTCCAGGCTGTGCTTCGCTGTTTGCGAGACAGGGTTACGGTGCTGCCGCACATTATGATTCCGCTTGTTGGTCACGTCAATGAGCTGCATTTCCTCCGGAACGTTGTTGATCTGGTAGCGCAACAAGTGCTGGGCGAGGAGCGACGAAATTGCCCTTACAAAGTAGGGACGATGATCGAGGTGCCGCGCGCAGCATTGACAGCTGGAGAAATTGCTCGATCTGCTGATTTTTTCTCCTTTGGCACCAATGATTTAACGCAAATGACGTTTGGCTACAGCCGCGATGATGCGGAAGGAAAGTTCTTGACTCACTATGTGGAGAATAAGCTGCTTCCTTACAATCCATTTCAAGTGCTGGATACAGAGGGAGTCGGCAAGCTGATTGAGATGGCGGTTGTGCAAGGCCGAGCTAGAAACCCGATGCTTACGACTAGTATTTGCGGCGAGCATGGAGGCGACTATGAATCCATTATGTTCTGCCAGCAGATTGGACTGGACTATGTCAGTTGTTCGCCTTATCGACTGCCTGTTGCGCGAATTGCAGCAGCGCAAGCCCATATTCGTATGAATGGCGCAGCGCGGCAGCAGCATGCACAAATGCTTGGCACAGGCGAAGTTCAGGCAGAACAATCCCAAGAAGCAGCGGTGTGATTGGTGTCATCAGCGAGATATCGTAACCCTGCGAGATAAAAACGGGCTGGAGTGCTGCTTCTCCTACAATCGGGAGTTACGCGCACTCCGCTCGGAATGCTATAATCTTGTCAGAACAGAATGCGAGCTGAATCCTGCGTGTACAGCGTAAGGAAAGATATCGTGATACAAGGCGGCCTTTATAGCATGAAACGGAGGGATGCGTTATCGAACTAACAACAAGACAGTTAGAAATTATCAAAATCGTCAAAAAGCATGCCCCAATTACGGGAGAGCAAATTGCGGAGATGCTCACGGTGAGTCGCCCTACGATTCGTGCTGATTTATCCTTGCTTGTCATGCTCGATTATATTGCAGCAAAGCCCAAGGTAGGCTATTTTCTCGGGGAGAAGGCAGAGAAAAAGAAGTCGGATTCATACGTCCTGCGCAACATGAAGGTCGGACAGGTTCAAGGCATGCCAATTGTAGTCGATGTGAAGACGACGGTGCAGGATGCGGTGGTCACTTTATTCCTTGAAAATATCGGCAGTTTAATGGTGACGGACGAAGGAGGCAAGCTTGCGGGTATCATTTCCCGTAAAGATCTGCTTAAGGTAACATTAGGCAATCCGAATGCATCCTCCATGCCTGTCAGTATGGTGATGACCAGACAGCCGAATATTGTGACGATCAGTCCAGAGGAATCTGTATTGGAAGCAGCGCGCAAAATGATTCATCATCAAGTAGATAGCCTTCCAGTTGTATCGTATCCAGAGAATTCTTCTGATGAAGATGGCAATGTCGTAGGGCGAATTACGAAGACGACAATCATTAAGCTGCTGCTCGACAAAGTAGACCAGGATTAGCAGGGGGACGAAGCGTATGGGGAACGCGTCATATACAATTACCGTGTGTTCGGATTCCGTCGGAGAGACGGCAGAAGCAGTAGTAAGGGCTGCTATACGACAATTTGAAGCGCCGCAAATCAAGATTAAGCGTTACATGAATGTGCGCAACGAGGAAGAGCTTCGTATTTTGATGGAGGAAGCTGCAGAGTCCGGAGGCTTTGTTGCTTATACGCTGGTACAGCCCGAATTGCGGGAGGCGATCAAGGAGCATGCCATTCGCCTGCATGTTCGAGCTGTAGATGTAATGGGGCCGATGATCCAGGCGTTTGTAGATACATTTGAGGATCAGCCGAAGCGAATGCCGGGCTTGCTGCATCGCTTGGATGACGATTATTTTCAACGTGTTGAGGCAGTGGAGTTCGCTGTTAAATGTGATGACGGCAAGGATCTGCATGCGATACTGAAAGCTGATATCGTGCTGCTTGGCGTATCACGCACTTCCAAAACACCATTAAGCGTATTTTTAGCCCATAAAGGGAAAAAGGTTGTCAACTATCCGGTCGTGCCTGAAATTCAGCCGCCGGAGCACTTATACAGTATTTCGCCAAGCAAGATAATCGGTCTGACGATGAACGCTGAGCATCTATTGAAGGTTCGTTCCGAACGATTGAAGACGATGGGTCTTCCTGTTCTAGCCAGATATGCATCACTTGATCGCATAGTAGAGGAATTGGAAAATGCCCGTTCATTGTTCGACCGATTAGGTTGTCCTGTCATCGATGTTACGGATAAAGCTATTGAGGAAACAGCAGGTATTGTGATGGATTTGATTCACTGAATGCATTTGCAATTAACTTTACGCAGCTAAAAAGGGAGAGAAGTGGAGATGGATCGTCAGCTAGCTTTGGAAATCGCGCGTGTGACAGAGGCAGGTGCACTGGCGTCAGCCTCCTGGATTGGACGGGGTGACAAACATGGCGCTGACCTTGCCGCCACCTCTGCCATTCGAGAAATGTTCGATACTGTACCGATTAACGGCACAGTTGTAATTGGTGAAGGTGAAATGGACGAGGCGCCTATGCTCTATATTGGAGAGCAGGTTGGGAATCGTGTAGGGCCGGATGTGGATGTAGCAGTGGATCCGCTGGAAGGTACGGAAGTCGTCGCAAATGGATTGAACAACGGGATGTCTGTTATTGCTATTGCGGAAAGAGGAAACCTGCTGCATGCGCCGGATATGTATATGCAGAAGCTTGCAGTCGGTCCGTTACTCGCCGGACATGTTAGTCTGGACGATCCGATTGAGCTTACGCTGGAGAAGTCTGCTGAAAGGCTCGGCAAGTCTGTTCAGGAGCTCACGGTCATGATTCTGCAGCGCGATCGCCATAGTGATATCATCCAAGTGCTGCGAAATCATGGAGTTCGGATAAAGCTCCTCGAGCATGGAGATGTATCTGGTGCAATTGTGTCGGCGATTCCCGAAAGCGGTGTGGATCTCTATGTAGGCTCAGGCGGTGCTCCGGAAGGCGTATTAGCCGCAGCTGCATTACGCTGTCTTGGGGGAGAGATGCAGGGCCGTCTAATGGTGGAAAGCCGGAAGCAGTATGATCGCTGCAGGAAAATGGGGATTTCGGATCCTAGTGCGCTGCTGCGGATGGAGGATCTCGTAGGCACGGGGGACATTATTTTTGCAGCGACAGGAATTACGACTAGTGACCTGCTGAACGGCGTGCGTTATTTGGCGGGACAGCGTGTAGAGACGCATTCGGTCATTATGCGTGCGAATACGGGCACTATTCGATACTTGCGCTGCGTACACAATATGTCGATGAAGCTCAAGCATGCGTCAGGAATGCATTGATAGGGACGCAGATCCATACGGCAAACCCTTACCTAGTGTTAATCTAATTTAAGATTGTGAAATGTTAAAGGCATTATTTCATAATGAACGAAAAACTCACGTTTGATGAACTGGGCGAGACCGTTAGGAAACGGTCGACCGCATGGTCTCAAGCGTGAGTTTTTTTGATTTTATAGCCTTCGCTGGTAGTGATAATAGTAATGTATTTACAGTAAATTTTCAGAAAAACCGTTAAAAAAGCATTGGAAACTATATGAAGCTATAAAAAATATGTCTGAATTTGTCGATAATGATTAAGTTACATATAGAGGGGAGAGAAACCATGAAGTTTAGATTTAGAGACCTGAATACTTCAATGAAAATCTTTATACTGGTCGGAGTCGGCAGTGTGCTGTTGGCTTTCATCACCATGATGTCGTATCAGTCAATGAATGAAATCAATGATAAGAACGACAACATGTTCGATCATAATCTGAAATCCATCATGTGGGTGAAGCAGATTATGGTGAACAATCGTACCATTGATGCGGCTATCTTCGAATTGATGGCGAGCAGTGACGACACTAGAAATAATGAACTCAAGCAAACGATTGATCGATTGCGAGCAGAGAATAATACTTTGTTGACACGTTACAAAGAGGTTATGCAAACAGAACAAGAGAAGAAGCTGGTAGATGGATATGATAAGGCGTTAAAGCCTTATCGTGAAAGTAATATACGTTCAATTGAATTAGCCATAGCCAATAAGAACGAAGAGGCATATGATTTTTATAATGGGAATGTGCGTGAAGTCAGAGTCAAAGTACAACATATACTTACTGAGCTTGCGAAACTGAATGAAGATTTGGCAGCAAAGCAAGCTGAGGAGGTGGGGCAGCTTACAGATGCTTCCACCTTAACAAATGTGATTATTGGAATCGTATCCTTCCTGCTATGCTTGTTTGTTGGGTACATCACTGTCAACATGATTGTGAAGCCGCTTCGTCAAATGCAAAGGCTGATGGAGCAAGCTGAACAAGGGGATCTAACCGTTCGCGGCACGTATGAATCCAAGGATGAAATTGGGGTGCTGATGAAGGACTTTAACAAGATGATGGAAGGTTTGTCGTCGATTATGAGCACTGTGCATGAACGTTCAGAGCTGCTGCTTCATAATTCACGCCTTGTATCGGACAATGCAAATGAAACGGCGCAAGCGACAGAGCATATTGCAGCTTCAATGGAACAAATTGCAACCGGTTCACAGCTGCAGCAGACGGCATCGGAGGAAAATGCAATCGCACTTGAGGAATTTGCACGCGGCATCCAATCTATCGTTGAAAACACGGCCAGTGTAGCGGAATTGGCAAGTCATTCAGCGCTACAAGCCGAGCAGGGGAATGCGACGATCGTTGATGCGATGGAGCAGATGAAGTCAATTAATCAATCCGTGCATACAACTGAATCCGCAGTGGAGCAGCTGCTTGATCATTCCCTTCAGATTGAGAAGATTATTGATGTCATTACGAATATTGCAGGGCAGACGAACCTGCTTGCACTGAATGCATCGATTGAAGCGGCAAGAGCCGGGGAGAGCGGCAGAGGCTTCTCTGTAGTTGCTGGCGAGGTTCGCAAGCTGGCTGAACAATCGAGTGAATCTGCCAAGCAGATTGCCGAACTCATTTCCGTCATGCAGAATAGCACGCAGGAAACCGTAAATGCAATGGGCTATGTTCGGCAGGAGGTAGCTTCCGGCATGAAGGTGGTTGCACAGGCCGGGCAGATGTTCGAGCTTATTATGGCGTTGGTGCAGCAAGTAACAGGTCAAGTGCAGGAGACATCTGCAGCTACCGAAGAAATGTCAGCAGGTACAGAGGAGATTACGGCCTCCGTAGATGAAATGGCGAAGGTTGCGACTGATGCTTCCTCTGCGGTACAATCAGTCGTTGCTGCTTCAGAAGAGCAGCTTGCTTCCGTGGAGACCATATCGGCCTCGATCGAACAGCTTAAGCAAATGGCGGAAGAGCTGCAGATGATGGTAAATCGTTTCAGACTATAATCAAAAATATACAAGCTGCAAAAATAGCCGGCTGTCGTTGGAGACAGGCCGGCTATTTTAATCATTAGAAGATCTGCATAATAAGAGTCGATAAGGGGGATGAAGTATCCTCTTGATCAATTGCAGCGACTCTTAAGAAACGAGCTTCTGATACTTTTCGTTTGGAGTGACTATTACAGACGGGTTCTAATTGGATTATCCGAACGCTCGCTATCATGCAATAGTTTTATAGTACTTTTCTTGCGTTAGGTAAGGGGGAAGTGTGCGTTTTTTTCTTGGTAAGTAGAAAAAACGCTTGGGCTTTGATGAGCCCAAGCGTTCATTGTGATACGAAATCGCTTATTGTGCTTTTGCGAAGTCAGCCGACTTGATACCAGCTTGACGTCCGAAAATGATGATATCTGCAACGGAGTTGCCGCCGATACGGTTTTGACCGTGCAATCCGCCAATCACTTCGCCAGCTGCGAACAGACCTGGGATAGACTTGCCGTCCTTCGTTACTACCTCAGTGTTCGTATTGACTTTCACGCCGCCCATAGTGTAATGAATACCTGGAGCGATTTTGATGGCATAGAATGGGCCAGCGGACAGTTCGTTGTCCATGCCTGTTGTTCTGCCGAATTCTGCGTCTTTTTTATCCTTCACTGCGCCGTTCCACGTATCCAGCGTAGATTTTAGTTGGTCTGCCGGAACGCCCATTTCTTTTGCCAGAGCCTCAACCGTTTCGCCTTTAATAACGAAGCCCATTTTTTCGTATTGCTGAATCGCTTTTGCACGCGACTTTACGCCGGAATCAAATACGAGATAAGCGGCTTTGTCAGCAAGCTTATTGATGGCTGCAGTTACATTGTCACGAGTGTCTAATTCGTTAGTGAATCGTTTGCCGTCTTTAGAAACGAGAATTGCGCCTTCACCGCGGACAGCTTCCCCGATGAGATACGATTTCTCTTGCTGCACAGTAGGGTGAACCTGAATTTGATCCATATCGACAGTAACGCCGCCGAGTTTTTCAATCATTGTAATGCCGTCACCTGTGCTGCCTTCTTGGTTTGTCGTTACGAGACCTTTCAAATCAGGGCGAACAGAGGAGATCATATCCATATTGGCACCGTAACCGCCAGTTGTCACAACAACTGCATTCGCTGCAATATTTTTCTCATCCTTCTCTTCAAAGAGAACTTTAACGCCGTTAACCTTGCCGTCTTTTTCAGTAATATCTGTTACTTTTGCATTGACGAAAAGTGGAATTCCTTTAGATTGTACATTTTTAACAAGACCGCTAACGAGATATTGTCCAACAGCAGAGCCGTCCTCAGGACGGTGTGTACGTTTTTCTTTCATACCGCCAGTAATCGTGAGATTGTTCAAGCGAATGCCGATAGAATCCAGCCAGTCAATCGCGTTTGCGGAATTGTCAACGAAGTAACGAAGCATTTCTTTGTCGTTCGTTCCATGACCGCCTTTTAACGTTTCTTCAAAGAAGAGATCGTTGCTATCTTCAATGCTTTGCTCTTTTTGGAATTTCGTCTGAGAAGCATTCATACCCGATGAGGACTTCATCGTATTTCCGCCGGCTGCCGGCATTTTTTCGAAAATAACCGGGTTCATGCCTTTGTCTTTTGCCTCAAGGGCAGCGGTCATCCCAGCCCCACCTGCACCGATGATGATGATATCATATTTATCTTGTAATTGATCGATAGGGGTGTAGCTTGCTTTCGAAGCTCCCGACACGGCTTCTGATTCTGGTTTCTCTGCTTTTGTTGCATTGTCTTGATTCTGGTTCGCGCTCGTATTCCCGTTACCGCCGCATCCAGCGATGATGAGCATAAACGAGAGAACGAGAATCAACGTTGCTGCTGCATTCTTTCTCATGAGTTTTCCTCCGCTTTCTATCTCTTTATAGATGAACCTTAAGGGAATACCTAGGACGGAATGCAACGAAGCGAACCCGTAATGTCGAGTAGGCTATGTACTGCGGTTTCTACGCAATTGAATGGCTTTCATAGTTGCTCTTCCGACTTCTAAGTTGGCTCTCTTTTAAGTTCATTTTAATTTTAATATATTTTCAATTATTATATTGTGATGTATTTCACATTCCAAGGTGGTTTTAGGTATAAATACGTTGCGTAAATATTGGAAAGCCCCACATTCACAAAGAAATGAAATGGGGACGGGTCGTCGATGGATATTTGACGACTCATCACTGCTTATCCGTAACTTCTGCACCCAAGCTTTAATGTTGCTGTTACCCCTGCATGATCGGAAGGCCACAGTCCTGTATCGGTTCGATCTTGCTGCTTCTCTCCAACATTATCTGCCTTGACGGGCATCCATCCATTTTTAAATAAAATGTAGTCGATTCTAGCGAATAAGGAAGATTGATCATTCAATAGGTCGGCGTCCTGACAGCAAGTAAATCCATTGCCTTTACCAACTTCTTCCCAAGTGTCATAGAAACCATTTGCTAGAAATAAGCCGTAGGTTGGGGTTCCGGTGCCATCTGCATTTGAATTCAAGTCCAAGCTTGTCAGAGCGTGGTAATATTTATGTGATTCTGATATAATCCTCTATATATTTACCCCCTATAACATTGTAAGGTGATCACTCATTATGGCACTCTCATTTGCAAGATTAATCAAATGCAAACCCCCGATTCCCTGACATTTCGATGATGTAATTGAGATTTTCGAAATTATAGGGGGAATGCAAGTTGGCACAAAAAATCTCAACTCCATCATTGCTTTTATTTATTATTCTTGTGGGATTTCCACAAATCAGCGAAACGATATACACGCCTTCTTTGCCGGACATTGCTAGTCAATTGCAGGCAAGCAACAACATGATTCAGCTCACGCTCAGCATTTATTTTCTTGGGTTTGCGGTTGGTGTTTTTTGCTGGGGAAGGTTATCGGATGCAATTGGTCGGCGCCCTGCCATGCTTTGGGGCATTTTCGTATATGGAATAGGCAGCATAGGCTGTTATCTGTCAGGTTCCGTGGAGTGGCTATTGGTTAGTCGATTCATGCAGGCATTCGGTGCAAGTACAGGCTCGGTTGTAACGCAAACGATCTTACGAGAAAGCATCGATGGTTCGAAGCGTCATGCTGTATTTGCTCAAATCTCAGCAGCTCTTGCTTTTACACCGGCTTTAGGGCCGCTGATTGGAGGCTGGGTTGATCAGTCGTTAGGCTTCAGGGCTGTTTTTCTAACCCTTGTCATCATGGGTGTGGCGATATTCATGTACACGTTCGCTTCCTTGCCTGAAACGAGAGGTGCCACGACAACTTTGAATGTGAATACATTGTCTGTCGCCAAGCGCCTCATTACAGACGGCAGAGTATGGGCATTTGGCTTTCTAATCGGAGCAACGAACGGCATTCTGTTCAGTTACTATGCAGAAGCGCCTTTCGTATTTATTGAATACTTTGAGATGACGCCAGGCATCTATGGTTTCTTTGGTATTTTTGTAGCGTTGTCTTCGATAATAGGAGCCATGCTGTCGAAGAAGCTATTGTCCACCTTGAAACCAGAGCAGATCATTCTGATCGGCTGTCTCGTCACTGTACTTGGTGCTGGAGCGCTGGTCGGGTTTACGCTTAACGGTTTAAGCTCATCGCTGTTGTCCATGGGTGTGTTTGTCGCCTGCATCTTCATCCTGCTGCTTGGGATTGGCATGGCCATCCCGAACTGCTTAAGCTTGGCGCTAGTACGTTACAGCGATGTATTGGGGACAGCAGGGGCTATCTTTGGATTAGGGTATTATGTAGTCGTGAGTCTGATTACAAGCGGAATGAGCTATCTGCATAATGATTCGTTAGTGACGATGCCATTATATTTTCTTATACTGGCGGCAGTAATGGTCATAGTGAGCAAAAAAATCGCTAACCTTTCCTCAAGCCAGGAAACAAGCTAAAAAGCTATCGTAATGTTGTCGCAGTAATAAAGGTTATAAATTGGAAAAGTGATTATTTATGAATCCCTTTTTCCTTCTGGAACGGATTTAAAGCGAATAAAACAGCGGCAGTCACGGACTAATTTTTCGTCTATGACTGTCGCTGTTTTCATTTCAGCATCGATCTATTTCGTCATTTTGGATCGCATCCTCAATACAGTCCTTAATTTAGGACAGGCAAGTCTTCATTTCGATTCTTACTAAAAAGTAAGGAAGATGATTAAAATGGTTAGATAAGAGTCATTAACTTGTAAAGCAAATTCATCTATAATCCAGACATCAGATGATTTTTATAAAAGGAGCAGTCAAAAAGATGAAAAAAATAATAGGTCTCGTTTTGGTTATCGCTATTTTTGCAGGTATAGGGCTCGGCGTAAAACGTTTTGTGGAAGGCCCTTCACAATCGGTTAATGGAATTTTAGTTATCGGTACAGATCAAGAGACGAAGAAAGTCAAAGAGCTGTACAAAGATAGAAGCAAAGAAATGATCGACTACAAAATGAAGTTGGTCACAACCAAAATAGTAACGAAATTGTCAGAGCAGGATAAGAAGGAAACGGGTCAGGAAGTTGATATCCGAAATATCAATTATTCGGTTATTCAGCGATCCACCGCTGAGCAGTTCATCAAGAAGGGGATTATTCGAGCTAGACAAGATCCTGAAAGTTTGTCCATTATTTCAGATCCAGTTACCGCGATCCAAGAATTATCGAATGGTCAAAATCTGCTCTTCTCTTTAGGTGATGACGAAATGAAGAATAACCAAATCGACTTGAATGGTAAGATGGTGCCTGTACAGTATGTGAAACGTCAAGCGTGGATCGGGTATAGACCTATGGATCTTGTTATTGTTGATGACAAAACTTATAACAACATAAAGGAAGCAGAGTCAACAATTTCATTGATTCATTTCCAAAAAGAAAGCTTTGATTATAAAAAGAAAGAAAAGGTGAACAAGGTTATAGATGAAATCAGAAGCGTCTATGCGGTTAGCGAAGAAAAGGTAAACTTTGTAGATGTACAAGATTGAGTGTAAGAGATCGAACTTTACGTATGAGTAGGTGACAGTGTGGAAGTTGTACGCATGGAAAATGTAGTGAAAAGTTATGGCGAAGGCAATAGCAGGGTAGAGGCGTTAAAAGGGATTACGCTTTCGATTCAGCAAGGAGAATTTGTTTCCATCGTGGGTGTGTCCGGCTCAGGGAAAAGTACACTGCTGCATATATTAGGAGGATTGGATCGGCCAACTTCAGGAAAAGTATTCATCGGGGAAAATAGTATTTACGATTATTCGGATGATGAGCTTTCGATATTCAGAAGAAGGAAAGTCGGATTTATTTTTCAATTCTTTAACTTAATTCCCGTATTGAATGTCCAGGAAAATATCGCTTTGCCTACGATTTTAGATAATGAACAGGTAGATATGACGTATCTCGATGAAATTATTGAAACCTTAGGGCTGCAGGAACGGAAGACTCATCTGCCATCCGAACTATCTGGCGGCCAACAGCAACGGGTCTCCATCGGCAGGGCGCTTATCAATCGTCCGCATTTGATACTGGCCGATGAGCCTACAGGCAACCTAGATACGAAAAATACAAAGGAAGTCATGGATTTATTACGTTTGACAGCGAAGAAATACAATCAAACCATTGTGTTGATTACGCATGATTTATCGATTGCTTCGGCTTCCGACCGGGTCATTACGATCGAAGACGGCAGTATCATTTCAGATCAACGGCTAGCTGCGAATCAGGCATAGATTGGAGGAGAATGAAGTTGATCAGCAGTTACAAACAACTAAGCAGCCGGTATCTAAAAGGGAATATCAAGCGAACCATCTTAACCTTGGTCGGAATTGTACTCTCTGTAGCGTTAATATCCACGATCGGTCTGTTTATGAAAGGATCACAGCTCTCCCAAATTGAAAACATCAAAAAGCTGAATGGGTTTTCGTTTCATGTTGGCATATCCAATTACGATGAAGCGATTCTGAATAAAATCAGATACAATCCCCAAATCGCATCGTATGGATTGATGTCACAGGGCAAGACCATCCCACTCGGGGACGTTGCGGTACAAATGAATTTCGCCGATCAACGTGCGCTGGAGTTTTTACCCTATAGCCTTCTCGATGGACAACTGCCTGCCAATGAACATGAGGCAGCTGTCGATTCATGGACGCTTCCTTATATCCATAAAAATCTTAAGCTCGGCGACTCTTTTCAAATGGAGGGAGAAACCTATAAACTGGTTGGGCTGCTAGACAATCGCGAGTTTACACAGAAAAGTAAAGTGGGTCGATTATTAACCTATAAACGTGATTTTGCCAGTGGGGAAGGCATGATCTTAATTGAGATCAACCAAAAGGCGAACTTTAATGAAGTTCTAGACGAGATCAAATCATTTACTGGAACTGAGAAGTTGGTAATCAATGAAGAATTGATCAGAGTGTTGAAGCCACAGTCGAATCGCTCGATTTTGGCTGTGCTTGTCATCGTCATCAGTATAGTTGTGGTGGCGACAGCTGTCGTCATCTATAACGCCTTTCAAATCAGTGTCGTTGAGCGGATGAAGCAGTTCGGCTTGCTCCGAAGCATAGGCGCGACGCGCAAGCAGATTCGACACATCGTCATGAGGGAAGCGGCTGTGCTGGCTGTTATCGCCATCCCGCTTGGAATTGTATGCAGCATCTTGGCTCTTGCTGCGCTTCAGTTCATTTTCCTCCTGTTATTAGAAACGGGTGCAAGTGTCTCGTTCTTTCACATCGATTGGCTGATTATATTGATCAGTTCACTCATTACCCTGACAGCGGTATTGGCGTCCAGTTATTATCCGGCTTTTTTTGCAGGAAGAATATCTCCCTTGCTGGCGATCAGCAGCAGGTTATCCATAAGAAAAGAATCGATCAAAAAACAAAAAAATACGGTGCTGAAAAAACCGGCTTCTTTTCCACTGAGCCTGGCCTTGAAGAATGTGAAAAGAAATAAAAATCGATATACCATTACCATCTTATCGATCATTATAAGCAGTGTATTGTTTATTACGTTCTCATCGATCATGAATATCGCATTTGAATCCAAATACGTGAACAATGAGTCTGCGAAATCGGATCTAGCCATCTATCTGCAAGAAGGTCATCGTGATTCCTCCGTAGACAGTCAAGCCATTTTGGAGCAATTGAAGTCGCTTGAAAATGTATCTGAAGTTAGCGAACAAGACACTAGTTTTCGAATCAAATTGAAGGATGTGCATCAATCTAGCGCAACCGTTGCGGACATTCAGCGGACCGTTGGAACAAAGCACTCTATTACAATCGTTAATTACCTAGACGAGAATAAAACAAGGAAAGAATCAGAACTCGTTATTAAAGTGCTCGTATATGGTTTTATTGCGGTTATTTCGCTGATTGGCAGTGTGAATATCATCAATACGATTACGATCAGCATCATCATTAGACGCAAAGAACTGGCTGCATTAAAATCAATAGGCATGTCGCAAAAAGATCTGAAAAAGATGATTATCTATGAAGCACTCATATACGGTGTATCTGGAAGCTTACAAGGGGTCTTCTTCGGATGTATACTATCCTATATAATATATGTGGCTGCTTCTGGTATCTTGAAGCTTGAATGGACAATCCCTTATATGGCATGTATCATTACGTTTGCTGCCGCATTGTTCATCAGTTATGTATCCGTTCTGATACCACTTCGCAAAATCCAACAGGATAATATTATTGATGTGATCAGGGAAGAATAATACGGAGGGCCTGGCTATGTGAATAGTCAGGCTATTCTGATTTTATTGGCTTATTCGGAAATAGAAAGAGGAGAAGGAGGGCCACACGTTGAGCAACATATTGCTGGTTGAAGATGATGAAGCTCTTGGTCTAGCCATCGAATTTTCATTGAAAAATGAGGGGTATGAGGTGGTTAAAGCCTCTAGTGTTAGAGAAGCGAAGCATCAGTTTGAACATCGTACTTTTGATTTAATTATTCTAGATATCGGTCTTCCAGATGGAAATGGCTATGATTTATGCATGCATTTCAAAAAACAGAGTGACACATCGGTCATTTTCTTAACTGCCCTTGATGAAGAAGCGAATGTGGTCATGGGGCTGGATATTGGAGGGGACGATTATATTACGAAGCCCTTCCGCGTGAAGGAACTCATGTCCAGAGTGAAAGTGCAATTACGCAAGCAAGCTCGTCTAGGGACTTCTTCAACGATCTTAACGTCTGAGAATATCAGAATCGATATGAACCTAGTCAAGGTGTACAAAAATGATGAAAGCCTGCCAGTAACGAATTTAGAATATAAGCTTCTGCTCACATTCATGATGAATGCCCACAAAGCACTAAAAAGAGATGAACTCCTGCTACATATCACGGAAGGTGATGAGGTTTTCTTTGATGAAAATACGCTATCAGTATATATTCGACGTTTGCGAGATAAAGTGGAAGATGATCCGAGAAATCCGCAGTTCATCGTCACACAAAGAGGATTGGGCTATCGCTGGAGCAAGGATGTGAGTAGAGAGTAGGATGATGAAAAATACCGAGTTGAAAAGCTACATCGCGATACTGGCCGTTCTCTTAACGCTATTTACCGTCTATCAATTGATTACCCAGCAACTGTTCTACAATCAATTGAAGAGCGATTCAATTGCATCATGGGGGGAGATTACCGCAAGATTGATGGAACAAAACCCTGAGAATGAAGCCGGAATTATGAAAGTCCTAACAAGCCATTCTACGGATTCCATTCCGTATCAGGAAAAAGGGAGAGAGATTTTAAGGCAGTATGGGTTATATGAGGGGCTGGAGTCGCAGCTTTTCCCACTTCTAAATAACCATATTGCTCGCCATAATCAATTTATGTATTGGGGATTGGTGTGTTTCGGATGTATCCTGCTTCTGGCAAGCTACATGCAGCACAAGATGATCTTCCATAAAATCAGACAGCTTACCTCGGCAGCCAAAAAAATCATCGATGGGGATTACTCGGTTGTCATCAATGAAAACAAAGAAGGGGATCTCGCGAAACTGGCCGTTTCCTTTCGTTCGATGAAAGATATTATTCGCAAAAGCATGCAGGATTTACGTGAAGAGAGAGAATTTCTAGTACAAATGATGCAGGATATATCCCATCAATTAAAAACGCCGCTTTCCACCATATCTATCTACAATGAGATGATGATGAGTGAAAGCTTACCGCGTCAGCAGCAAGTTCAACTGCTGCAAAATAACGATGTGCAACTCTCTAGAATGAATGTCTTGATTCAAAATTTGTTGAAGGTAGCGAAAATCGATGCAAGAGCTATTTCATTTGAGAAAAAACCGGCCAATTTAGTAGAGACCATTGAAGACGCTCTACATCGCTTACAGAGCATGATTACCAATCAGCATATATCGATTGATTGGCATACCCCGGAGGAAGTAGTCGTTGTTCACGATAAAGTATGGACGCAGGAAGCATTATTGAATCTGCTGAAGAATGCGATTGAGCACTCCGAACCCGGTGGGAAGATCAAGATTGCAATCGAAGATACACCGATTTATACAGAGCTGGTGATTCAAGACTTCGGAGAGGGGATTGCTGCTGAGGAGTTGCCGCATATTTTTGAGCGATTCTACAAAGCAAGAGGCTCCAAAAAGCATGATTCGGTAGGGATTGGCTTGGCCTTAGCCAAATCTATTATAGAAGCGCATCAAGCTTTGATTAGGGTAGAAAGTAAGAAAAATGCCTATACCAAATTTACGGTTACCTTCATCAAATTTTAACGATCCATTCTTCAAACGAATAAAACAGCGACAGCCGCGGACTATCTTTGCCCGTAACTGTCGCTGTCTTCTTTTCTAGCAGGGATTATTTCATGTTTTTGCAAGAAATTTGGTCGGTATTATATCAACCTAAGGTCAATTAATGTGATAAGTAGCCGTGATATGATTGATCGTATAGGAGGAAGGCGCCGCAAACTGCAAATACAGATATCCGTCCTCAGTTGCAGTGAAAATTCTTCCTACATTGCTGTTGTAAAATGTCCCGAGATGATTGCGCGAGTCATATACCGAATAATACGAATATTGGCCTTGTGCATAGATCGTGAGCTGTTGGCCTTTCTTCAAATAGATTCCTTCCAGTGCGCTCAGTTCATTAGGGCGAAGTGCATAGTACTTAACGAACTGCTGTGTTTGTCGAACCTCAGGCTTGACAGCATCGACAGGTGCAGTGGAAGCATAGGCAGGCGCTGCTGTAGCCAGGGCGACCAGTACTGACATGGACAAGAGCAATTTCTTCAAACGATTCATCTCCTTTAATATGTTGGCAAGTAATATCTGGAAGATGTGTTAAATATAACACGTTACCAATAACTTGTAAACACTTTATTCCGATCATTTCTATAGGAAAATAGAAAATATATATCCTGCAGGTGAAAAATGAACATAAAAATCAACTTGACGATCGTAATCTTGCACATTTACTATAAAAGTGGGTCACCCCTTAACATGGAAAATATGGCGCAATAACCTTCGTGTCGTTAAAAAGATAGCTTGCTATTTTAGCAATAGTATGAATGAGCTTTCGATATCTAGATATTTACAACAGATTAGTAAGAGCGTATAATGTCTAAAAAAAACCATGTATGTCACATACCGGGGATCAATGTGGTATAAGACAGACTTGAAATCGAAATTATTATTCATCCTCATTATCATTTGGGTTAAAGCAGCACGGAATGGAAGTTAGTCAAAGTTAGTCCACGCATAATCACCAGAACATCACATAAAACAATTTTAAGTGCATACGGTAAGGTTGAAATTGTTATTCCTCTCGCTACACTCTTCTAGCATTTTTCTTTACACAACATCTTAACAGCCTTTATTTCATTCAATCACTGTGCAAAGATTAATCGTTGTTTAGGCACGTTAATTTTTCTTGGTGAAAATAGCTCTCGTTCAAAGCGTCTATCGTCTATTATAAGAAGATAGATTCGTGGCGAAGCTATGTCTAATATCGTAAAAATTTTTTTATTTTTTTTAAGAGGACAAGGGATTTTAACGAATTCCTTATCCTCTTTTTGTTTCGTAATGAAATTTCAATAATGACTAACTAATATTGAAAAACGTTAAAAAATCTAGCGGGTAATGATTGAGCTTCATAGCTGAACAGAATACGTTTAGTTTACCGTCAAAAGGAGAAATCGTATGGGATGGTATGCACTTTTTGTAGAAACAGGTAGCGAAGATATTGTTCAGAAATGCTTGAAGTTACAATTTTGCCAAAAGGATTTATATTCATGTGTTCCAAAACGATTAGTTCCTGAAAGAAGAGAGGGGGAATTTTACAGTGTCGTTAAAACGTTATTTCCTGGTTACCTGTTGATCAATACGAAGATGACTCCATCCATTTATTATGAGTTAAAAAAAATACCCAAGTACTATCGTATGCTCCGCAATTCAATGTTTTTGCTAGACAAAATACATCGAAGGTCTCCGAAGTTAATGAATCCCCACATAGTAGAAGAGAGTAACCAAATCTCCAATTACGATGATTTTTTCGACAAAATAGATGAGGTAGAAATAAGAAAGATCCTGCAGCTCGTAAATAATGAGAATATTATCGAATACTCGAGCGTCATTGTAGAGAACTCCAAGGTATATGTTCAATCAGGGCCATTATATGGCTTGGAAGGCATGATCAAAAAAATCGATAAAAGGAGGAGAAGAGCACAAATTGCTATCCGTTTATGTGGTGGAGAAAGATTAATTGATGTAGGAATTGAGATACTTGTGCCGGATAGAGAGGGCATGAGTAGGGTTCATGAAAACTAGGGTGAAAAAGGTTCCATTCCATATAGATTACATGTACGGATAGAAAAGGGGTTATATTTTGTTTAACAAAAATCTTGAACTCACGAACCAACAACTGGAAAAACAAGAGGAGTTTAAAGCTCTTGTTGATACTGAGATCGTACCCGCAGCTGAACAGGTTGATCATGAGGAATGCATGCCTGATGCCGTTCTTCAAAAGATTATTGATAAAGGTTACTGGGGAGCAGCCGTACCAGCTAAATACGGCGGAGCCGATATGGACTATATTACTTATGGCTTGTGGAATGAAGAGATTGGCCGTGGCTGTGCAAATTTACGAAATATTATTGGTGTTCAAGGTATGGTTACTTCGTCTATTCTGCGATGGGGGTCTCCTGAACAGAAGCAGTACTGGCTGCCAAAGATGAGCTCCGGCGAACTCATGGCTTCTTTTGCGATTACGGAGTCCCAGATCGGAAGTGACATAAAAAACCTTCAAACAAAAGCTCAACAGGTAGGTGCTGAGTATGTAATTTCGGGGCAAAAAAATTGGATTACGTTTGGACAAAGAGCGAATGTCTTTTTGGTATTTGCCCTATGCGAAGGCCAAGCCGTAGCCTTGCTAGTAGAACGAAACACACCTGGTCTTACCATTCGTCCGATATCTGGGATGCTAGGGTTCAGAGGCTCCTTATTAGCTGAACTTATTTTCGAAGATTGCCGGGTTCCGATCGATAATCTGGTTGGCAGCGTCGGCTTTGGGTTATCCCTAGTTGCCAATAATGGATTGACGCATGGACGGTATAGTACTGCTTGGGGAGCCGTTGGCTTAGCGCAGGCATGTTTGAATGCGAGCTTAGATTATGTGATGGAAAGAAAACAATTTGATCACTATTTAAAGGAGCATCAATTGATTCAACAAATGATTGCCGATATGGTAACGAACACAATTGCTGCAAGGCATCTATGTTTTCGGGCTGGTCAGTTATGGGATAACAATGAAGTAACGGCCACCTTTGCCACTTCATTGGCCAAATATTTTTCTTCCGTCCATGCCTTTACATCGGCAAAGGATGCGGTTCAAATACACGGAGCGAATGGCTGCAGCAACAAATATCCCGTTGAAAGGTATATGAGAGATGCCAAGATTATGGAGGTTGTCGAAGGAAGCACTCAGATCCAACAGGTATTAATCGCACAAGATGCCTTTCATTTTTTTCAAAATTGATTGCACATAAAAATAGAGAAAGGAATGGGGAAAACGATATGAATACTCGCCATCGTATCCTGCTAGATAAACCAATATCCATTAAACATGCCGAAGAACTCGAAAGACGGATCTTTTTCATCTCCGCCGATATTCAGCAATTTACACTTTTGAAAGAGGAAAGCACCATTAATGGTATCGAAGTCAGTCTATTGCCAGGAACAGATCCATTGGAAATGAAAAATAAACTTTTGTCTGTGATCGACAATGAGATTGCGCTTCAAATGGTGATACCACCGCGAGTCATTTGGGAGTCGGCTAAAAACGGCACCATTTATCAGGATGATGTGTTTGATATGCTGCTTGAAAAAGAAATGGTTTTTGAGATGGGTGAGGGTCAGGTATGCTTTGGAGAAAAGTTGATCTCTTTAATGGACTCCTTAGATCGCATCATTAAGGAGATGACAATTTCTCAGTTCGGAGCGATTGAATACCGCTATCCAACACTGATTTCTACCAAAGCTTTAGAAAAATGCGGATATTTTAATTCGTTCCCGCATTTTTTAATGTTTGTTACGAGACTGCATAATGATATTGATAACTATCATGATTTTCTCGAGGATTATAAATCTACCAAACAGATTGATTCCCATTTGCTTCCCTACTGTCAAAATGTTGATTACTGTTTGCCTCCGACCATGTGTTACCACACCTTTCATCAATTTCAAAATACCCAGCACGCTGAAACCCAAAATCGTGCCATCACCTCTATCGGAAAGTCATTTCGTTATGAATCAAAGTATCATCGTACCTTAGAAAGACTATGGGACTTTTCAATACGTGAAATTGTCTTTATGGGATCAAGAGATTTTGTTTTGGATAATCGGCAAAAATGTATGGAAGCATCATTTTCCCTTTTTCAAAAATTAGGATTGGAGGGACATTGCGAAATTGCAAGTGATCCTTTCTTTTGCAGCCATGATACAGCAGCGAAAATATTTAATCAAAGAATGCAAGAACTCAAATACGAGCTCCGATTAAAGGTCGCAAGCGATAGAACCATTGCAACAGCTTCGTTTAATTTCCACGATCATTTCTTTGGCGAGCAATTTAATATCAAACGCGGTGAAGAGGAATGGGTATCAACAGGATGTGTTGGATTTGGCATTGAAAGATTCGCATACGCTTTTATTTGCCAACACGGTCTGGATGAAAAACAATGGTCAAGGATTTTATCAAATGTGCAATCAGAAGCGATTCTCACCGAATAAATCGAATTCATTCTATAAATTTAATCATATGGGGGACTAGATGGAGCAACAGCGTCTCTTTCAAATTTTAGAACTCGACGGAACCTTGCGAAATGATAATATTTACGAGATGGTCAAAATTATTTGGTATTGGATGGGGAGAATCGAAGGGTGTATTCCTCCTGATAACAGAAATATTCTACCTCCTTATGTACCGATCGCTACACAGATACCTCAGGCGACAGGGACGGCGTGGGCTAGTAAATATAAGAATGAAAGTGCCTGCTCTCTTGTTTATTTTGGTGATGGAGCTACCTCCGATCATGTTTAATCATGTGCTTTCCCAAAAGCCGTTCACTGAAGAGGTGAGCTGTGATGAAATATGATTTTTATTTCCCGGAGCTTGGCGAGGGACTTTTTGAAGGGTATATTGTCGCCTACATCGTCAAAGAAGGAGAGCAAGTCGTTGAGCATCAACCGCTTGTAGAAGTCCAGACAGATAAGGTAACCACAGTACTCCCTTCGCCGGTAGCAGGAGTGACAAATTGCCTTATGAGCCAGGAGATGTCGTAACAGTTAACGATGTAATCATCGTCATCGATCAAGGGAAGGGGAGAAAGCGTCACACGGAATGAAACTCGAATGGGAAAATGGATGCGTCGAAAGAGAAGAAGCATTCATTCAACGACTTTGGCATTAACATAGGTGCCTATCCGTGTGCAGAAGTAAACAATTCCGACGACGATACGATTGTAAAATTGTCTTCCACACGCAAAGAAATATCCAGCATCGTAACAATAGAGAATGACGAGATTGTGGTAAGGAAAATGCTCCCGATAACATTAACTTTCGACCATCGCTACTGCGATGGTGCAGATGGACTCCGATTTATCCATACGTTTAAGGCTAATCTGGAAAGTCATTATGAAGACTATCTAGATGAACTCAACCTTCACAGCGTACAGTCTAATCCCCTATAAACAAATCGTTTTTATGGAATAACACTCTTAAACATAGAATATAATCCCAACTAGACCAGCCTCTAGGCCAATTGCGTGTTGAGAGAGCCTTGAGCCTTGCGGCATACCTCTCTCGATTTACTTATTGAATATCCATCCCTGACAAACATACTTACCCGCCCAAAAGAACTCTGTTTCTGCCCATAGAAAGAAATGTAGTTTGACTTTTTCCATCTCTCGAGGAAATTGGGAATCGAGTCAAACCCAAATTCAAAAATACGTTACGAGGAGATGTAAGAAGTGAAAAAGCTGATTGAATTCAAAAGCGTAACGAAAGAATATAAAGTTGGGGAAATTCCAATCAAGGCTCTGGCTGGTGTAGATTTTTCGATTTCAGAAGGAGAGTTTGTCGTTGTACTGGGTGCCAGCGGTGCCGGGAAAAGTACAATTTTAAATATCCTTGGCGGTATGGATACGGCTACTACAGGTCAAGTGTTCGTTGGTGATCAAGAAATCACGAAGTTGAGCGAAAAAAAATTAACCGAATACCGTGCTGAGAAAGTTGGTTTTGTATTTCAATTCTATAACCTGATTCCGAATTTAAACGCACTTGAAAATGTTGAATTCGCCACGGAAGTATGTAAAAACCATCTGGATGCAAAAGATGTGTTATGCAAGGTAGGATTAAAGGATCGCATTAAAAACTTCCCTTCCCAACTCTCTGGTGGGGAACAACAACGCGTGGCCATCGCGCGAGCCGTTGCGAAAAATCCGCTGCTGTTGCTATGCGATGAACCAACGGGAGCTTTGGATTATGTTACGGGAAAATCCGTATTAAAGCTTCTTCAAGATTTGAATAAGGAAACAAAGAAGTGCGTTGTGTTGGTCACACATAACTCTGCGATTGCTCCGATGGCAGATAAAATTATTAAGGTAAAGAGCGGCGTGATCGAAACCGTAACGATCAATCAGCACAAACAGAATGTTGAAGGGATCGAGTGGTGATGATGAGGTTATTTGTAAAGCTGTTAAGGGATATCAAACAATCGATCGGACAATTTATCGCGTTTGTGCTGGTCATCGCAGTGGGGGCCTTTTTCTATGGGGGACTTGTCACGTTAAGTGATAATCTTAGCGCTTATACAAAGGTTTACTTTAACGAACATAATTTAAGTGACTTGAATGTCTATTACACACAAATTTCCAAGCAAGATATAGAACGATTACAGGGAATTCAAGGTGTTAACAAAATAGAAGGACGCTATACCGCAGATGCTTCGCAAGTTTTTGGTGATTTAAAAGCGACCATTAAGATGCATTCGATTCCTGCGAACAATGAAATTAACACGCCTACGATCATTGCGGGCCGGATTCCGTCCCAACAGAATGAGATTTTGCTAGATTCCCATTATGCCAAAGAACATCAGTATCAAGTCGGCGATCAAATTCAGATCACGGTGAATGACAAACAAGTGATGTTCACCATTAGCGGCTTGGGCGAAAATGTGGAATACGCCAAAAAGAATGAAATCCAAGATCATAAAACGTCTGGAATCGCGTATATCGCTGAAGCGGCTGTACCTCAAGTCGCAGGTGGCTCTATCTATAATGAAATCATGATTGATGCCAAGGAAGGTTACGATATTGACCAATTGGGCCAAACCATTCAGACACAATCCACAGAACTCTCCTATGTAAGCCAAATCAGTAAAGAGCGTACGTTCAGCTATTCCCAGCTACAACAAACCATTCATAATAATAACCTGATGAGCAAGGTTATTCCGCTCGTTCTCTTTATCATTGAAGCTATTATTCTATTCCTCACCATGTCGCGAATCATTGACTCGCAGCGTAATCAAGTGGGCATCATGAAGGCATTGGGTGTAAAAAACAGAAACATCATGCTTCATTATATGGGTTACCCAGTGCTGGTAGGGATTTTAGGCTCCATTCTAGGCTGCATTGCTGCCTCAAGTATCTTTATTCCATTAGTAAAAGCATCAAATGCAAAAGCATATTCACTGCCTGACATTGCCTTCTCTATGTCTCTAACTTCTGTGATTCCTCCGATCCTTTTCTCAAGCGCGTTCGGAATCCTGTCCTGTTACTTGAGCGGCAGAGCCATCCTGCAAGAACGTGCAGCTCAGGCGATGCGTCCGAAACCACCAAGGAAGATGAAGAAGCTGCTTATCGAGAAAATTCCAGGGATATGGAATAATCTATCCTACAACTACAAGCTTATTTTGAGGAATATATTTTTAAATAAATCGAAGGCATTAGCGAGCTCCGTTGGCGTTGTGGTGAGCACCGTATTATTGATCACTGCTTTTGGCACGATGACATCTTTGCAAAAAGTAGCCGACCAGATTGAAGAGGTGAACACCTATGATCTCAGAGTCGACTATAAAAGAGGAAGCGCCCCAGAGACACTACAACTACCAAATGGAATTAAAAGCAGCTATGATTTAACCACCTTTCCCGTGGAGTTTATCAAAGGCGATAATCACGAAAAAGCCACATTGGTTGTTACAGAGAAAGAAAACAATCTGATTCATTTCTTCGACGAAAAAGGCAATCAGGTCGCTTTGGAAAACGACGGAGTGCTGGTGCCCAAATCGTATGCGGACAAATATCAGATTTCAGAAGGGGACAGCATCCAAATCAAATTTACGGCGCCAGAATTCGATAATAAAACGGTCGATATGAAGGTTGTACAAATATCAACCCAATATTCAAATCCGTCGTTTTATGGCACACCAGCGTTTCTACAGAGCTTTGGCATCGACTACAAGCCAACGTCGCTATTCGTTGAAGCCAGCAGCGCCACAGAGCTTTTAAACGTTCGGCATTTCTTTGAACAAGATCAACAGGTTGATGCAATTGCGGATAAGGTTGATTTAAAGAAATCCGCACAATATATTTTGAAGCAAAATAGCTTTATCTTCATCATGTTTATTATAAGCGCCGTCGTTCTTTCCTTTGGCGCGATCTATACGATATCCTCCATTAACATTTATGAGCGGAATCGAGAGCTGGCTACATTAAAGGTATTAGGCTACCCGAAGTATAAAATAAACCGGCTTATTTTCTTTGAGAATATCATCCTCACCACCTTTGCAGTTATTGTAGCGTTGCCGATCAGCAGCTATACGTATTCCTTTGTTGTAAAGGCATTGTCGAGTACACATCAGCAAATTCCGAATCAGTTAAGTCTGTTCGTCATGTTAATCGCTGTTATTCTTGCTTTTGTGCTCACCATTCTCTCAAGCTTGCTGCTGCGGAGGAAAGTATCACGAATCAACATGATCGAATCGTTGAAGAGTGTAGAATAGTTCATAAACAGCCTGAAGTTCATTTGGAACTCATGGCTGTTTTTTTTTATATAAGCAAGAGATTTGTAATCACTAAAAGCGAAGATAGGATCCTTTAAGAAGGAGATGAGAAAAATGAGTTCAGTGAAATCCTATACGAAGCATGAGATTATCGCGTATTTGGCTGAGTTAGTGGAAGACATTTTGGATGAAGAAGTTGTCGATTATCATGAACCCTTTATCAGCTTGGGATTGGTATCGGTAGATATCCCCCTATTTATGAAGAAAGTTTCCACTCAATTTGGGATTGAAATCGAAGTTACTTCGATTTTTGAGAATTCCAGCATCAACCTGTATGCGGACTTTTTATACAACACATTACACAAAGCAGAGGCAAATACAGAAAATGAAATGAACATGGGGGGCGATCAAGAAGAAGATCCTTCCGAGGAAGATGTCGCGATTGTCGGGATTAGCTGTCGCTTTCCGGGGGGAGCCAATAGCCCTGAGGAATATTGGGATGTTTTAATAAATGGGATTAACGGAATCTGTGTAATGCCTGCGGAACGATGGGATATTGATCACTATTACAGTCCTGACAAGGAAGAGCCGGGGAAGATGTATTCGAGGAAAGGCGGCTTTTTGAACGTTCCCATTGATCGATTTGATCCGAAATTTTTTAATATGTCTCCCAAAGAGGCCAAGTCATTGGATCCGCAGCAGCGATTGTTGCTTGAATTGACGTGGGAGGCTTTTGAAAATGGGGGCATTAATATTGCTCAGCACTATGGCAGCAATACCGGTGTGTATATTGGCATAGCGGGCGAAGAATATTCGTTCGCTCACTATAAATCGGGAGATTTGACGAAAATCGATGCCTACTCGCTGACCGGGACAACGTTTAGTACTGCTTGTGGCAGACTATCCTATACGTTTGGGTTTGAAGGGCCCTCCTTTTGTGTGGATACCGCATGTTCTTCCTCTCTTACAGCCCTCCATTTGGCCAGTAAAGCAGTTAGATCTGGCGAGGTAGATACCGCAGTTGTAGGTGCCGTGAACTTGATGGTCTCACCAGCAGTCCATGTGTGCTTCTCTAAGCTGGAGGCAATATCCATCGATGGGCAAAGCAAGAGCTTTGATGCTGCAGCGAATGGATATGGTCGAGGCGAAGGCGGAGGTGTGTTAATCTTAAAGCGCCTTCGTGATGCAAAAAAGAATAACGATAATATACTTGGCATCGTAAGAGGCACTGCGATTAATCAAGATGGCAAGAGCAACGGATTGACAGCACCGAATGGTCTAGCTCAAGAAAAAGTAATCACAAAAGCGCTAAAAGACGCCAGATTAAATTATGCCGATATTGACTATATGGAAATGCACGGAACGGGGACAAAGCTGGGTGATCCGATTGAGGTAAAGGCTGTTGCTAACACCTATGGCAAAGACAGAGCGATGGATAATCCGCTTCGGATTGGTTCTGTGAAATCGAATATTGGGCATCTGGAAGCCGCGGCAGGTTTGGCGAGTATTATAAAGGTGCTGTTAGCGTTCAAAAACAAAATGTTACCTGCGAATTTGAATTTTAATGAACCTAATCCTTTTATCCCGTGGGAGAAGTCACCGGTATCCGTTATTGCTGAAAATACGGCTTGGGAAAGCGGGGGCAGAGTAAGAAGAGTAGGCGTCAACGGATTTGGCTTTGGTGGCTCGAATGCCCACATCATTTTAGAAGAGCCGCCTAAACAGGATACGATACTGACTAAGGAATTGGATCCAATCTCTATTGTGAAAATATCGGCCAAAAGTGATAAGGCATTAACGGAAAATATAAAAAGCAATCTTGAATATTTGAAGAGAACCCCCCAGATTCCTGTCTCGGATTATGCTTATACCAATAATACGGCCAAGGCTGATTTTGCTTATCGATTTACGGTGTCTGGCAAGAACGGAGAAGAAGTGATGAACAGGCTGCAAGCTTATTTGAATAGGAACAACAAGACCGGGATATCGACACGGCATCATGAAAAGATAGATATGCACCAGGATACAAAGCTGGTGTTCCTGTTCACTGGACAAGGATCTCAGTACTTAGGCATGGGTAAAGACCTGTATGATCATAATCCTACGTTTCAATCAGCTTTCAACGAATGCGATCATTTATTTGAGCCGTATATAAATAAATCGCTAGCAGAGATGATCTACAGCGATAAATATACCGGCAAGGATATTGAAAGAACGCTCTATGCACAGCCTTTAATCTTTTCTATCGAATATGCATTACTCAAGTTCTGGGGAAGCGTGGGAGTTACTCCTGAGATTGTTCTGGGCCATAGTATTGGGGAATATACAGCAGCAGTTGCAGCGGAAATAATGAGTCTTGAGGATGCTGTGAAGCTGGTTGCGCTTCGGGGCCGATTAATGGATTCAGCTCCGGGGGAAGGTGCGATGTCCGCTATTTATACGAATCAAGCTGCGGTCGAAGACTTGCTCAAGGGCTATGAGGAAAAGCTGTCAATTGCCCTGCATAATGCGGAAGAAAGTATTGTAATATCCGGGGAACAGGATGCTGTTGAGGAAGTCTCTAAAGAAGCGGAAAACCGAAAAATAAAAGTAAACAGATTGCATGTATCCCATGCTTTCCATTCCCATCTTATGATTCCGATATTGGAGCAATTTAGAGAGGTTGCGCAAAATGAGGCGGAATTTAAACACAGCAAGCTGACCTATGTATCGGCTACCCTTGGCAGAGTTGTGGAAAAAGAAGAATTATTAGGCGCTGATTATTGGACAAATCATATCAAAGATAAGGTTGACTTTTATCATGCATTATCTCAATTAAAGGATGAACACAACACGATATTCCTTGAAATTGGAGCAACGAACACTCTATGCTCGCTTGGCAAGCTCATCCTTAGTGAGGAACATATGTTATTGAACTCACTGGCGATGAAGAAAAACGCATGGGAGCAAATCATGCATTGCTTGGGAGAATTGTATTGCCATGGCGCAGCTATTCATTGGGAAGGGCTCGAGACAAGCTTTGATCGGAACTACAATCGAGTTGCTTTGCCTACGTATAGGTTTGATCGGGAATCGTATTGGATGCAGCCAGTGTGCTCGCATGAAGACAGTGTGCCTGCCATTTCAGGTACGGATTATCATCCGCTTATTGGACAGAGAATCAGTACGCCTTATCTCAAAAATAGCGCTCTATATCAAAGCACATATACGATTGAGAACCCCTATTTTATGCAGGAGCATATTATTTTTGATACGGCGATTGCTCCTGCCGCGGCTCATATGTCCATGCTTATTTCGATTGCGAAGGATTTTCGAAAGCCTGCGAGCAGTACCATATCCAATGTGGAATTTCATGCCCCATTAACGGCTGTACAAGACGAGAAGCGGGTCGTTCAATTCCTGCTCGAAGATACCCATCTTGAACAAATGAAATTCGAGCTTGTCAGTATAGAAAAGCAGTCACAGCATGAGAATTGGATGAAGCATGGCAGAGGCAATATTGAAATGGCCCAGGAGCAAGAGCGAGAACATGAGAAGCGTGTATCGCTTGATGAGCTTAAGGACAAGTATCCTGAAGTCACATCGGGATATAATGCGTATGATGTGATGAAAAAGTTTGGTTTTACATTAGGAGATGGCTTTACTCGAATTTCGAAGGTGTGGAAAGGTGAAGCGAAAGGGCTCTGTTGTATTGATCCGAAAAAGGACATTCCAGGCGGTAATGATTATCTTGTATACGCAGGTACGATAGACTCGATCTTCCAATCTATCTTTTTTGTTTCCGAGTTGAGTATGAGAATGGATTCGCAAAGCGAGGAGTATGCATTAAAGACGGCCATTCCGATATCGTTAGGCAAATTAAAGTATTACTACAGGGATGCTGAAAGCTATTGGTGCCATATTAAGGTGGATGACTCTCAACAATCTGGAGTAGTAGGCGATATTGATGTTTACAATGAAAAGGGAGAAATCGTATTTGAAATTGAAAGGTTAATGGCCAAGGTTACAGAGCGGGATACATTACTCAAAGAAATAAATAATAGTGGCGATCGTCTGCTCTATGATGTGGAGTGGATGGAGGAAACAAGAACAAACAAACAAGTAATCGCAAGTGAGAAGGAGAAAGTTGTATTACTCGGAAATGACCCGGATATCGTTGACCGTTTCCATGAAAAATTGAACAGCTATGGTATATCGTCAATTCGCGTCATACAAGGGGAGCAATATGTGGAGCCTGAGAATGACGTGTTTTTTATCTCGTATACTAGCAAGCAGGATGTAAAGAAGCTTTTGGAGCAAGTCGCGAGTCGGTATGAAAAAGAAAAATGCAAGTTCATCTATATAAGCACAACGGATGAGACTAAGCTGAATCATCTGACTGCAGAACAATTGTTCGGCACAATTGAAAAGGAATGCAGTGGTTTATTGTATCTGGTTCAATCCATAACTGAACTAAATTACACAAATAAAATGGCTATCCAGGTGATAACCAATAATGTGCATCCGATTGGTGGCGCAGCAACATCGCTCTATCAAGCTCCATTATGGGGATTTACCGAAGTCATTCGGCTTGAGCATACGCTGTTATGGGACGGCGTTATTGACACGGATCTCCACATGCTGAAGGACGATATCGATGAAATTATCAACGAAATCATTCTTGGAGAAGATAAGCAGGTTGTGCTTAGGAATTCCCGCATAAGGTATATTCCTAGGTTGATTAGACATTCCAAGCGCAGTGCTGGCCAAGAAGAGGTTACGATTCGAATCGATGAAGAAGCGGCCTATCTGATCACCGGTGGAACGGGAAAAATTGGTCAAGTCTATACGGAGTATCTGATCCAGCAAGGTGCGAAAAACATCATAATAGTAAGTAGAGGTCAAGCTGCTGGCTCGTTGCTAGAAACGGTTATCGCATGGGAGGAGAAAGGTGTCCGGATCAGAGTTGAAAAGGCTGATATCAGTAGTGAAACTGACATAAGCGCGCTGATTCAAAAACTGAAGCAGGACAACATAAAGATTAAAGGTGTCATTCATGCAGCAGGAATCATTGAAGATAAAATGATAAAGGATCAAACCTGGAACAGCTTTGAAAATGTATTCAAGGCGAAGGTACAGGGAACCTATTACTTGCATCATGCATTGAAGGACGAGAACTTGGATTTCTTCGTTATGATGTCATCGATTTCTTCGGTAGTAGGGAATATGGGGCAGGCAAATTACGCAGCAGCCAATTATTTTATGAATAGGTTTGCAGAGTATAGAAGAAGTCTGGGAATGCCAGCGATGTCGATATGTTGGGGACCTTGGGAAGAAGCTGGAATGGCTACAAGCAACAACCGTATTTTAAGGAACATTGCGAACAAGGGTCTCTACGGGATGTCGAAAGAGCTTGGAAAGAAAATGATTGACAAAGTATTTCGAAACGATCTTTCTTCGATCATCGTAGTCGATGCAAATTGGGAGTTATTTAGTCAGCGAACAGATGTTGATGAGGTAACAGCGTTTTTAGCGAATTTCACGACGAGCACTTTTACCCTCGGACAACGTGAAATGCCAACTGCTAGGGAAGATGTTGTTGCGAAGCTGCATGGTTTGAGTAAAACGGAAAGGAGCGAATACTTACTAGGCTTATTGCATAAATCCGCTGCTGGTATTATCGGGTTCAATGATGTCAGTCAATTGTCTGTAGATAGTTCCTTTACAGAGCAAGGAGTAGATTCCTTGATGATCTTCTCCTTAAGAAACGAAATTAAAGCTCTTTTACACATCCAAATCGATATTTCCGTTTTCTTCAACTATCCGTCTTTACGGAAATTAAATGGCTATTTATTAACTGAAGCCATGAGCTTTGAAGAGAACGAAGAGAATGACAATACAACCAGTGATGAACTATCCGTTGATGATATCTTGTCTGAAATCAATTCCTTGCTCAATTAAGAACGATTATTTTGTTGTTACTTCGTACTTCGGAGGAGAACGTCACAATGAAATTATTTTGTTTGCCGTTTGCAGGCGGCTCCAAGCGTGCGTACTCGAACTGGAGTAAATTCGCTAATCGCTCCTTAGAAATCGAAGCGATTGAGATAAAGGGAAGGGGCGAGAGACTCGGAGAGGGCTTTTATGTGGATATGACAGAGGCTGTCGATGATATTTATTCATGGATAAAGGATAAAATTCAGGTTGAAGACTATGCGGTCTACGGGCATAGTATGGGAACGCTGTTGGCCTATGAGCTTTACTATAAAGTGATAGCGGAAGGACAACGGAAGCCCGCGCATATTTTTTTCTCAGGAAGACAGTCTCCCATTGTGAAGAATAACATGTATGTCAGCTCCACTATGCCTGATGATGAATTTATTGTAAAAATAATTGAGCTTGGCGGCATTCATGAGGAGCTGTCACAGAGTAAGGAATTAATGAGATTCTATTTGCCGGTATTAAAAAATGACATCAGGATCATGGAAAACTATGAGTTTAAGGAAAAAGCGGAAAAAATAAAATGCGAGATTTCCGTGTTTCATGGATTAGAAGATACGATTGATGGCAGACAAGCGATAACATGGAATGATTTATGCGACAAAAAAACCAAGTTTTATTATTTTATAGGAAGTCATTTTTTTATCAATGATCATGTAGATAAAATCATAGATATTTTTGAAGGCGAGTTATTGCCAGAAAAATGAGGATGGACATGGACAAGTTAACGAGTAAAAAGCATGCCTTTCTTTTTCAGGGTGTTGGAGCGGACTATCGGGATTTTTTGGATAGGTTTGATGAAGAACAGCGTAATACCCTCAAGACATACTGCTCCACTGTGAAAGCGGAAATTGGGCTTGATTTGTATTCCTATCTTTTTCAATCGCATGATAGGGAACATACGGGAAATGACAAGACGTTTTATGATTGGATTGTGATTTATACGTGCGATTATGTTGTGTACCAGCAATATAGGAATTCAGGGATAAGGCCAGCGATGATGCTTGGTTACAGTATGGGCCTAATCACGGCTATGGCCTGTGGAAAATCGATTTCGTTTGGTGATGGGTTGCGAATGCTTCGAACGATATACGAGTATCCCAAAAGCTTTGCTATTCCATGCAGCATGGGGGTTATCGTGGGAAAGACGCACCAGGAGGTTCGTGACCTCATTGCCAATGGTACAACGGAAGATGATGTGTATATCGCCAGCGAAAATAATGAGACATGTCTGGTTGTGTCAGGAATCAAGGCAAGCGTTGAACGAGTTTTGGAACTCGCTGAACAATCTGGGGCTATAAAGGCTTCAGCCATCCATTCGCCTTATGCGTTCCATTCGCCTTACGCAGCAAGAGGCATTGACATGTTCGTGAATCTTGTCGAGGAGATTCCCATTTGTGATGGTGAAATACCGATTTTGTCCGTGTTTACTCAGACTGTCATCCAAGATGCTGCTGAATTAAAGAATGAACTTATCAAAAATATGGCAAGTTCTATGAATTGGAATGCCTCCATTTTGAAGCTAGGCGAATGGGGAATCGACAGTTTTGTTGAAATTAGCTTGGATGATTCACTTATGAAAATATCGAGGATCATCAGTCTGGATGCTGAATTTTTAACGTATAAGAAATTTATGCGATTAAAAAATGCCATGTAAGTAAAAATACAATGAAGTTGAGGTGTAATCAAAATGGAAGAAATCAAAAACCGAACAAGAGTTTTTTTGAGTAATTTCATCAAAAAGAAAGAATTGCAGGATACTGATGATATTTTTGCAATTGGAGATGTCAATTCTCTTTTTGCCATGCAACTGGTGATGTTTATTGAAAAGGAGTTTGGCATCGAAATCGAAAACAGTGATTTGAATTTGAACAACTTCAGATCCATCCAGGCGATTACTACGTTCGTCACGAGCAAAAGTGCTGCAGTAGGCCAATAATAGCAAAATGATTCTCTCTTGTTTGATGCATTGAACAAAGGGAAAGGACTGGGATGAACATGAAGATGATTGGAGTCATTGGTGCAGGCGTTATGGGAACAGGCGTTGCACATCATTTTGCAGCAGCTGGGTACGACGTGATCCTCGTTGATATTTCAGAAGACATTCTTGCAAAAGCAAAAGAGCAAATTGCCAGCAATATTCGTTTTCAAGGCTTGTACAACAAAGATTTCAAGGTGGAGAAGCCAGAACTCATTCTGAATCGAATCTGTTTTACGGTTAATTATGACTTATTAAAGGATGCGGATTATGTCATCGAAAATGTGCCGGAGAAATGGGAGATAAAAAGAGACGTATATCTAACGCTTGATCGAATTTGCCCCGAACATTGTATTTTTGCAGTCAACACTTCTTGTATTTCCATTACCAAAGTCGCTTCACTCACGAACAGGCCGACGAAGGTCATCGGCTCCCATTATATGAATCCAGTAATTATGAAACCAGTGGTCGAGGTTATCAAGGGCTACCATACTTCGGATGAAACCATTGATGCTACCGTTCATCTTCTCGCAACGCTGAATAAAGAAGCTATTATTGTCAATGACCTGCCTGGCTTTGTATCCAACCGGATTTCACATCTGATGATGAACGAGGCTGCATTCGTTGTTCAGGATCAGGTTGCAAAGCCGAAGGATGTGGACGATGTATTCAAGAAGTGCTTTGGACATAAAATGGGACCGCTTGAAACTGCCGATTTGATAGGATTGGATACCGTTGTACATTCCCTCGATATATTATACGAGAGCTATCAGGATTCAAAATTTCGTTGCTGCCCGCTTCTTCGTAAAATGGTGGAAGCAGGAACACACGGAAGGAAAACGGGACAAGGCTTTTATACGTATCCGAAGTACGAAGGCAGCCTCGTGAAAGCTTAATTAAATAGGTGTTGGACAAGGGAGTCGTGTTCGGTGGAAGAGTGGGTTGTCAAATCTTCAAACTGAGCGCGATTCTTTTGTTTTAGCTCTCGACTGGAGGAAAAATGGAGAATACAAGCGAACCTAAAAAGCGGTTATGGTCGATGAATTTCTTTTTGCTCTGGCAAGGTCAACTGGTTTCCACTTTAGGCGACTCGATCTATGAAATCGCCTTAACCTTTTGGATACTCTACGAAACAGGCTCACCAGGACTGATGGGGGCGTTGCTCGCGACATCATTGCTGCCTAAAGTCCTCATATCTCCTTTTGCCGGTGTAATTGTAGATCGCACAGATAGAAGGAAAATGATTATATTAATGGATTTCATTCGAGGAGTATGTATTCTTTTTGTAGGGATTGCAGCTATCTTTGGATTTCTTGAAATTTGGATGGCTTTTGTTGCGGGGATTATTCTTGGCGGATGTGCGGCGTTTTTCAATCCCGCAGTTACTTCAACGATTCCAGATATCGTCCCCACATCTCAGATTGTACAGGCAAGTGCCAATGTAAGCATGTTGCGTGCAATTTCTCAAATCATTGGGCCCTCATCTGGCGGGGTGTTGTATCATCTCGTAGGACCGCCAATTCTATTCTTGTGCAATGGCATATCTTATATAATTTCATTTGTCCTCACCTTTTTTATGAAAATTCCAAAGTCAACGAGTCAGGATCAACAATATAATTTGTGGCAGGATATGAAGGACGGATTTTCGTACATCTGGAAGATGAAAGGACTTAGAGACTTAATTGTTTTGGCGGGGTTTTTAAACTTTTTTGCAACGATAAGTATTGTATTGCTTGCACCGATGTTTAAAAATTCCGAGAGTTTGGGGGAAGTAAGATACGGCATTGCGATGGCTATTTTTACGCTAGGTATGCTCGCGGGGATGGTTTTTACATCCGTAATTCGGATTAAGCCCGATAACAGAAGTATGGTTCTTACGGTTTCAGGGCTATTAGCGGGGATCGTTTTTTCGACCGCGATCATGATGAACAACTTTGTCGTCATGGCTATCTTGTTATTTATCGGCGGTATATTCAATGCACTTGTCAATGTCTTGATTGAATCGACCGTTCAATTAACAGTTATCCAGGAAATGAGGGGCAAGGTGTCCTCTATAAAGGGAACGCTTACAATGGGACTTGCACCGTTGGCCATGTTTATTGGCGGCCTTCTAGGTGAGTTTTTCCCGATTAAATCCATTGTATTTTCTGGCTTTATGGCAATGACCGTCTTGTTCATCCCTTTATTTTTCTTGAAATCATTTAAATCTTTTATTCAATTCAATCCGGAACAACAAAAAATTGGCGCGTAATCAGTAGATCACTTTAGAGGAAAAGGAAGTGACTGTATGGAGCAAGAGATTGATAAATATAAATCAGCTCTCAAAAAAGCTGCAGCTAAAATAGAAGAGCTGTCCATGATCATCCAAGATCAGAAGAGCAGCGAAGAAATTGCTGTAATCGGCTATTCATGTCGTTTTCCAGGTGATGCTTGGAATCCTGAAGGATATTGGCATGTAATGGCTAACAGGATGGATTCTGTTACAGAAATCAAACCGGATCGATTTGACTATCGTACCTATTACAGCGACAATCCTGAAGATGAAGGGAAAATGATCACAAAAAACGCCTCATTTTTGCGGGATAACATAAAAGATTTTGATAATATTCATTTCGGCTTATCTGCCCTAGAAGCTGCTTCTATAGACCCTCAGCACCGGCTTTTATTGGAGGTTAGCTGGGAGGCACTAGAGAATTCAGCTTTGAATATAGAGGAGCTTAAGGGGAGCAGGACTGGTGTGTTTATTGGAATAAGCGCCTACGAATATGCCAACGCCGAATTGTATTCAGGCGATGCTTCCGATATTACGGCATACTCTACGGCCGGAGTCTCACTCAGTTCCGCAGCTGGTAGATTGTCGTATTTCTATGACTTCAAAGGGCCGGCCATCATCTGTGATACCGCTTGCTCTTCTTCCATTTCAGCTTTGAATATGGCCGTAGACAGCTTGCGGAATAATCAGTGCGACATGGCTATTGTCGGGGGCTCTAATCTATTGCTTACACCAGAGCCATTTATCGGACTTTCCAAATTCAGCGGTTTATCTAAGGATGGAAAATGCAGAGCATTTGATCATAAGGCAGATGGTTTTGGAAGAGGCGAGGGCTGTGGCGTCATCATACTTAAAAGATGCAAAGACGCTAAACAAGCAGGAAATGAAGTTGTGGCCCTGATCAAAAATGTAGTGATTGGACAAGATGGCAAGTCCAACGGCTTTACGGCTCCTAACGGGCTGTCTCAACAGGGCGTAATGAAACAGGCGCTGCAAAATGCCAAGTTAACGATCGATGATATCGATTATATTGAAACGCATGGAGCGGGAACGCCGCTAGGCGACTTGATCGAAATCCAGTCGTTATCGGAGGTTTTTAAGAATAAAAAGGCTCCTCTCCTGATCGGATCTGCCAAACCGAATATAGGGCATTTAGAAGCCGCGTCTGGAATGGCCTCGTTAATTAAAGTTATTATGTCAATCGAGCATAAGAAAATCTTGCCGAACATCTACTATAAAAACCCCAATAAGAACATTTCGTGGGGAAAAGTTAAGATCGCAGACGAACTCATGGCTTGGCATAAGCCTGAAGGAGTCAGAAGAGCTGGTATTAGTTCTTTTGGGTTTAGCGGCACCTTGGCGCATGTTATTCTTGAGGAGCCCCCTCTGCCGCAGAGCAAGGATGAGCAGTTGGATGAATTGCCGGCACACCTGTTAACCTTGTCAGCCAAGAGTGAAAAGGCGCTAAAAGAATATGTGAGTATGATGAAGGAGCATCTGATAAAGAATACAGACTCTGTTGGAGATATTGCGTATACGACCAATATTAGCCGATCATTTTTAAACTACAGATTTGCGGCAGTCGGGAAAAGCAAAGAAGAATTAGTAGATAGAATGGAACTGGTGCTAAGCGGCGACATCGACCATGAGCTTCTTATCCAAAAGAGCACGGCCAAAGACAAGAAAATTGCCTTTTTATTTACAGGACAGGGCTCCATCTATGAAGCGATTGCAAGAGAGTTTTATACATTGTCCAGTACGTTTAAAGAAACGATGAATGTGTGCAATGAGAAGTTTAACTCCATACTTGGCCTATCCATACTTGATGGAATCTATGGGGAAGACCCGACCCTGCTCAGTAGACCGCTATATTCACAGGCGGCCATATTCTCGGTTGAGTATGCCTTAACGAAGCTGTGGGGTACGTTAGGTGTTAAGCCTGACGTCATCATTGGTCACAGCATAGGTGAGTATACAGCAGCCTGCTATGCAGGATTGCTTAGCCTAGATGATGTGATTCTAATGATTGCGCAGCGTGGAAAAATGATGGAATCGATTGATGTCGAAGGCAAGATGGTCGTCATCCTTACAAATGTGGAATACGTGCGAGCTGCATTGGAGGAGAGCGGATGCAAACATGTAACAATCGCTGCGATTAATGCTCCTGACAATGTTACGATCTCGGGCCGAAATGATGAGGTAGATCTCGTGATTGAAACGTTACAGGCCAAGCACAGAGTCTTTTATAATAAGCTCAATATTCCTCATCCCTATCACTCCATGTTAATGAAGGAATATGAAGGCATGTATGAGAAGGGCATCGGAGATATTACATTCTCAAGCTTACAGATACCGATGATATCCAGCATTACAGGAAGATTGGAAAATGAAGAGATGCTGGGCACAAGCAAGTATTGGGTAGAGCATCTATCAAAACCGGTTGATTTCCAGCGTGCAGTTCAAGAAGCAAAGCGACTTGGCGTCGATATCTTTATTGAAATCGGTGGGGATGCAACCTTAAGTGGATTAGCCAGCCAATGCCTGCATGATGATGATATCTTGTTTTTGCCTTCCATGAGAAGAGAAGCAGAGGATTATGCGCAATTCTTTCTCTCTGTCTCAGCTCTGTTTAGGAATGGAATGGATTTGGATTGGAACACATTCTATAAATCTTATGCGAAAAGTAAAGTTAAGCTCCCCAATTATCCATTTCAAAAGAAGGAGCTTTGGCGCGAGGGAAGGAGAATGAAGCGCAACGACAGTGTCCCCATGCAAGTAACGGGAACAGCCAAGGACATAAAAGCAGTGCCTCAAACTTCACAGTATGTGCAGACTCCGCAGATTCCACAAAAGCCTCTAAGTCGCGGGAATAACTTGCGGCCTAACCCAAAAGAAAAAATCAAATCAGAATTAAAAGAAATGATCATCATTTTAACAGGGCTAAAGATCGAAGAAATCGAGGATGATCTCAACCTGCTTACGCTTGGCTTTGATTCTTTAGTACTCATTCAGCTCAATAAACAGATTTCGAATAAGTTTAATCTCTCGATTACTTTAAATGAGTTTTTTATCAACCTGGATACCGTTGAAAAGATAACCGAGCATATTAGCAAACATACCGATTGGGCCGAGGATGACGACGAGAGCGTAACGGTTGCTGAGCGTGTGTCCGGCGAGCCGGTGAGTGAGATTCAAGCTGAAGAGCAGATGAATAGCTTGGAGGCTGTAGGCAAGGAACAGAGTTACTCGTTAGGTTCGTTCAATGGTGTGGACGCCTTGCAGAGTATCTTTACTACGCAGATGCAAATTATGTCGGAGCAGCTGGCTGTTCTAAAGAATCTGACAAATCCAACAAATCCCGGACAGATGCAGCCGGCAGACAACAAGCTGCCAAGCTTGAAGCAGAACGAGGTCACTGTGAGCAGCCCAAAGTCTGCTCCGGTGGCGGTGGACACCAAAAGCCACTATGTCCCCTACAAAAAACTTGATTTAATTGATAGTGAAAATTTCAATGATTTGCAGCTTACCTATATTCGAAATATAGAGAAAAAGTATACAAGCTTCACTCCAAAATCAAAAGAGAACATCCAAAGATTCAGAAAAGTATATGCAAATAATCGAAATGTAGCGGGATTCAGGCCGGTCATGAAGGAAATGATTTATCAGATTGTGGCTGACGCCGGACAGGGATCGAAGCTTCGCGATATTGATGGAAATAGCATTATTGATGTAACGATGGGCTTTGGCGTTAACTTGCTTGGACATAACCCGAGCTTTATCAATGAAGCATTGACGGAGGAGCTCCGCAGAGGAATGCCTCTAGGTCCAATGGGCAGGCTGGCCGGGACGGTTGCAGAACAAATCAGCCATTTAACAGGTGTCGAGAGGGTAGCTTTCTATAACTCGGGTACAGAAGCCAATATGGTCGCTGTACGAATTGCGCGTGCCAGCACGGGAAAGAAGAAAATCGTTACTTTTGCGGGCTCCTATCACGGCACTTATGATGGCTTGCTTGGATTGTCCTCGATTGGAGAGGATGGAAGCCTGACAACGATCCCATTGGCACCAGGTATTATGGACAGCGTAGTTAGTGATTTAGTCATGTTGAATTACAATCAAGCAGCTTCCTTGGAATATATCAGGAATCACGCGAATGAGATAGCTGGTGTCTTAGTAGAAACGGTTCAAAGCCGAAGACCTGATGTTCAGCCCAAGGAATTTCTTCAGAAGTTAAGGCAAATCACGGAGGATAACGGGATAGCGCTTATATTCGACGAGATTATTACCGGCTTTCGAATTGATCCAGGAGGAGCCCAAGCGTATTTTGGCATCAAAGCTGATATCGTAACCTATGGAAAGGTCATTGGCGGCGGAATGCCTATCGGGGTTGTATCTGGCAAGTCAGCGTTTATGGACTGTATTGATGGAGGCATGTGGAGCTTTGGCGATACGTCAGTTCCGCCTTGTGAGCAAAAGAGAACCTTTGTGGCTGGAACCTTTTCGCATCATCCGTTGGCCATGGCCGCGGCTCACGCTACATTAACCTATATAACGGAAAATAAGGATACGCTTTATGACAGGCTGAATAAGAAAACCAATGATTTTGTGCATCGAGTCAACACCTATTTCGAAAATCAACATGTCCCTATAAAAGTAGTGAATTTTGGTTCCTTATTCCGATTTGTGTTTCGAGGAGATTTCGAAATCTTTTTCTTTGGTTTGCTGGAGAAGGGTGTATACGTCTGGGAAGGTCGGAATTGCTTCTTCTCAACCGAACACTCGGATGCGGATATCGATTATCTATTTGAAGCGATAAAAATGACTATTGAAGAGATGCGCCAAGCCGGATATTTTGGCGACTCTCCATGGAGCCAACACGAAAATCGAGAGATTCAAATTCAATCCTCTCAAAAGGAATTTCAGCAATCCATACTTCCTATGTCAATTATCCAGCAGCGTTTATTCACACTGAGCTCCATCGGCAAAGACGACCCCTACAATATGGTGACCGTCTTAAAGGTGAGAGGTGCACTGGATCGTCATCAATCCGAGACCGTACTCAATGAAATCGTGAGTCGTCATGAAAGCTTGCGAACACGCCTATTTGTTGAAGACGGGGAGTTTAAGCAAGAGATTCTTGAACAAGTGGATTTTAAAATTGAGGTTGTTAAAAAGGGCTTCCAAGAGGAACTGGATGATCTCATCGAACAATTCGTTACACCGTTTGACCTAGCGGAAGCTCCTTTGTTCAAGGTCATCTTGATTGATGAAGGAGCTTATGAAGGTACGTTGATTTTCAACTTTCATCATACGATAGCAGACGGAATCTCGATGAGCATCTTTGTGCAGGAATTTATGCGCTTATATGCGAATGAGCGTCTTTTGCCTGTGAATAAACAATATAGAGATTTTGTTGAGTGGGAAACGCAGTATTTGGCGTCGAACGAGTGTAAGCACGGTGAACAATACTGGCTTACCAAATTATCCAGAGATATTAGCGTCCTGAAGCTCCCAGCCGATTATCCAGCCCCTGCAGATTCGGATTTTGCGGCCAATACCGTCCATATGAAACTTGGCTCAGAATTGGTTCGTGATTTGAAATCAGTGTCTGCCCGCCATCAATGCTCTTTATTTATGTTGCTGGCTGCAGCGTTTACTCTTTTACTGAAAAAATTAACCGGAAATGAAGAAATATGCATAGGCACCCCTGTGACCAACCGAGCAGATGGTTCGTTTCATGACAGCATTGGTATGTTCACCAACACCATCGTATTGAAAAACAATCTGTCGGATGAGAAGACGTTCACAGCGTTTTTAAAGGAAGTCAAACAAAATTGTTTAGAAGCCTATTCCCACATGTACTATCCGTTCAACTTTTTGGCAAGTTACATGAAAAAAGCGAAAAACAGCAGGGAAGGCTTCATTAATGTAAGGTTTGTCTATGAAAAAACGGATGAAAGAGTACTCGCGATCGATAATGTAGAAATTACACCTTATGCGTATAAAACGAAATTCTCCGATTTTGATTTTGTCATTGAAATTCTTGAGGAAAATGGCGTCTTTCACATGGGTATGACTTATAAAACATGTCTATTTAAAGAAGAGACGGTCGCGAGATGGGGGCAAGACTATAGCCGTATTTTAGAGTTCATCACCCATAACGATCATAACGATAACTCTGGCCTTACGCTCAAGGATATTGGGAAATTCGGACAAGAAGAAGCGGGAAAGCATACATCGGATGGAAGGCCTGCTCGTGATGCATTGCCGGTGCTCTCAGGACGAGTCGGTGCTGTTGTAAGCAATGAGGCTCCGTGCAATGAGATCGAAGAGGAGATAGCAACGATCTGGAAAGTGACTTTGGGCTCAAATTCAATCGGCTTCAACGATGACTTCTTCCAAAAGGGTGGGGATTCGATTAAAGCTATCCAACTAATATCTCGAGCTAGAGCCAAAGGCTACATTTTCGAAGTTGATCATTTATACAAAAACCCCACGATCAAGCAGCTAGTAAACTGGATTGAGCAGCAGCGTATCAAGCATAGTGAGGAATCCTCAGCAGGGAAAGTAAAGTTAACTCCGATTCAGAAATGGTTTTTTGAACAAAAACATACAGATCAACATCATTGGTGCCAAACTAAAATGCTGCACAGGGAAGCCGGCCTCCAGGCTGACATTGTAAAAAAGGTTTTTGATCAACTGCTCATCCATCATGATGCATTGCGAATGGTGTACAAGAATGATAACGGCAATGTCATGCAAGTCATTCGAGATACCGGTAAAAACCTGTATGACTTGCATGTATATGAGAGCATATCGGATCAAGAAGTTATCGGAACATGCAAGGAGATTCAAAGCAGCATGGAGCTCGAAAAAGGCCCGTTAGTTAGACTAGGCTTGTTCAGGACGAGTGCGGGAGATAAGTTATTCATTGCCATTCATGGTCTTGTCATTGATGAGATGTCTTGGCGTATCCTGCTCGAAGATTTCTCGAATGGCTATATACAGGCGGAAGAAGGATTAAGCATCGCTTTTGCCAAGAAAACGACATCCTTCAAGGATTGGTCAGAAAAACTTCATGAATCTGCAAACTCTTACCGTGTAAAAAGTCAGGCTGAATATTGGAAAAGCTTACATGAGACGAACCTCAAAAAATTGCCAAGGGAAAGAGGTAAACTTGCATGGAGTTGAACAAACAAGTTCAAGAGCTTGGTGTACAAGTTACCGGTGATTTGCTGGAAAGGCTCAACAAAGCCTATCGCACGGATTTTCTTGACATTTTACTAGCCGCCTTAGCCCTGACAATCCGTGATTGGACAAGAGAAGCGAACACGCTGATTAGCTTAATAAGCCAGGAGAGAGATGGATTGTTCCACGCTATGGATGTGAGCAGAACGGTAGGATGCTTCAGTTCACAATTTCCGGTTGTGCTTAAAGCTTACGATGATCTCGGTGATACAATCAAGCATACGAAAGACATGCTGCGGAAGATTCCCAATCAGGGAAGGTTCTATGGGGTCTTCAAGTACCTATCCAGTGAAGACTTTCACGATGTAACGCCTGAAATTAGCTTCAAATATGTAGGAAGAAGCGATCAAGCTGCAAGAGAAAATGGATTTGAGATCATAAATCATGGTTTCAATGACCACTCCTCCAGTTATCTTGCAAGCATCCATTCGTTGGATATGGAAGTCATACTCATTGCCGACCAAATAATGATCTCGATTACCTATAGACAGGATGAGTTTTATCCAGGAACTGTCGAAAAGCTGCTGAGCGTGTATCAAGATCACTTGATCCGTCTAATCGATCATTGTTCAGCCAAACAGGAAGCAGAAATCACCGTAACCGATACTACGCTAGAAGACATCACAATGGCAGAATTGCATGTATACAAGGATGAGCTTCACAATATTAAGAACATCTACCCTCTTGCGCCTATGCAAGAGGGTATGCTTTATCATGCTTTGTCGGATGAACAGGATACGTACATTAAATTGTCTTGTTTTCAGGTTGAAGGGCAAATCGATTTGGAAATGCTCGATCGGGCTTTTAACCTTGTTATCGACCGGCATGATATTTTAAGAACGACGTTTGACTATTCCTCATTCAAGCAAAATATGCAGGTGGTTTATAAAAAGCGAAGCGCAGCGGTTGAGTATATGGATATTACGAATCGTGGCGATGATCATGAAGCCTATTTGGAACAATTAATCAAGCAATATCGAACAAGACGCTTTGATTTAAGCAAGGATATGCTGCTGCGTATTGTGCTTGTTCGAATGCAGGAGAAAAGATACAGCATGATCTTTCATCTGCATCATATTCTGATGGACGGCTGGTGCAACAGCTTAATTCTCATCGAATTATTTCAAATTTATAATGAATTAAAGCATGGCCTAAAGGCGAATCTGAACGAGGCAGTGCCGTATTCTGCTTATATCGACTGGTTGAAAAACAAAGATATCGTTGAGTCAAAAGCGTACTGGAAGGATTACTTGCAAGCATGCAAAGAAGTCACAAAGATGCCTTTTGAAAAAGAGAATAAAACAAATGAAGTTATGCTGAAAGAGAAGGCACTGGTTTGGGACAAAGAAAAAACGTCACACATCGTACGCCTTGCCCAGGAGAGTAGAGTAACAGTAAATACAATCGTTCAAAGCATATGGGCGATTCTCCTTAGCAAATACAACAATTCGGATGACATTGTATATGGTTATGTCGTGTCAGGCAGAAATGCGGAAATCGAAGGCGTGGAAGTGATTCCAGGACTGTTTATTAATACAATCCCGCTTCGTGTGCGCTTTACAGACAACTTGCGATATCAAGATTTGGTGAAGCGCATAAGCAGCAATACACTGCAAAACGGCAAGCATGATTATGTAAGCCTCGCTGAAATTCAAAATCAGAGTGAAATGAAAAGCGATTTGATTAGCAGCCTCCTTGTATTTGAGAATTACCCGATTGATGAGAAGCAATTAAACGAAGAAATTTTGAAAAACAATGATTTAAAAATACTGAATTCCGTGTTTGTATTGCCTCATCAGCTTATTGAAGGATCGAATTATAACCTAACGCTAGTTGTGACTCAAGACGACAAGTTGACATTCAATTTCATCTATAATGAGAACGCCTTGTTTGAAGCGGGGATTTCAAAGATCATTGGTGCGTTTAATGCTGTTGTTGATCAGATTTTGGAAAACATACAGATGCGCGTTAAGGAAGTCGAAATTATCGAGGACAGCGAGAAGCAGCAAATTCTCAATGTGTTCAATCAGACGCACAGCCATTATCCGAAGGATAAAACGATCGTTCAGCTGCTTGAAGAGCAAGCAGACAGGGTGCCGCAGCAAATCGCATTACGCTGCCAGGATGAACAGGTTACGTATCAAGAGCTCAATGAGAGAGCAAATCGTCTGGCCCATCGTTTAAGACAAAAGGGCGTAGGAAGAAATGTCTTGATTGGGATTATAGGAGAACGTTCGGTGGAGATGGTCATCGGCATTGTAGGTATCCTGAAGGCGGGCGGCGCTTATTTGCCTCTTGATCGGAAATATCCGGCAAAACGAATGAATACCCTGCTTGCAGATTCCAATACGGGAATTCTTCTGGCTCCATCCAATCACGGAGAGATGTTGCGACATCATATCGATAGCCATATCGACATCGTGCTTATAGATCAAATCGCTGAAGAGCTGTCGGCTGCAAGCTGCAGCAATCCGCAGCAAGTGAACAGCCCCTCTGATTTGGCCTATGTCATGTATACCTCTGGCTCCACAGGAAAACCAAAAGGGGTTATCGTTGAGCATAGAAGTGTTGTGCGGCTTGTCAAAAACACAAACTACATTGAGTTTGCGGAAGGCGACCGGATTTTACAAACGGGGGCAATGGTTTTTGATGCATCTACATTTGAGATCTGGGGGGCCTTGCTGAACGGAAGCGGCTTGGTCTTAGTTGACGAGCATATCCTCTTACATGCAGAACGATTAGGGCAGGAAATAAGGAATAACCAAATTACAACGATGTGGCTGACCTCGCCATTGTTGAACCAATTGGTTCAACAGGACGTGACGATTTTTGCAGGGCTGAAAAACTTAGTGGTGGGTGGAGATGCACTGTCTTGGGAGCATGTCAATCAAGTAAGAAAGGCTCATCAGAGCCTGAAGCTGATTAATGGATATGGCCCAACAGAAAATACAACCTTCTCGACCTATTATGTCATTAAGGAAGAGTTCGACAGATCTATCCCGATTGGAAAAGCGATCAGCAATTCAAAAGCATACATCGTCGATCGTCATAACTATTTACAGCCTATTGGGGTAGCGGGCGAACTATGCGTTGCCGGAGACGGGCTAGCCCAGGGGTATTTGAACAATGCAGAATTAACCGAAGCAAAATTTGTTCCGAACCCGTTTGAAGCGGGTACACGGATGTATAAGACGGGAGACTTGGCCCGATGGCTGCCTGATGGGAATATAGAATACTTGGGCCGGATCGATGAACAGGTCAAAATTCGAGGCTTCCGCATCGAGCCAAGCGAAATCGCCCAGCGTTTGATGCTGTATGAGGAGATCCAGGATGCAATCGTAGTGGCACGGACAGGAGAAGACAGACAGGCGTACTTGTGTGCGTATTTCGTCAGCGAGACGGCATTATCTGTTTCGGCGCTGCGTGATCATGTAGCTGCATCGCTGCCGAGCTACATGATTCCATCGCACTTCGTACAAATGGATCGGTTGCCGTTAACCCCTAACGGGAAAGTAGACCGTAAGGCGCTGCCGGAACCAGATGGTGAAGTTGATTCAGGAGTAGAATATGTAGCGCCCCGAAATGACATGGAAAAATCAATTGCACAGGTGTGGGAAAAGGTATTAGGTGTAAAGAATGTTGGTCGTAATGACGAGTTTTTCGCCCTGGGCGGAGATTCTATTAAAGCGATTCAAGCGATCTCTCAAATGAACAATAGAGGCTATACGTTTGAGATTAAAGACTTAATGAATAACCCTAGAATGAAAGACTTAATCGTTCATATCAAGGATACGAAGAAAGCCGTCGATCAGAGTGAGGTATCAGGCGAGATCGAGCTGACACCGATTCACAAATGGTTTTTAGAGCAAGAACATCTCAATCAGGATCATTTCAATCAGGATCTGATGTTGTTCCGACAGGAAGGCTTTAGAGTAGACCGAATCGAACGAGCTTTTGATCAAATTGTGCAGCATCATGATCTGTTAAGAGCCGTATATGTCGACCATACATTTATAAACAGAGAAGTAACCAATAAATTGTATGATTTTCATATTTATGAGCTCAGGGGTAAACCTATTGCGGATGACTATATAACAAGCTTATGCACCGAACTCCAAGCAAGCATGAACTTAGCGAAGGGCCCACTTGTGAAAATAGGGCTGTTTAAAACGGACAAGGGCGACTACTTGCTTATAGCCATTCATCATATGGTAGTCGATGCTGTGTCATGGAGAATCATAATAGAGGATTTTGACTTGCTTTATAACGAACCAGAACAGAAACTGCCTTTAAAAACGACCTCCTTCCAAGAATGGGCTTCCAAGCAAAAACAATATGCTAGCGGATATGCATTGCAAAATGAACGCAATTACTGGAACAGTCTCAGCGAATGGGAATTGAAAGAACTTTACAAGGATTATGACCCCTCCAATATTGATAACGCTAAGATCATACAAAAGACAATCGAACTGGATAAGGCCTATACCGAAAAATTATTAACCAAAGTAAATAAGGCCTATTCAACGGAAATCAATGATATCCTTCTGTCGGCCTTGACCTACACGATAGCAGACTTCAACCAAACCGATCGAATTCTCATTAATCTGGAATCGCACGGAAGAGAACAAATTATTGATGAGGTGGACATTACAAGGACAGTTGGCTGGTTCACCAGTCAGTATCCGGTGGTTCTGCGCGCCAAAGATCATGTAGCGGACGTAATTAAAGATACAAAGGATACCTTGAGACGAATCCCTCATAAAGGGATAGGTTATGGAATTTTGAAATATTTGTCCCCATTTGAATGGAAGGCAATGCGTAAACCGGACATCAGCTTTAACTATTTGGGGCAGTTCGACGAGAATATATCAAGTGCGAGCTTTATATTATCAGATATTTCTCCTGGAGATTCAGTGAGTAAAGAGAGTAGCAGATTGTATCCTCTGAACATGTCAGCTATGGTGCTCCATAAACAATTTCGTCTGACCTTGAGCTATATCAGGGAAGAGTTTAACGATGATACGATTGAAAGATTGTTACAGCGCTATATGGATAGCCTTACTTGGATCATTGATCATTGCATATCCCAGGATCATGTAGAAATAACCGCTTCGGATCTTACCGATGAGCACATATCTTGGGACGAAATTACTCAGAACATCGAGCAAATCGAAAATGTGAAACGAATCTACCCGCTTACCCCGATGCAGGAGGGGCTTCTATTCCATTCGATGGCGGATAAAGGCGAATATTATCATGTCAATATGGAGCTTAGAGTGATCGGTGAACTAAACAAGGAATTATTTAACCAGAGCTTTAGGGAACTCATCGCCCGCCATGACGTCTTTCGCACGAATTTTGACAGCAGCAGTTTTAAAGAAAACATGCAGATCGTTTACAAATCCAGAGAAGCTGAATTTACGTACCTTGATATTAGAGACCTGGGGATTGAAAAGGAAGCGTATATCGAGCAGCTTGTTTTGGAGGATCGGAAAAGAGGGTTTGATTTATCGAAAGATATCCTCATTAGACTTTTTGTAGTGAGGATGAACGAGCGGGAGTATAGTTTGATTTTAAGCAATCACCATATTATTTTGGATGGATGGTCATTTGGATTGGTAAGCAGTGAGCTGTTCGACATCTATCATCGTCTCTTGCAAAATTCCAAGGTGGAGACCAAGCAAGTAAAGCCTTACGAGGCATATATCAAGTGGATAGGTACGCAGGATAAGACGTCAGCATTGCACTATTGGTCGGCGTATTTGAAAGGATATGACACTGCAATCGATATTCCGTTTAAAAAAGCGGCAGTAACCGAAGGAAAGCCGCAAGAGGTCATTCTTAGCCTTGATCAAGACATTACCAAACAAATCGAAAATGTAGCGAAACAAAATAACGTAACGATTAATACGATCTTCCAGAGTGTATGGGCGATTCAGCTTCAAAGATACAATCATGTGGATGATGTCGTGTTCGGATTTATTGTATCAGGCAGGACGACTCAAATAAACGGCATTGATGAAATGGTTGGCTTGTTTATCAACACCATTCCATTGCGAGTGAATACAACTCAAGAGAAAAGATATAGCGAAGTGCTGCAGAAAATAACGACGGATTTCCATGATTGCGAGCCTTATCAATACTGTTCGATCGCTGAAGTTCAAAACCTTACTGAGGTTGGTACTGGTCTCATCAACGGGCTGATGGTCTTTGAAAATTATCCGATCGATCAAGATATGATTCCTAAGGATATCCAGGATCAGGTGAATCTCCACATTCGGTCGGCCCGAATATTTGAGGAAACGAACTACAGCTTCAATATCAAAGTCATTCCCGGAGACGAACTGCTTGTCAAATTCACTTACAATGATGGGGTTTATGAAGAAGAGGAAGTCAACAAAATCAAAGGTCACTTCTCCCATATTTTAAATCAGGTCATTGCCAATCCAAATATAAGCATTGATGAGATTGAGATTGTTGGAGCTGACGAGAGAAACAAGGTGTTGGATGGTTTTAATGACACCTATATGGATGTTCCAACAGAGGGTACAATTCACGGTCTCTTTGAAGATCAAGTTATGAGAAACCCGGAGAAAGCCGCAGTACGATGCGGTGAGGATACCCTAAGCTACGGGGAACTAAATCAGAGAGCAAATGCGTTGGCCAAGCTACTCAGGGATAAAGGCATAAGTGTGGATTCCATTGTACCCATCATGATTGATCGCTCCATCGATATGGTCATCGGCATACTTGCCATTTTAAAGGCAGGCGCAGCTTATCTTCCTATTGACGCGAATTATCCTGAAGATCGAATCAATTATATGTTAGAAGATAGTAAAGCAGCAATTATGCTTTCCACCCATACCCTTACGCAAATGAGAACACTTGAGATCAATGAAGTTATTGATTTAGAAAAAGAGAGACTGTATGCGAGTTCTGTTGAACAAATCGATAATATCAACAGTGCGAATGATTTGGCCTACGTAATCTATACCTCGGGAACGACTGGAAAGCCTAAAGGGGTTATGGTGGAGCATAAAGGTGTCATCAACTTGAAGCATTGGTTTGAACGTGATCTGGGAATTGGTAACGATGAACATATCCTGCAATTTGCAAGTGTCGCATTTGATGCGTTCTCATGGGAACTGTGTATGGCGTTATTGCTTGGCAATACACTTTGTATACCGGATAGAGAAGTACTGCTCAATGCTGATTTGTTCAACGAATATATGAGAATGCACGAGATTACAACGATAACCATACCCCCATTTGTAGCGGCAAATGTCGAGGCATTGAATGGATTGAAGCGGGTGATTACCGCAGGAAGTGAACTGAAAGTTGAACAAATCGCACACCTGCTTGGAAACGTAGAGGTTATCAACGCATATGGTCCGACGGAAGATACCGTATGTACAACCGCATGCAGGCTGTCCCAGGAGAATCATGCGAAAATATCGATCGGAACGCCTATTAAAAATCATCGAGTATGGATACTGGATAATCATAATAAACTGGTGCCAACGGGTGTAGCCGGTGAACTGTGCATTGCAGGTGTGGGTGTAGCAAGAGGATACCTGAACAATGAGGAGCTGACGAAAGTAAAATTTATAAATAATCCTTATCAGCCAGGAGAGATTCTCTACAGAACAGGAGATGTAGCGAAATGGCTACCTGATGGGAACATCGAATATAGGGGAAGAATCGACCATCAGGTCAAAGTTAGAGGATATCGAATTGAAATAGGCGAGATCGAACAGAATCTGTTACAGATTCCAGAGGTGTCTCAGGTTGCGATCTTTGATAAGGAAGTGGACGGTGCGAAGTATCTTTGTGCCTATTACGTAGCGGAGAAGGAGATTGCCGTCCATACGTTACGGGAATCGTTGGGCAAGAAATTGCCTTTTTATATGATTCCCGCATACTTCGTGAGAATGGAATCATTACCGTTTACTTTGAATGGTAAAGTTGATCGAAAGCGACTGCCTAAACTAGAGGGCATCATTAAGACGGCGGCTCATTATGAGGAAGCCGAAAATGAGATCGAGAGTCTCATGATCAACATTTGCAAAAATGTATTAGGATTGCAGCAACTGGGCGTGAAGGACAATTTATTCGAAGTAGGTGCAGATTCGCTACGAATTGCAAAAATATACAAAGAGTTAAAAAAGGCAGATATCGATATATCCATCAAAGATATTTTCTATTATGAAAATATACGCAACATCTATAAAAGCTGGGCGAGCAAAGGAATGGATTTCGAGGAAGAAGTTCTTGATAGCAAGGAGCTTGCTTCCCTCAACTTCACGCAATGGAAGCAAACTTTAACTGACCAACTCAAAGGATTTGAGCGTGCGATTATAAGTAATAACGAGAGTACGAGGGTTTATCCACTATCAGCGATGCAGAAAATCATTCTGGATGCCAATCAAATGTATAGCGGGACAATCGTGGACTTTAACCATAAGGTCAATGTGCAACTGCTGAAAAAGAGCATGGAGTGTGTCATTAACGAACAAAGTGTATTGAGAAGTGTTCTAATTGCATCCGATGATCAACCTATGATCCGAGCGTATGGTGTAGTTCAAGGCATTGAAATTCCGTATTTGAACTTGGAGCATGCAAGCGAAGCACTGAAAGAAAATGCTCTGGCTTACATCCATCAGCTTTATGGAGAACAGGTAGAACGTACAAAGCTTTATAACAAATTGCTGTATCATATGATCATGATCAAATTGTCTGATCGTCACTATAAGGTTTACATGCCATGTAACCATCTAATCTTTGATGCGATGAGCTCCGAAATCATCCAAGCCAGTATACGTCAAGCCTATGCGAACAATGGGGAACTAAGAGGACAACACAACCTGCAATATGAGCATTATGTACAAGAACAGTTGAAAGGGCCTCAAGGAGTTACGGAAAAGGAACTGATGGAGAGGTTTAAACTAAACGAATTCCAGGACAGCTTCAGTCAATATTTTAAAAAATATAAGGAAGCATCATTGATAAATACAACGATCGCCATTCCGTTGACAGAAGAAATTCGCGAGTCTGTACAAGATAGGCCGTGGGATTTTTCCTTGAAGGTGTTTTTGAAAACGGCAGAGGTTGCTTTTGAGCTTGAGAGGGTACCGTTTGCACTTATGCATACAGGAAGAAAATATGGGTCACATAATTATCACCATACAATCGGTGCGTTTATTGATATTCTGCCTTTAAGCTCATCCAGGGATCAACATATTGCTTTTGAAGAAATAAAAGATCTGATTCGTTTTGCAAATGAGAAAAATATTCATTTTACCGCATTGCTGTCCCATGAAGAACCGAAGAACAAGTTTAAAAAGGTGAGGCGTGCTTTAAAAGATATCTACAGCTCCGAAACAATAACAATTCCGATCTTTAACTATTTGGGTCACTATGATTCCCAATCTTCTGAGATGAAGGATGAGCTAACTGGCATTAAGGAGATGTACCGTAATAAGACGGAGAGATTATCTACGGAGATCGCTATTTCCATACAAGAGGATGAACTTAAGATTAAGCTGTTTTGTGAGGAGCATCAACTTATTAGGATTACAAAAGAGCTCCATAACTTTATGAATAACGTCAATGAATTGCTCTTTATTTGAGACATCTATGGAGCAATGATGTAGAATCGCACCTTATTTAAATATCGTTTGCTAATGTATGAGTTTTATCGACCCCTGATATATCGCCGCTATGCCGATGAAAATGAACAGTCAGCGTAGCAGCGATATGTCTGAGGGATTCTTTTGGTTTTACATGTTGAGAAAAGGGAATTAATCAGGTCGATCAATCGAAAAGATTTCACCTAACTTGGAATAGTTGTTGCCAGCTAGTCGGCTAACAGGCTTTAATTGCTGCGCATCGATTCGACCTCTCTCATACAATTCATCCGCAATGTGAAAGCATACGATTTCCCCGATAATTAGATCGCATGCTGGAGACGAAGGAGTGCCACCGAGAGAAAGTGATTGCTTTAACGTACACTCCATGCGGATTTTGGCTTCAGCAATCCCCGGAACCTTAATCTTGGCGCTCGGGATAGAAGTAATATGAGCTAACTCCACTTCGCTTTCATCGGGCGGAAGATTAGCCGCCGTCATATTGATTGCCTCGATATAATCCTCATCCGATATATGAACAACAAACGAACCTGTTTCCATGATATTTTTTGAAGTATCTTTGCGCACGCCCTTTTTCCTTTGAACGGATACAGAGACCATGGGCGGATCGGCAGAGACGATATTGAAATAGCTATAAGGTGCGGCATTTAATACGCCTTCAGCTGACAATGTTGTAATGAACGCGATTGGTCTCGGGAGGATACTGCCGATGAGCAGTTTATAATTATCCCGCTCGGTTTGTTCCTCCGGATAAATGGTTAGCATGGGCTCACCCCTGATTGATATGGCTTTGTAACCAAGATGCGGCTGCATGAACCTCGGAATGTGTTAATTGATGGCCATGCTGCTCCCAATGGACGGTAACACGTGCACCCGCTTGGGTTAACAGCGACTGCAGTTCTTCAGTCTCTTGCGGTGCGCAAATCGGATCGTTCGTTCCTGCACCGATAAATACAGGCGAACCGGCTAGGTCGGGCAGTTTCAGCCCGCGACGCGGAACCATAGGGTGATGCAATATTGCTCCTCTTAGAGAACCTTTGTGGTGAAATAAGAGGCTTCCGGCAATATTGGCTCCATTGGAGTAACCAACCGCAATGAAGTTGCTGCGATCAAGCTCATACTTGGTTGCCGCTTCATTCAGAAATTCATTCAGCTCATTGGTCCTAAAGATAAGATCCTCTTCATCAAAGACTCCCTCGCTTAATCTGCGGAAAAAGCGCGGCATGCCGTGCTCTAGTACGTTCCCTCTAACGCTTAGCACGGATGACTCCGGCGATACGATTTGCGCTATCGGAAGCAAATCATGCTCAGTTCCGCCAGTTCCGTGGAGCAAGACAAGCGTAGGCTTTGAAGGATCCGTGCCTTTTTGGAAAATATGCTGCATGATTTATTTACCCTCCAATTCACGTACCTGGATAGGCGGCAGAAGCTTCTCGATTTGCGCCCGATGCGGTTCATATTGTGCAGGAAGCTTCAATTCCTTACCAAGCTCTTCAAATGCTTCGTCCCGGGTGAATCCTGGAGGATCAGTAGCAATTTCGAATAAGATTTCTCCCTGCTCACGGAAATAAATCGCATTGAAATATTGTCGATCGACGATCGGAGTTGGGTGATATCCGGATTGTCCGATATGCTCTCTCCATTCCTCATGATCCTCAAAGTCTTTGGCGCGCCATGCGATATGGTGCACGGTACCGTATCCTCCCGACCCGCGTTCCATTGGTGCAATATTAATATCAATCACATTCCCCAGATCGGCGCTTCCTTTGAAACGCATCCAGTCTCCTTCTTGTCCAATCATTTCGAGTCCCATTACGTTCTCAAGCAATTCAGAGGTTGCCTTCGGATGAGTACTATACAATACGGCTCCTCCGAAACCTTTAATGGCCTTGTCTACCGGTATTCCTCCAAAAGACCATTTGCTATTCGGGCCATCCTCTCGCGCCACGATTTCGAGCTGCAGCCCGTCATGATCCGAGAATTGCAAGAATTGTTCACCGAATCTTTCTTCTCGGGTAATTTGCACACCGAAATGTTGTAATCGCGTTTCCCAGAAGTCCATTGAGCCCGCAGGCACGACAAACGTAGTCACTCCTACTTGTCCACCGCCGATGCGGCCTTTCCGTCCGGTTTCCCAAGGGAAAAATGTCATAATCGTCCCGGGACTTCCGTTTTCATTGCCGAAATAAAAATGATATACCTCAGGCGCATCGAAATTGACAGTCTTTTTTACAAGACGAATACCTAGTATCCCTGCATAAAAATCGATGTTTTCCTGCGCATTTCTAGCAAATGCCGTGATGTGATGGATACCTGTTGTATGTTTCTTCATGATAATTGCTCCTTTTGCATTTATTTTTATTGTTTCCCATAAACTCATTTTCAATTTAGAAGACCTTTGTATTGAATAACTGCTCTCCCTTCCTGTCAATTATTAATAATAAGCTGCTTTATAAAAGTTAGTATAACACAAATTATCTCGAAATCAAGATATTAAGAGGTAAGGAAGCAGAATACTATAATGAATGTGGAATATGAGACAAGAAGCGGGTAATAAAATGGATTGGAATCCTAAGATTGAGAGGATGATTCATATGTGGAGATACCCTAATAATTGGATACCAACCAAACCGCTCGAGGAAATGGCCAATTCGGAATATGACGTTCTTATCGTCGGGAGTGGCGCAGGTGGAGGAGCAATGCTATATAGATTATGTGAATTATGGAAAAACCAAGGGGCAAAGAGAATTGGCATTCTTGAAAAAGGGGATAAATTATTTCATTCGCATGCATTGAATATCCCTACCATGAATGTCGACCGCATGCGTGATCAGTTATGGCCCGATAATTCTACTCCTATTGGGGAGCGACTTCCGGAATTTTCGGGTGCCAGATTAACGTTTGCCCTTGGCGGGAGGACATTGTTTTGGAATGCTGCTTGTCCTCGTCCTGCAGAGTTTCAACTCCAATCCTGGCCTGTTCATCCAGTTGAATTGGATGTATATTTTAGGATTGCCGAGCGTGTATTGCATTGCACTACATCTTATGCCGATGGTTCTACCATGCAAAGGATTCTCATGAATCGGCTTCTTGCAGGAGGTGTACTAGAAGCAACTGATATGCCGCTTGCCATTGATATGACAGGCCCGCGAATGGGGGAAATTCATTCGAATGCATGGTTTAGTTCCATTCATTTTCTTGCATATGCCCTAAATAACAAACCTTATGATCTTGCAGTGAATGCCTATACGACCCGTGTACTCCTCGAAAATGGAAAAGCATCAGGCGTTCATGTAATGTCCCCAGATAAAAGAACGCATACCATTCGAGCAAAAAACGTTGTTATATCTGCAAGTACGTTGGAAACGCCGCGCATTTTGCTCAATTCGGGCATACAAGGAGCGGCAATCGGACGTTATTTAACCAACCATTCATTTGTATTGGGAACGGGTAAAATAAGCCGCAGGCAGTTCCCTGATAATATTGGCAACCTGGCAATATTAAAGCGTGAAACAAGAGAATCTCCGTATCAAATACAAATCTTAGGTCCCAATCAATTTTTTTCATACCAGCAATTTGAGGAAAAAGTGCTCCCCGATCAGGTGAGTGTCGTATATGCTGCTTTCGGTTTAGTCGAGTCAAGGCCAGAGAATCGAGTTTATTTAGACCCTACTCTTCGAGACGAATACGGTGTGCCTTTGAACCAAGTTCATTTTTCATATAGCAACAAGGATTATACGGTAATCCATCAAATGCGTGATGGCATTATTCGATCGGCGAATGCAATGGGAGTAACTTTAGATGGGGAGCCTGCCTTATTACCGCCAGGAAGCGATGTTCATGAATCTTGCACGTGTCGAATGGGAACTGACCCAGCTACCTCGGCAACGAATCGTATTGGAGAAATTCATGGAGTTCCCGGTCTCTATGTTGCTGATAACAGCGTAATACCCATTCTTGCTGCAGCGAATCCGACGAATTCTACAGTTGCTTTAGCAATACGAACAGCCGATCATATCGTACGTACTAGTACGTAAGGAGAGTATGAAACAGGAAGAAGTAGGTGAAACTTATATTATGTTTGTTTTTTTAGTTAAGTAATGATTCCGAATGAAGAAGATTTCGAATGAAGAATAGGAGATAGAGGGATGTATCCGGTTAAACTGGCAATTATCTTTTACAGCATGACAGGAACAAATTATCGTTTGGCTCAATGGGCTGCAGAAGGCGGAATGGAGCAGGGGGCGGAAGTGAGAGTTTTAAGAGTCCCAGAATTGGCTTCTGAAGAAACAATACAAGAAAATCCCGCATGGAAAGAACATGTTGACCGTGTAAAGGATGTTCCCATAGTGAAACTTGATGATCTTGAATGGGCAGATGCCATTATTTTTAGCGTACCGACGCGTTACGGCACTATGCCCGGACAAATGAAACAATTTTTAGATGCAACCGGTAAGCTATGGTTCCATGGTAAGCTCACAAATAAGGTGGTTAGCGCGATGTCTTCAGCGCAAAATGCTCATGGTGGGCAAGAGCAAACCATTTTAGGTATCTATACCGCGATGTATCATTGGGGCGCCATTGTGGTTTCCCCAGGTTATACCGATGCCTCACTTTTTAAAGCCGGGGGAAACCCTTACGGAACAAGCGTAACCGTCCAAAATGGAAAAATGGTAGAGGACGTTCAGGCAGCGGTTAAATATCAAGCTAAGCGTACAGTAAACGTAGCAAAATGGATAGTAGCAGGCAACAGCTAGTTTGCTTGCTTTTTTTGTTTTTCAGGATGCTGAAAAAGGAAAGAGATTGCCTTCCAATGAGAAGTAGGTTGTTCCACCGTCCGTGATTAATATAATCAATGCATCGCACTTTTCAGACAAGCCTATTGCAGATAATTCCCGAATATCAGCTGCTCGATCCCAAAATATTTGTTCGGTTAAAGGCAAGGTGTTGGATGCGGAAACAAGCAAATCAGATTGAATGAGGACAGCTCCTTCTTGAAGCAAACTATCAGGTTGAAATATGGATTCTAATAATTGACTCGTAATTACAGCATTAATGGGTATTCCTCCTTGTAAAAAAGGCGCAACAGGATCGCCAGCCTCTATTACAATCAGAGCTCCTTGACGTTTTCGGCTAAGTTTGTGAATGGCAAGAGATAATTCAGTACTGCATTTCGTATACTTGGACAACAAACGATTAAGTAAGTAAGTTGATGCAGTCGTTTCCAATTCGAGCAGTTTTCTAGACAATTTTTGGACAATATCAATGATGCGAATATCATTATGACTTAGAGTGGCTATATTTTGATTTACCTTTTTTTCGATTTCGGTTAGCTTTTCGTTGATTTCGATTCGGAGCTGCGAGAAATCATCATTCATTTTGTTTTTATTCATATTCAATATTGCACTCCTAGAGAGGATTAAGTTTGCTCGTCAGGGATTTCGAATCCATATAGTGAGCCGTTAAACGTGAATGATTTTGCCCCCGTTTCCTCGGAAACGATGAAGGTTAGGGCATCTGTATTTTCGGATAAACCAATTGCTGCGCGGTGTCGGGTACCAAGCTTACTTTTGTACTGTTTCCGGGTCAGCGGAAGCACATTTGCTGCTGAAACGATTGTATCATTCTGAATTAACACAGCGCCGTCATGCAATGGACTCCCTGTATGAAAAATGGAGACTAACAGCGTACTTGAGATTTTTGCAGATAGAGGAGTTCCTACGGTGATCCAATCTTGTATTTTATCTTCTCTTTCAACAATAATAAGGGCACCTTTACGTTGCTCGCTTAGCAGCTTGATGGCTTTGAAAATTTCCGTGCATTGACTTGTATAGGGAAGAAGAAGTCGATTCAAGTGATAGGCGGAAACCAATTTCCCCGTATCGGAACATACGTTAGAAAGCAACTTAAGATTTTTTAAAATGTCGATATCTTCTTGATCCATGGATTCCAGCATGCTTTTAATCTTAGTGGACAGAAGTTGAAATTGACGGTTAACGTCAGATTGTTGCGGAGAATGCAAACCACACTTGTTTTCCATAATCAACCTCCTTCATCGATCATATGGTTTCCATTCCAGTTTAAATTATGTGTATTTTTCAACTGCTTTAGTTTGCAATTTCGACGTTCACTACAAGAAACAGCCCTAACAGCCTTGAATAATTATCAATAACTGAGACTGATGAATTTATGGACTGTGAGACGGAAATATTATGTTTTGGAAGAACTTAATACAACATAAGAATGGAGATTTCACATTATGGCTGAAAAAGGACCTCCTCTATCCTCCATGACAAGTGGCGGAAAAAGTTCATTAACATTCTGGTCGGCAATTGTATTCACAGGCATCTTTTCTGTATGGGCGGTCGTTAATCCCGAAAATCTGACGAACACGTTATGGGGATGGGTATATCAGTATCACGGAACCTTTAGCTGGTTTACGATGATGATTCCACTTATTATTATCGGAATTTGCTTAGTGCTTGCCTTTAGCAAGTTTGGCAATGTCAAGCTAGGTAAGAAAGATGAAAAGCCGGAATTTAGCACTTTTTCATGGCTAGGAATGTTGTTCACTGCGGGAATTGGAGTAGGTCTAGTAAACTTTGGTGTCGCAGAGCCGCTTGTTCACTATTTGCAATCAGCCGGTGGCATTAGATCTGGGGCAGATGCGGTGGCCGCTGCTGAAAACGCGATGAAATATACGATGTTTATTTGGGGTTTGCCAGCATGGTCGATCTATACGATATCGGGATTAGTGATTGGCTATTTTGCTTATTCACGTGGGGCTAAGTTTTTGCCAGGGACTCCGATTGCGGAAGGGTTTTCGGATAAAAAGTGGGGCAAGCCACTAGCTAACATCACCAATATTTTGGCAGCCGGTGCATCCGCACTGACGATGGCAGCCTCGATTGGTCTTGGTGTATTCCAAGTTAAAAATGCGGTTTCCTCCGTTTTTGGCTATAACAATGAAGGCTTAGGCTATTCAGTATTCATTTTATTGGCGATTTTCGCAATCTATACGTTGGCTGCCGTATTGCCAATCGGCAAAGGCATGAAAATTTTGGGTGATATTAACGTTGTTGTTGCGGTCGCCATATTGGTTTACGTATTTGCATTAGGAAACTCACCGTTTCTAATGAACTTTATTGCACAAACGTTCAAAAATACGTTTCTTGGCGTCGTGCCGACTAGTCTTGAGACCTTGCCGTTTCTAAATAAAGGGTGGTTCTTCGATTGGCCGAATACGACTTTGATTTGGTGGATTTCGTGGACACCGTTCCTCGGTATATTTATTGCCCGCATCTCTAAAGGACGTACGATTCGGCAAATTATTGTTGGGGGCGTATTAGCGCCAGTGATGTTCCTCATTGTATGGTTCAGCGTATTTGGTGGCACAGGCTTCCTCAATGCGATTGTTGGCGATGGCTCAATTATTCAATATATTCAAGATCATCCTGACGACGTCTATTTATCATTCATTATGGTCTTGCAGAAGCTGCCGTTGTTCACACTCACTGGGATTGTGTTTATCGTGTTGATTCTTGTGTTCCTGTCAACGACTGCGACAAGTTCGATGATCTCACTGAGTATAATTACAAGCAATGGACCAGAAAACGCGCCAGTAGTGCGCACCTTGATCTGGTCGGTCATAACCACGATGGTTGCCTTCGCCAACGTAGCTACAGGGACACTGAATGGAGTGCGGGCGATTGCAGTTTTCTTAGGTATTCCGTACATGTTTGTGTTCTTCTTGGCGATTTCCGGGTTGATTCGACAATTGCGCCATGACGCGAGGCGTGAAGGATATGTAGATCATCAGCATAAGCTGCAAAAGGAATCTGAACAGAGGTTAGGAAAGGAGTTAACTTAAGATGGAGACTACGAAAGTTCCTTTACCGTTGCCTGAATATGGAGTAGACCAAACATTGGCAGAGGGCACGCTATTGGGTAATATTGGGTTATTTGTGATAACGGTTGCCTTTTTAGCTGTGCTCGGTTGGATGGTTAAGCTAGCGCTCGAACCTAAACATGAGACATGAGATAAGAGGAGATCGTTATGAACAACACGAACAAGTACACAACACAATTACGACCTCTTCTAAAAAAATTGCCCGTTCCAATGTTGCCAGACACACTAACGACTTTGCTGGAGTGGGCGGAACCGCTACTGACCGTAGAACAATTAAATGAGTTTAAGCATATTGTGCTGCGTTTTCAGCAAGATGAGGGACCGCTGTTGCAGCAACAGTTAGAGCAGCATGCAGAAGCTGGAGAAGACAGTTGGCTCGCTCCGTGGTGGCTGCAGAGCTACTTAATGACAAGAGGCAACTTACAAAGCGAGACGAATATTGCATTAACGATCCATCCGGATTATCACGCTCATATGGGAGACAGAGCTCATAAGGCGGCGTTGTTGATTGAACGGGCGGTAAGCATCTATTTACAGCTAATTTCAGGTCGTTATCCAATGGAGGAGACGGCTAAAGGTGCAGCTGTGGATATGAGCTACTATCGAAATATTTTCAAGAGCTGCCGCTTGCCAGCTCATGGGGAAGATGAGTTTTATGTAGGTGCAGATACAGTGGAAAATAACTTCGTCGTTGTTATCCGCAACTCACACTTCTACAAATTAATGGTAACGGATGAGCAAGGTGCCGTTATTCCAGCGGCGCAATTAGAGGGTAACTTGCGCTATATCTTAACGCACAATGTTCCCGAGGAGACTGTTTCTGTCGAAAGTGTAGCGGCGGCCAAGCGTGAACTGTCGGCGGATGTGTATGAACAGTTGCAGCAACATCCTGTGAATGCTCAGCATTTGCGTACGATTCATGATGCGATATTTGCGATCGGTTTTTCAGACGATGCAGTTGACAGCACAGCGGAACAGTTGCACTGTGCGTTATTAGGTTGGAAAAATCAGTGGTTTGCGAAGACGATGCAGATGCTTATCGATGCTAACGGTGCAATCCGTTTTAATTTTGAGCATTCATCGATTGACGGTGTGCCAGTCCTGAATGTGGTAAATCAACTGTTTACACAACAAGATGGTACCCAGCAAGAAGAATCGATTTCTCATCAAGAGTGTAGCAGTGAGTTAGTTACAGCGCTGTGCTGGCAGCTAGATGAACGCGTGCAGTCGTTATTGGTGCAATGCAGTGAACAGGCTCAAGCGGAGTACGATAATCATTATTTTGCCCACGTTAGTTTTGATCGTTTCGGTAAGTCTCTGATGAAGCGTGGCCAAGTAAGTCCTGATGCCTTCTTCCATATTGCCTTAGCATTAGCCCAATACGAGTCGACAGGGCAATTGCAAAGCGTATATGAACCGGTCGCTATGCGCCATTACTATCAAGGGAGAACCGAATGTGCCCGTTCCATTAGCAACGAAAAGAAGCAATTTGTAGAAAGTTATATGCATGAATGTAAGCTAGGCGTAGATAAGGATTGGCAATCACGCCGGCAGCAACTGGTAGACAGCTTTAAGCGCGCGGCAGCGGCGCATACTGAGCGGATCAAAGCCTGCCAGCGCGGAGCTGGGATTGAGCGTCATTTGTTCGGCTTAAAGAGAATAAGCCAATTGACGCAGGCCTCCCCAAGCCAATCCGACTATTTCTTTCAGTCGCAAGGGATGAAAGCTTTGACTGCAGACTTTATATCAACGACAAGCATACCTTATGAGATTATGGAATCATTTACTTTCGCGCCAGTAAATAGCGAAGGTTTTGGTCTGTACTACGGCATACTGAATGAGCGGATTGTCCTTGATATATCTGTCAAGAAAGCCAATAAAGAAGCGGCCGATCAGTTGTTGCATAGTCTATGTACGAATTTGGAACGGTTGGCAGCTCTATTAGAATTAAGTTAGTTAAGGTTCGATTTTTCAATACAAAAAGGGGACTGTACTCGGTATAAAATTACCGAGTTCTTTTTTTTGAATTACTTAAGGATGGAGCCTCACGAGATGCTAAATGCCATTTCATTTGAAAAAAACCGTCAAATGAGGCAGGTACATGTAACATAAACGAACTTTCATGTGTCAAGAATGAGCAAATAGAAGTTCGTATAGAATCGTTGATGGAGAACGACGAAATTGCCTTATATCATGTGTTGGCAGGCATTTAGAAACGACACTAGATGACGAAATTAATAATGAATGCATCTGCTTGGGAATGAGAAAAAATTCACATAACATTAGTGATTATGTAAGTAATTGAAGTCGGTTGTTAATTGCATCATCAAATTAGGATTATGGATCAGAAGCGATCAATGATACGATCTTATTTGGTGCTCGTAATATCTGATAACATCTATAAATCGAGAAATGCAATATACAGATTCGACGCTGATACGAGCATGTAAATTAGAAGAATCAATATGTACAAAGTATCGAATGAAAATGATTAGCAAGGAACAATCCAAAAATAATTCTGTGATCAGCGTGTAGTAATAAGTTTAAACAATAATAATGAACAATTAAATGAAATATCTACTTAAAATATAACTATGCATGATAAGGTTCAAAAACTATGAACACCTCTTGGAGACTACTGCAAAAAAGTCGTATCTGTTAGAAGAACTGAAGATTTTTTTAGGATAAAATATGTCTACTTAAACACAACATGAGCAAAAGTGGGCTTTTGTAGGGTCTCTCAGGTGTTTTTATTTTTTTTCGTAATAATAGTTAGGGATAGAAAAAACACTTTCAAATATAGGGAAATACTGTTAGTATATAACAAGAAGTAGTTGGTAATAACGATAAGTGTAGCCGAATTATAGATTGAAGGTGGGTTAGTGATGAGAAATTATAAAATGCTAATAATTCTATCTACAGTCTGTATTTTTTTAGTTGGCTGTAGTAACTCTGATAGCAAAATAGCAGAGAGCCGAACTAAAATTGGAGACACAACTATTGAAAATACTAAAAAAATATTATCTTACGCTGAGTATCAAACATTGTTTGAGGCATTAAAAAGTAATTTAAAAATTAGTAATTTTGAATTGAAAACTGGCACCTTTACGAGTGATCTCACGATCGTAGATAAAGACTTGACGTATAATAAAAGACAGTATTTAACTCTAAATGGTGAACTGGATACTGGAGAACCAAAAACAACGCAAGAACTCCTAATTTTTGAAAATAAAAATCAATCAACGCAAATTTCTATAAGAATAGCTTATACACAAAACTATATAGGTGAAGATATAATTGATTGGTCTATGCTCACAGGTTTATCTAATATTAATGAAAAACTTTCGGAAATGAGTGATATTGTTACATTTAGTTACAAAAATATTGTTTTTATTATCTATCAGATTTCTGAAACTAAAAAAGACATCGATATTACAAAGGAAACAATCCGTAATATTCAAAATATAACATCCAAATATTAAAGAGATTGACTATACCAAATTATGGGATTGATATCACCCATAATTTGGTATACAATGTAATAAAAGGAGGGATTAATCTATGTTTCATTTCAGAAAACTGGCTGTTGGAGTTTTGAGTTTAACTTTTTTGCTTTCATCACAAATGGTTTTTGCACAAGCTAGTGATAGTGATATTCCAGAGGACGTGCTGGAAAAAGCTAAGGCAAAAGAATCCCATTATCAAGCGCCAGAACCAAAGGCATGGGAAATTGATATGGATGGAAATCGTACAGAAGTTGTCCCCCTGAGTCAAAGAGTTACAACAATGGCTCCACCGAATGATGGATATAAATATGCTTTTGATAGATATGACGCTAGTAGAAACTCTAAGGATTGGAACTACAAATCCACCGGCACGATAAGAGTTAATAATGCGCTGAGTACATCTGCTACACTTTCATATACTCAGCAAACAACCACAGAGACTACATGGAATGTTTCATCAGCTATTAGTGCAAAAGCTGAAGTAAAAGCAGGTTTTTTAGCTGGGATTGAAGCCTCGACATCTGTACAAGTAGACTCTACGAGAAAATGGATTAAAGGAACTTCTTATGGAGTAGGGGTTACAGTAGCTCCAAAGACAACGGCCTACCTTACAAATTATGCTGTTGGTGTAAATTCAAATGGTAAGTTAATTTACAAGAAATATGCATCTTCAGGAAGTCAAGTTGGTATTTATGAAGAAGCAATCGGTGGAACTGTAGTTAGTCTAGATGATGCAAACGTAGAGTTGACATCGACTTCGCCAATGTAAAAACAAGAATAGGAATTGTCTTGAGCAAATCAAAATCAGCAACTTGAACCCCCGAGAAATAATACCTCGGGGGTATTTTACTTTTGAAATGTGCGTAGCATTAAAGGTTAATCTACGGCGTTAATCTTGACACAAGGAAAAAAGACATATATTAGAAATATGTGTTTTGACACTGATTGAGGCCAATTTGGAGAGACTGCTTTTAAAACTATAGTACTGTTTCACAAAACCCGTATTTTGTACATATGTATGAAAATCAATGAAATGCAATGATATGTATAGACTCTCCTTTTCCTCGTGTGTGTATGTATCCACCATCATTTTTGTGGATTCGGTGTTTTGTCGGAAAACAAGATCTTGTATGGTTTTCCGATTAGCTTCCCATTTTCCCCTACATGCAATAAAGAATGGACTTCAGAACATTGAAGACCATCCTTTATTCTTGCTGCTACTTCAATTGCCCTACATATGTCGACGCACATAGCGTTCAACATATTTTGCTTCTTCTTGAAGTCTCTGATTGTCTGGATCACTATAAATCATCATTGCCACGTTTTGAGGAATGAATGGTCTACACTTAACATCTCTCGTTCTTCTATTACTACATTTAGAATCTTGTAACAACCTTGATGTTGATCGACGATCCAACGCACGGTCGATAGCCCTAGACCCGCTCCATGCTCCCCTCTATTTCTAACTAGCTGACTGTCAATGTCGGTATAGATCCGATAATGCGCAAACCCGTATAACGCTCCCCCCAGTATGTAATGTCCATGTCGCCAGACGTTACGATTAGCAGATGCACTGATCAAAGCGGACATAGATTTTGATCTGCTGATTATGGCTAATGTCGGGCATGGGGTTCCGGAAGAAACGTATTTTATCCGCAGGAAATGGGACGACTTCATAAGACACTTGCTAGGATTAGAACCACCTCGACTTCCTGCACATTTACCTGCCAATGAAGGGGAATTTGCTGTAGTAGAGTCTAATACATTGGAAGCAAGTATTCGCTCACACAAACCTATTGTTGAAATGGAGAGTTGCATTATGGAAGTAAAGCTTATCGGGAAACGTAAATTTTTGGTGGCAATTATGCTGTGTTTATTGTTTATCGGGAATAGCGTAATAAACGCGTTTGGAAGCAGCCCTTCCCAGCAAGAGCAACAATCAGCAGTTGCTACCCAACAATCTAAGGATCCGACGACTTCGTCTAAGCAGACAGCTGTAACATTCCCTGCCCTTAAAGGCCCATATAAAGTGGGGACAGAACGTTTTCATTGGGTAGACAAATCTCGTCCGGAAACATTTACGGCAAACAAGTCGGATCATCGTGAGCTGATGATTCAAGTCTGGTATCCTACTAACGCATCAAGCGCCTCTCATAAGCGCGAACCTTATGCAACGGATCCAACATCATTGGCAAAAGCATATGAAGGCTACTCTAAAATACCTGCTGCTCAATTTTTACCCTTGCTCTCATCTACTACGCATTCTTTGATCAAGGCACCTATTGCTGAATCGAACCAAAAATATCCGGTACTCATCTTATCACACGGCTTGGGGATGCTTAATGATACATATCGATTTATTGCAGAGCCACTAGCAAGCCAAGGCTACATCGTTGTAAGTGTTCAGCATACGTATAATTCGTTAGTAACCACATTTCCTAACGGAAAAGTTGTCAATTTCAACGGCGCTAATGGAGACAGTACCTCTTACTTAGATCGATTAATCACCAAAGTATGGGTGAAAGATATTCAATTTGTATTAGATCACCTAGAACAACTTTCAGAGAAAAAAAGCTATCATATTTGGAAGCAGGCTGATCTGAGTCGAGTTGGAATGCTCGGTCATTCATTCGGCGGTGCTACAGCTGCTCAAGTGATGCTGCAGGATGAACGTGTAAAAGCTGGCATCAATATGGACGGCGGTTTCTTTGGCAAATTGATTCCTGAGACCGGAATACCAGGTCCATTTATGCTGATGAATGCTGGCTACGATGGATTGAAAAATTTAGAAAGTATTGATCCTAAGCAGGCTGCACAAGCACAAGGATTGGATGAAAAGAAGATGACCGAGATGTTGAAACATGTGATTTCTCGCTATAAGCAGGCAGTACGCTCTAGTTATTCCGTATCATTCCGTCATGCAGACCATAGTACATTTTCAGACACTCCGTTAATTACCTATCCATCTGCACCGAATGATGCTGCCAGATTACAGGCCCTGTATCGTACTCACAGCAGTATTAATGCATATTCATTGGATTTCTTTGACTATTTCCTAAAGGGTAAGCCAAGTAAGCTGCTCAATGGTAAAAACAAGATCGAAGATGTAAAGGTAGAGATTGGAGAGCACGTCAAAACCAAACCTGCATCTTCCAAATAACATAAATTTAACTGGAACCTTCTCGGTAAATGACCGGGGAGGTTTTTGGTTAGGTTCATAAAAAGTACACATCGCCCAATGATCATAAGATCCAAGGGGTACATACCCCGCAGAACATATGTCACGTTCCCTATCCTGTCGCCATCTCGAACATCAATCCAATCTAACTTACAAAAAGGAGGGATCCCTGCTTTTTTTTGATTCTTACTCGTATACAGTGTGTACAACTAGCTTTATATCAAGACAAACTCTTTCAAGGAAACGTATAGATTTTGTATCTCGTTTATCTACATTATTAACGGTGAGGATCGAATGTCTCTCCCCTTATCGTAATCGCATCGTATAAATGCGGGTTTTGTGAAATTGCATGAGCTGGCTGTATTACAGAACCCTTACGGTGTAACTACAAATAAGGGCGATTCTGCGAACTTCACCGCTTCCCGCAAGTCGCCTGTGTTACATGTATACTTATAAAACTTATACTTACAAGTCAAGACGGTCGTTATTTAACGACCGTCTTTTTTATTTCTTTTAAAATGTTGAAGCTTTGTGTTAATCCCAAAACGTCTTATTGAACAATGCTATACGGTAATGTCCTTATTTTCTTGACAAAAACGGAAGATAGGAATGGGCGCACCTAGTTTTGAAGGGATATAGCGTAGTACAAATTGTATTGCGCTACTCTTACCTATCCTTGGACGACCATATAACTCCTATCTAAACATCCTTTCTCAAAATGTTATTGTTTTAATGTTTGCAAGTATATCATCAAGGTCTTTAAGTCTGTTGCGGTCACAGAAATGACATCGCCTTGTATCAAGGTTAAACCAGATTGAAAACGACAAGGCGTTAGTTGCACTTTCTGAGAAGCGTCTATCATAGATATCTCCAGTCTATCATCTGCTTATAAGGCTCTTTTTGATAGTAGGCCAAATAAATGGTTTCATTTCTATCCTTTCTAAAGAACGATCAGCAGCGTTAATTACTAGACCAGTTCTCCTTGAAGATTTGTATAAAAATCGTTCTATGATCAAAATTCGCCTCGAAATGATAATGCCTGAACACCAAATCTCACGTAGGTCATTTTAACCCGCTCCGCTCTATATCGACCAGTGATTTAAATTAAGTTTAATGCTTCGGTTAACGCCCTCTCCTTCTCTGAAAACACATGCCGGTGCCGAGCTGAAAGTCCGTTCAATCTATAACACCATCACCGACATCACACTCTGCCCGTAGCTCTACTTTCCCGCTCCGTAGTGAGGTTTCATTAGAATGTTGCTGTCAGTAGAAAATAAAGTATTATACTAAGTATCTTTATTCCATTCGCCTTTTCGCATTGTCATACCACCAGACTCCATAAAATAAGTTTTAGACTGATCTTAGAAATCGAAACAGCGACAGCTAAGGATGAGAAAATAAAGTCTTAGACTGTCGCTGTTCCATTTAACTAACGTGTCCTGTTAGTAAAAAAAATTGTTGTATATTCTTATTGAGAGTCCTTTTCGCTTTTGTACTCCAAAATATCGCCTGGCTGACAATCCAAAGTCTTACATATCGCTTCTAATGTTGAAAAACGAACCGCTTTTGCTTTTCCATTCTTCAGAATGGAAAGATTGGCCATAGTAATTCCAACCCTTTCTGAAAGCTCCGTTACACTCATTTTTCGTTTTGCTAACATCACATCAATATTAATAATAATTGCCATATCCTCCACCTCAGACCGTCATATCATTTTCTGATTTTATATGAATCGCTTCTTGTAAAAGTCTTTGGAGAACAGTTGCAAAAACGGCGATAACCAACGAACCAAAAATAATGATGAGTCCCACAAACCCGATAGGAGGGTCAACTTTCTCCCCTATAAAATGAAAGAGTGGCATACCTAATACGTACCAACCACTTATTGTTATTGCACAACACTTTATGTTCTTTAACGCCTTTACAGATAAATCCGAGAAGGCTGTGTTCTCGTCAATGTAGCGCAGAAGGTTAAAAGCCTGATAGAGAGCAAAGTAAAAAGGCACTGCCGCTCCATACAACAAAATTAAAACGAGGGATTTTAGAAAAGCAATTTCTGGATACAAGTTTCCAGCAAAAACTCCGATTTTAGGAGCCAAAAATATACAAAATGCAAGAACGGGGATTCCGATAAGAATAACAGCTAACTTTAAAAAGAACGTCGTTACTTTTTTCAAAAAAAGCACCTCACTTGATTTAATGATAAAGTAACTTTATCATTAAATATATCGTTATACAATAAATAAATATTGATTTTTATTGCATTTATATTGTTGCACGATTTGACAAAAATAAAGAGCATTTCTCATTACAAAGAAATGCTCTTACTTTAAAATGTTAAATTTACAATAACGTTTTGCACATATTGCTGTTTTTTGGGATCCACCAACTATAGCTGACCTTACTCCTTACGGAAGCCTCCATTAATCCTGCATCTTAAATCTAAATAGAAACGCTACAAGTCCAGATCTACGTAGATTGCGGCATGGTCCGATGCAGCCTGTGCAGCGTTCGTAATTTCAGGAAGATGTGGAAATAGGGTTCCGTCCTTACCGCCCCAAACGCCCGCGCGGTAAATGCCCCCGCCACGGGCGAGCTGGAACAGCGCAGGCGACATTAATATATAGTCAATTTTGTCTTTGGCCTCACCGTCGCCCCAAGTGCCGGGCCTGCCCGCAAAATCGAAACCTTCGATTTCACTGGCGTCTTTGAGATCCGAACCGTCCCGTAGAAGTGGGGCAAGTGAATCGCTATCTGGACTATCGTTAAGATCCCCCATCACGGCAATTAGATCAATATTCGAAGCACGCAGACCCTCATAAATTTCGCGAACTCGCTTTGCCTGCTTCTTTCTAAGTGCTTCATTGTCATTTGCTTTGCTCTTGAAGTGGTTGGCCAAAATGACCAAGTTTCGACTTCCTGGCAAAGAAATGTGGTACTCTGCGCAATCACGGTTAAACACTCGCATACCGTCCACCATATCATCAACGTGGCTTCGCATGAAATCAATTGCAAATGGTGCTCGAGTAAAAAGTCCGACATCGATACCGCGAGTATCATTCCCATCGATTAAGAGTGCGTGATCAAAACGCCAATTTGCAATGGGATAAAGTATTTGTTCGTTAAACATAACAAGTGAGGGCCTATGCTCAGCCTCTACCACCACCATGATTTGGGGGTCAATGTTTCGGATCACCCTTGCGGTGTTCTGCGTTGCGCGCTCATTTACTGCCTCAGTCTTTAATTCAAGCCATCCTATCCAATCTTCGCGACCGTTTGCGACGACCTTTAGTGTACCATTCTTTCTAGTAACAAATTTTCCGCGATTCCGACGCAGTATGACAAAATCTGATTCATCTTTTTCCTTAAGTCCAAGTGCCTCCATCAAGCGCACAATCTCAATTTTATCGGTTGAACTGTACGTCTGCTGAGCTATAAGCGCATTAAGTTTCGCGACCCCTTCTAAAACTTTCTGGCCAGATACAAGCATAGTTTCCGAATCAATTCCATTTACCCATTCGGTCTGATTTAGAATCTTAGCCCGCTCAAAGAGATTTTCGACATTGTATGAAGCTAGCCTCAAAAAAATTACCTCCTTATACTTGTTGCATCTAATCAGCCATGATGCCAAACTTGGCAAGTTTACGCACGACATGGTCGACGGACGGCGCATTTTCAATAATGATATTCACCACTTCATCAGCATCATCAACAAGACGAATATAGCGTTTGTATTCCTCCTAATTACTTCGGAATTCCCAAAGTATTGTAACCGAATGCGTTAGCAATAATTCATCTAAAATTTCATTGTCACTATGCTGCGCGCTCGTCCGCCTTTGATAAATGGCTCTCTTACGAATCATCATGGTTCCCGTTTGAATCGGTAATGTTATTATGTTCTTGTCATCCGACAAGATGTGCCACATTTCGTAAAACGTGATAATTACAAACAAAGGAGCCTCACTGGCTCCTTTTGTTCTACGGACATTAAAAAATCCCTGTTTGGGGATTATAATAATTTTTTGCGGTCTTCAATACCATGGATATGTTACCAGCAGTCTGTAATCCAATACTCGTTCTCTTGCGTGGGGTGAAGGCCGTTATATTGATGTCCGATTTTCTACAACGGAGACTCGCCCCATTGCAGCAATTTGGACTATAAACTAGCCGCTTGCCGCTCCGGAAAACAACATTGGAACTCTGTCATTTTGAGCCAACGCGGAAACATCTCGTCCCCTCATTCTCCCCCATGATAACCTCATCTGCAATTCCGATGAACAGTCCGTGTTCGACCACGCCGTTCATTCGGGATAGCTCATGGGCGAGGCGTTCTGGTTGATCGATAGATGCGAACTTGCAGTCTATAATATAGTTGCCATTTTCGCTCCAATAAGGTACAGGCGGTGTCCCAAGAGAGCGTAATTTCGCTTCCCCTCCCAAGTCCCTGAGCTTCTTCGCGATCTGGCTCCACATTAGCGGAATCACTTCGATCGGTAGCGCGTATGTGCTGCCGAGTACGCTTGCTTGTTTTCTGGAATCTGTAATAATAATCGTGCTAGCGGAACAAGAGGCAACCAGTTTTTCCTTAAGCAAGTAGCCGCCTCCCCCTTTTATCAATCGCAGATACGGATCGAATTCATCTGCTCCGTCAACGGTAAGATCAATTTTTTCCGGAATCTGAGTCGTAATCAGTGGAATGCCAACTAAGGTACAGAGGCGCTCCGTCTCTTTGGACGTAGGCACGCCGGTTACTTGAAGCCCTTCTCGCACTTTCTCTCCGAGAAATTGGATAAAGTGGCTTGCCGTGCTTCCGCTTCCGATCCCGATTATCATTTTGTCTTCTACATAAGCCAGCGCCCTTAATGCAGCTAGCTCTTTTTCATGTTCATAATTGGTCATCTGTCGTTTCACCCACGCAAAGCTAGCTGAATTTTTTGATACAACCTCTTCAACGAACTATTTGGTCTTAACAAAGGCTTCCCCCTCCGTATCGACCACTTTCCGCGATATATGCTTCATAGTGTAGAACACATTGTATTTTGTTCATATGTATAAAAGTATATTCAAACCCTTGTTGCGCCTATCTTCCTATAATAAAGGTATCTTATAACCGCGACCCCGAAGCGGATCTTTATTCTTTTCATGGACGAGCTGCTCAATCGTGTGAATTCGATCCCCCACGACATTGGCTAATACGAGATGCAGTATCCCTACAACCTCATCGCCCATAACCAGGAATCGATATTCTTTACCTGTCATGAATTCTTTAAGCAAAACGGTCTGATATCTCTTAACCCATTATCATGAATAGCTTGCGAGTTGATTGGGATACTATCCAAGGGTGACGGAAAGTCGTGTATTTGGACACTTGGAATTTTTTTATTTTAGTAGTAGTTAGGAGCAGATAAGCTTGAGCTGGGAAAACGTAAGGCAGCAAATGATCCATCTTGCAAAGCAGGAATACGAATTGACGTGGAATAAAGGAACCATCAAGGAATATGATATGCAAGCACGGATACGTGAATATTGGCAACAAGGTGTTTATAAGGAAGTATCAATACCAGAATATATAACAATTCCAGGAAGTGCTTGGAGTGCTGCCTTTATCTCATGGATTGTGACTCAGGCAGGCGGAGGCGATCGTTTTGGCAAGGTTCATGATGAATCAAATTATCGGAATGAATTCGGAAATCCGGCCGCACATTGGCGCTATACTGCGCCTGCCAAGATTAATCGACAAATGAATAGTGCAAGTAATCCCTTCTGGGCTTTCGCTATTAATGAGGTGAGACCACAAGAAGGTGATATTGTAGTAAAGAGTAGAAATGGAAGCGGTGCAACGTGGAACGACTTTATTTCTAAAGAGACGCATGGTGACATTGTCATTGGTGTAAGCTCCACTGACATAACAGTCATCGGCGGAAATGTATCAGATACGGTTAAGCAAAATACTTTCCCGCTCAATGATAATGGATTTGTCAATTCAACTGGTGGAGAAAACTCTCATTTCGCAATTGTGCGGATCAATATATAGCTGGTATATAGACGGTTTGTGGTTCTCTGGAGATCCAAGGATCGTCCAATCGCATGAATATTGCCGCGATCTCTTAGCCTATCGCTCCCGAACCCATAATAAAAATCCCATCAGGTTCTTTACGATGGGATTTTTGTCTATTCACAACAGGAATGCTGCCCTTTAATTACATAAGAAGTACGATACCTTATCATGAAGAATCAACTATTTTTGATGAATGAAATCATTTAGTAACCTTATCAACTCTATTTGTCCATATATAGCCCTGATATCCTTCTGGAATTTTTTCAAGGCTTTCTTTTGTGTCAAATCCTTCTGACCATTTACCATTTCCCTCTACGATTACGACCCGCGTGTTGACAGACTCCATTCTATCAATAAATTTATTTGGCCAACCCCATAAGAACTTCGCATAATTTAAAGGCAAATGCAGCTCCATATTATGCAATTCTTTCGGAATATATCCCGTCCAACCTAATAATTCATATTTTAAAAGTGCATTTTTCATCATTGTTTTCGTTAACAATTTCAACTCTGCATGTTTTGAACGTAAATAATCAAACCCTTCGCTGTCTCCATCACCATAAACTGTTATTTTATCTAATTGATTTTTAGACATTTTACTTAAATAAGAATCCCACAATACTTTTGTTGTTTCCATATCTCCATCTTTGTCATGAATTAAAAACTCTTTATTGGGAAAAGCTGCGAACACCTCATCTAAGCTTGGCATCATACCAATGCCTTTGCCACGAAACGGATAGCTCTCTCCATTATCAGCCGTATATCTATAGCCGACATCTAGTTTCTTCAATTCGTTCATTATATAATCTTTGACTTCACCTTTACCATTTGTTCTATACGCTAAAGTAAAATCATGAAAAACAGCTAATTGATGATCCTTCGTTAACTGAATATCTAATTCCACGACGTCAGCACCATGATCAAATGCTGCCTTCATAGAAGGAATTGTATTTTCTAAATAAGGGTGCTCAGGTGGATAAATGATTTCAGCTGTATTCGTATCATACTCTACCTGTGAAATATCAAAGGTTTGAGCCAACCCTCTATGAGCCAGAATCTTATAATTTGTATCTTTTGAATAAAAAAGACTCGTATTATTTATCCAAACCATAACAACCAAAAGGGTTACCCCCAAAATGATATATGTCGTTTTCTTTTTTCTTTTTTTCATTTGTTTATCCTTTCTTTTCTTACTTTAAAATGACTTTACATGTTATATCCCTTTTATAAGGGTAGTAGAACTTTTAATACAGTGCAATGTATAAAAATGTAATCCGGATAACGATTATCTGAAAATCAAATCTTTTTCTATACAGTTTAGTGACACAAGCATATGTTCACCGAATATCATTGAATCATTCAACAAACAAATAAAAAAGCCGCTGCTACGCGGCTTTTAAGCATATACGTTCTTTTCATCCGACATCTTTCGTATTACATTTTTCCTGCGCTCTATTGAATAATGAAGCATTCCCCTTTTTTCCGCGATCATTCACGAAATAAATACTTACACCTACTAATAACAGCCCTACGACAAGGCGGTAAGTAACCGGTTCATCTACAAACACCGTACTGATGATTACGGCAATGATCGGTACAAGAAACGTAAATGTCCCGACTTTGCTTGCCTCTCCAGCATGAATAAGTTTGTAGTAAATGATATAGGCCAGTGGAATGCCGAAAGTAGAGCCGTATCCGAGTCCAAAAAGGTACTTACCATTCCATTCAATTGCTGACCAGTTTTCAACAATGGTTCCAGTACCTATTAGAATAACGCCACCAATGATAAACTGCAAAGACACCATCCAGAAAGTATCTACTTCGCTGCTCACCTTCTTTACATAAACCACGCCAAGTGCCCAGCTAAATGCCACAAGCAACCCTAAGACCACACCCATGCTCGATACATGAACGGTTAATCCGTCCACACTGACAACTACAATTCCAATAAATCCAATAATCATACCCATAATTTTAAACAGCGACATGTACTCTCCAAGCAAAATCCAAGCAAACAATCCAAGTAGAACGGGTTGAAAATAGACAAGCACAGAAAACAATCCTCCTGGTAAATAACTAAGCCCTATTGTCTGTAGCCCAAAAAAGAGAATCGTATTAAAGAATGCTGAAATACAATATTTCGACCAATTTTCACGCCAGTTGATCCTGTTCCTCATTTTATATAGGAGAGCTGCAAGGATAAGGCCCCCAATTACGGTACGCATTCCTGCAAATAATAACGGGGGCGTATAAGGCACAGCCATTTTATAGATTGGCCAACTTCCACCCCAAATAAAGACTAATAATAGTAAGGCACACGTCGATTTTGTAAAGACCTTCCCCAATTGCCTATCCTCCCTTCAATAGTTGAATAGGAAACTAAGTCTTTGTCCATTCTCCAACGAATTCAGCTTCATTATAAGAATAGTAGTTATTCAGAATCTCCTCCCGATTATCAGCGAACAGTTGGTCTGCTACAGCTGAGACGAGTCTAGGTATCCCATATCTCATTCCAGGGAGCGAAGAGGCCGAAATACCACAGCTAACTATAGCTGAAAAGTTAAAAACAAAGAGCCCATGAAGAAGCTTTGTATCCTTTTTGTCTCGGCATGTGAAAGTAAAGTCAGGGCCAAGGTAAGGATACGCATCAAGCTTATGGTTGGCGTTCTCAGCAGGTGCATGATAATAGTCGTCCCAACGTGCAATATGAGGTTCAAACAGCTTAAGCTCTGGACGTAAAGAATGATCAGTCACAAGACCGGTGGAAATGATTAGAAAGTCAAAAGTGAAATTACCTTGTGGAGTAGTGACAATTACCTTCTCGGCTTCATACTGTACGTCAAGCCATGGGGCACCTAAGTGTAATGTAAAGCCGGGATGTGAGGCTGCACGTGCAAACGTGTCATTTGTAGGAGGTTGATGCTTAAAGTAATGGGCTATAACGGAATATTTATCAGCATCAGATAGAACATGAAAACGTTCAATTAGACCTGATACCCTCATTTGTCGAAGTGGGTTAATGCGCGGCATCTCCGTGCGGCGAACAAACACATGAGCCGAACCCACGCCTTCAGATAATGCAAAATTGGCATTGTCAAAAGCTGAGGCCCCACCGCCTAAAATGGCCACCTTCTTGTCTTTAAGGGTCTCAAAATCAATGTCTTCTGAGGTGTGTGCATAGAGGTGACGAGGTAAGGTTTCGGAAATCATAGAGGGTACGTGCCATTCCCCTCCGCCTTGAATACCAGTAGCTAAGATAACCTTGCGGGCCAGTAATGGTTGAGAAGATGCTCCCGCTCCTTCCATATGCAGTCGATAAACATTTTCCCCTGCAGGCTCAATAAGCTTCACCTTTACCTCATTAACAACAGGTAAGTTAAGAACCTTTCGATACCAACGTAAATAGTTCATCCAATCGTTCCGTGGAATCTTATCGATGTCTCCCCAACTTTGTGGTCCAAATTGCGCTTCCCACCAGGAGCGAAATGTCAGAGAAGGAACTCCAAGATCAATGGATATCAAATGTTTATCCGTGCGCAATGTCTTCATACGAGCGTAAGTTACCCATGGCCCTTCATATCCTTCAACGTTTTCGTCGATGACAAGGATATTAGATATTCTTTCACGCAAAAGCCCAAAGGCCACACCTAATCCACACTGGCCCCCTCCTACAATCACGGCATCGTAGACATGCCCCTCAGGATGGCGGGCCCGGCATACCCAGTCCTCTCCCCCAAATGCAAGATACGAAAGATCCCTTTTGACTTGTTCATTTAAAGCTTCTAAATTCATGATCTTCCACCTCTTTCAATATATGGATTATAATCTTCTGAACGAATCATTAAGTTATTCTTTACTTTATCGGAATGGCGGCTTTTTCTTGCACCGTCTTATGAGCAGCATTGATGTGATTACAACAATTTTCATTAAAACTTTCTGAAATCATCTACATTGCCTCACCTCCTTAATTTCACAATCAATATACCCTACCCCCCTATAGTATGTAAAGGGCTATTATAAAAATTTTAACAATTTTTTTAAGGCTCTCCATGAAACGAAGGAACTTCTTTGGTTGGATCAAATAGCGGGGTCGCCTGCCGGCTTCACCTGTGGCACGATCCGAAGCAGCCAAACCGAAAAGTGAAGCGGGAACAAGAAGCAGTTACAATAGCGTGAGGTCCCGCCTCTCTCCGGCCCTTTAGCCCAGTCGTTAACATGCCGCGGATCGATAGGCGTATATGCCGCATCGCTTGCCACGGCATAAGACTCTTGATTAGACATTCAGCAACTCGGCAATAGGATCAAGTTTTTGTCCTCAGCTTGGGACAAAAACTTGATCCTATAAAACAAAAAAGCCGAACTAAGGCGGCTTTTTTAGGTGTTTATATAGGATATCGTGAAGTTGCTTCTTCAAGAAAGCTCTGGATGGGCATGCAAATGTCCGATCTCAATTATCTCTTCATTCCGAGCTTCGAGCATAGATAACAATAGATTACGCATACTTAACTCCTCCAATTCGCTTATTCAAATCCAGTTTAATTTATAGATTGGATCCGATTAAGCTTTTGAAGCTTTAGAGAGCTTCAGCTTCTCCGTCTTCTTGTCACTAGGGACGAGAACAAGAATGGAAAGGATCGACAGTACGCAGAATGCAACATTCACGAGAAGGCCAACAGACGCCGCAAGTTCCAATTTGCCGGAGGCCGCTATTGTTCCATACACTGCCGCGGAAATCGCCACACCGAAGGAACCGCCTAGCGAACTTGCCATCTTGTAAATACCCGAAGCCACCCCGATTTTATCGGAAGGCGCAGCGGTTACCGCTGTATCGGTCGAAGGCGTCGCATACATTCCCAGGCCGATGCCGAACAACATAAAACCGATAAACACGAGGATAGAATAGGTCGTTCCTTCAACAAAGGTACAAGCCATCAAGGCAATCCCGATAGCTGTCAAAGTGGAACCGAGTAGCATCGGTCTACGCGCCCCGATCTTCTGCAGAATCTTCTCACCAACTCGAATCATGACCAGCACACTGACCAGATAACCGAGCGAGAGCATGCCTGTTGCAAATGCCGTGAAACCGCGACCCACTTGGATATACGTATTCGCGACCACAAGTGTACCGGCAACCGCATTCAACAGAAAATTGGAAATCGTTGCACCGGAATAGGCTTTATTCATGAACAAGGAGAAATCAATGAAACCGCTGCCAGCTTTATGAGTCTCAATTTTGAAGAATACAAAGGCAGACAGCAAGAATACAACAATTAGCAAAATCGTGGCAGCGCTAGTCCAACCAAACGAGGATCCACGGGTAATGAACAGATTCAATGAGATCATCGCTACGATAAAAGTCAACAAACCGCTAGCATCAAACTTAGAATTTCCGGTCTGTTCACCCTTACTCTCAGGAGTTCCCTTGATCAGGAAGATCCCGAGTATTGCGAACACAATGGAGATAATGAAAATCCAGCGCCAGCCCATATAAGTGGCAATCGCGCCCCCGGCAAAAGAACATACGCCCGAGCCGCCCCAGGAGCCGATCGACCAATAACTTAGCGCCCGCTGACGATCCGCTCCGTCATAATAAGTTTTGACTAGAGCTATCGTAGCCGGCATGATGCACGCGGCCGATAACCCCTGAACAATCCGTCCGATAATCAACAGAACGGAGCCGTGGGCAAGTATAAGAAACAAAGAGCCAATGATGCTAAGCACTAACCCAACATAAGTTAGCTTCATACGTCCAAGCTTGTCCGCTAATCCACCGGCCACGACGATAAAAATCCCGGAGAATAATGCCGTCAAACTGATCGCGATATTAAGGACATCCAGTGAGATTCCTAGATCGGCTTGAACGTCTGGTACGATGTTAACCATGGATTGAGCAAATAGCCAAAAGGTGATTACTCCGAATACAATCCCGATGATCAGCTTATTTGTACCTCGATATTGGGTTTCCATATTACTTGTCATCCCTTCTTAAGTAGTCTACAACCACAGCGCCCATCGCTTCTGCAGCAATAAGCAAGCAGTCTTCATTGATGTCGAATTTAGGATGATGATGCGGGTAATACGTACCGTCTGCCGGCATCGCCCCAACGTAGAAGAATACGCTTGGGCGTTCTTTAGCATAATAGGCGAAATCCTCGGAAGGAGGCTGTGGTTCACAGCGTTCCACTCCAGTGACACCAGGTATCGAGCTGTTCTTTAATGAATTAGCTACGAATTCCGTCAACTCCGGATCGTTATAGAGTACAGGGTAATCATTCTTGTAATCCAGTTCATACGTAATTCCGAACATGGCCTGTAGTCCATCGAGTATCCGACGAATCTCCCGTTCAACCACTTCACGGGTTTCTTCGGTCATAACCCGCACGTCACCTTCCAGTTCCACGGAATCTTTAATGACATTGAAGCTTCCCTTGCCATCGAAGGAGCCAATGGTAATCGACGCTACATCAAACGGATTCAAGCGCCGGCTAACAATCGTCTGCACCGCTTGAACGAAATAACTTCCAGCAACAATCGCGTCATTGGCCATATGAGGCGAGGAGCCATGTCCGCCTTTGCCAATAATTTTTACTTTGAAATAAGCGCGCCCGGTCTGTATATTTCCTTCGCGATAAAATATTTTTCCCGTCTCCAGCGTAGACATCACATGAATGCCAAATACATTATCTACGCCATCTAGGCAGCCATTTTTGATCATTTGCATTGCGCCGCCAGGAGGAGTCTCTTCCGCATGCTGATGCAGGATAACTATCTTGCCCTGGAGCTGATCCTTCATCTCGATTAAGGTCTCGCCCAGAATGAGCATGTAAGCTGTATGCCCATCATGACCGCACGCATGCATAACGCCGGGGCTCTCCGACGCAAATGGAAGTCCGGTCTCCTCTGTAATTGGAAGCGCATCGAAATCGGCGCGGATAGCAACCGTCTTCCCCGGTTTACCGCTATCGATCGTAACGACAACTCCATTTCCACCAACGTTGTTACGAACTTCACAATCCTTATCAGCATAGAAATTGCGAATATATTTAGCTGTATTCTCCTCATGAAAAGATAGCTCAGGGTGAGCATGCAAGTAACGCCTTATCTCAATGATCCGCTCTTTCTTTTCGCGTAGTCTTTGAAATAATTGTTCCTTCATTCCAAATGACCTCCTTCATTTTGTCCTGTTAAGTAACATCAACATTGAACAATGTTTATATCCTTATATTAAAGAAATCCAGTCCAATTTAAGTTCGTTATATTTACCTGTTATTCTTATTTTTTGTCATCTTTGCTGACCTTTAAGCATCACAGGACAAAAAAAGGAATTTCCATTTTACTTTTCTTCCCCAGCGGTTCAGTTATTCATAAATTTTGTGCAATTCAATGAAATGAATCGCATTAATGTCCAGATAAGCATAAAAAGACCATTCTTCTTCAATCCAATCATCCGCTAATTCCAAGGCAGGCAGAGACGCCTGAACAATATAATTCATCACTTCCAGATCCCGTCCGTATTTGGTAGTGACTTCTCCCCATTTGTAATAAAGCGCCCCATGTGTGCGGTCAAATATGAATTTACGGATTTGGTACGGTCCCGGTGCGAGTCCGGACAAATGGATATGCAGCTCCTTCCTCAGGCTTTTAACATAAATCTCTTCCACGGAGTAACGTGGATTGAAGTTTTTGCGATTGAACAGAACCAGCTGATATCCTTTCTCGTTTTGCGTCATAATATAGTCATTGCCTTGGGCTACGATTTTACCGCGGAGACGCTCTTTAAATTGAACCGCATAGTAGGCAGGCCTTTTTCCACTGTAATAATGAAACAGTTCAAGCCCATCCAACACAATGTTCCCGCCCTTATGCTCTTCCTCATGCAGCTCTGTGCTCAGCCAGAAGCCGATGCCTTCTACCTCACTGCTAAGATCAAAGATCATCTTCATGATCTGGGCTCCGCGAAAGAATATCCCGTTCGTATATCGCGTATTCCCGCTTAACGTATTCCATGTAATGAGGATAAGCGGCTTCTCGATGTGCTGCTGATTCAGATATTTCTTCAAAGCCAGCGTCTTCGAAAGAATATAATCCTCCTTTTCTTTGAATTCGTTGACGTCGTAGTTATCAAAGTTGACGACCTCGTTCTGATTGGCGTTATACGATATGAAATCAATATGTTTCATCTCCTCCAGTTGCCAGCGGTGTGAAGTAGAAATTTCGGAATTCTGCTCTGAGAAGGGCATAAATAAGCCAACCTTCAAGCTTTGAGAACGGTTCTTCAAAACTTGGTACAACCTTAAATAGACGCGTCTCATTTTTGCAGCCGATACAAGTGTCAGCTGAGGATTAAAAAACATGACACTCCAGCTGCCCACAAACCGCGGGCCAAATACATTCAGAACATGGCAAATGAACGCGTCCAGCTTTTTAAAATATCGCTCTTCATCCTTCGTAATCTCCTGATATTCCACCCGAATAAACAAATCAAGGCCTGCCTGCTGCAAAAAATGCAGAGTAATGTCCGCATTCACATACGGCGATGAGGTTGCGAACGGCTCGTCCGTCTCCACCTCAGGCAAAAAGGTTCGACCATATATCAAATTCCGTATTCCTACATGTGTAATGCGCAGCTCATGTTTGGATTGCAGGACCTGCTGGCGCACATTTTCCTTAAGCAGTTCCTTCAATTCGCCAATCACTAGAATATGATCGCTTGCCGCAACCTCCGCCGCCTTATCCGGGCGAATCTGGATTTCTCTCGTCTTGAACTGTGCTTCATTAGGTAGTTGACTTGTATCGGCGTCTTCAATGTATCGGGATAACCGTCCAATGAGTTCCGGAGTGTAGAGGATCGGGGGGATCTCCGTTATATCGGCCGCGTTTCTCGTATCCTCATGCATTCCACCGGAATGCTCCAGCCGATACTGGCTTGGTGATTTCCCATAGTTCATTTTAAATACCGTACTGAAATGCTTCGTACTTAGAAACCCATGATTAAGCGCAATTTGCAAAATCGGCTCTGTCGTATATAACAGGGCTTCCACGCTATGCTTCAAACGGATCTGGTTTAAGTACTGCTGGAAGCCGATACCTGTTATTTTCTTGAAATAACGAGATAAATACGATACCGATAAATACTCCCTATCCGCTACCTCCTTCAACGTCAAGGGTTCATCATATTTTTGCTCCATATAGTTCATAATTCGAGTGATTCTCTCATCGAAATGCTTTCCTGTCCGCAGAGAGATTTCTCTTCTAAAGAAACGGGTAAGCAACAGCATCGTCCGATAAATATTGCTCTGGATCTCAAGATTACTGCTGTCATCATTCCTAGAGCTGGAGATTATCATTTCCGATAAGTGCCGGCGAAGCATGCCCAGCATATTTTCCCGGCCATAATCCATCTCCTGCGAGATACAATGAAACCGGGAGTGGAAGTATCCTTCATAGTGAGAGGCAAAAAAATGTCCGGCTATCTGCAATACGATCAGTACATTATTGTCACTTCCTCGAATGGAATGGCTCTCATTATGATTGATGACCATCACATCACCTTCATGCAGGGTGTAGTTAGACTGGGTAATATGTATTTCCACCTCGCCCTGAATCATGAAAATGATTGTAACGCCTGAAAACTGTGTTGGCGGAAGGTGCTTAATATTTTCCACCCTCACCTGATAGTCCTCTCGTCTCTGCATCGCCATTGGGGCCAGACCTCCTGTTATTTTTTTCTCATTATAAGGCCTAACCATAAAACACAGAGTGATCAAAGATTCACAATAGGCAATGTAATCTCTATAAAGCACTGCTCCAGACAGATCATCCACTCCGCGAAAACTATTTTATGAACGCATTTTTGACTATCTTTCTGCATACACTGGCGAGTGTGAATTAGGCCTTTGTTCTATCATGTTCATAAGCAGCACCAATTATTGATCCATGGATGATATGAACCAGCTTCGTGTCTGGATGATCGGCTACAAATTTATGGGCAAGGCCAATAGTCATGCTTATCGTGTTCTGCCTATGTTCTTTCCACAGGCGCTCAAGCGGGAGTAGGTATCTTTCTCCTCCCGGATACAAAAGCACCGGAATTGCCAGCCACACCACACCAATAATACAACCGCCAATCTGGGAATGTAGCCCTCTATGCAACAAAAAAAGTGCCCGTATGAATTACAGGCACTTTGATAAAAATTTGATTTAGTTCTGACGATTTAATCAACTTTGCTGTTGCTTAATCAATGCACTGAGAAACCCTTGGGCATTCAGTAGAAAATTAGAATGTTACGCTTGTTCTGCCCAGTTAGCCGGATATGTTACATAGATAAATCGTGCATATTCTGGCACAGAAAATTGAATCTTACTTCCTTTTGGAATCAGGATCACTTCTCCTGGATCAGCTGACACCTTTGTACCATCAATGATAACATCCAGATGTCCCTCAATCACATAATCAATTTCATCATAGTTAAGTGTCCAGTCAAAGGTTGTCTCTTTCATTTCCATGATACCGCAGCCAAGTCTTGGACTTTCCTTTAGCGAAAAAAGATCTTTACAATAGACGATATCATTAGGGTTGCCTGTATCGAGACGATCCTCTTCTGTTACTTTCATATTTGGCACTTTAACGGAAGTAATCCCTCCAGGACCTCTATGAACATTCTCTTCAATAGCATCGGATCCTAATTTTTCCATGATGATTTTACGAACCATCTCTTCAATCATCTTTTTATCGATACTCATGGGTACCCTCCTCTAATTTCTAGGTGCAGTTTTTTTGGAACCATTTTACTTGCAATGAGCATAGCAACCAATAGAGCTGTGATACACTTTCCTGATCTTCAATACAGATAATAAACACAAAGAGGCCTAAAGTTATACCGATTCCGTAGGAATGTTATAACCTTAAGCCTCTTTGCTTTAAGTAAGACTACGCCTTTGTAGTCCTCTATTACATATTAAACGTGAATGAAACTATTGTTCCACACGCTGTAGATTCAAATTGCATGCTCCCTTTTAGTTTATCCTCTACATAGCTATTTACAATAGATAAACCTAAACATTTTTGTGAACATTCTTCAACGTTGACAGCTTCTACGGACAATGTTGGATTGATCGGCTATGACATTTATGTAAATAACAATCCTATTGTTAAAGCAAGATCAACTAGCAACTCCGCCACGATCAGTGGATTAACAAGTGGTTCATATACGTTTACTGTTAAGGCTCGGGATGGCTTTAGTAATTTATCTGCGGCAAGTAACTCGGTGACCGTTCAAGTTCAAGTTGACCCCTGCCCTGCTCCATGGAGCGCTTCCTCCACTTATGTTCAAGGTGACATTGTTTCTTATAACGGTGTGAAGTATAAAGCCAAATGGTGGACGCAAAATGAATATCCAGATCTGAAATGTGGCCCTAACGATGTTTGTACTGTGCTTGATCCTTGCTAAAAAGAATAAATAACTTGATTAAATAAAAGAGAGGTAGGGGCATATCCATTCCTTACCTCTTCTATTATTATCTTCGATAACCCTATACTTCAGCTCTAATAGCAGGTTAATATTTCTCTCTTTATCTTTTATGCAACCCGCATTTTATCGAATTGGGAGCGATAGTCATTGTATCTCATTCAATACTATTTGGGCATTGTATTCACAATCAATCCAATATGTGTAAAGTAGTTCATGGCTCCAAATAGAACAAAGGCTATGCCTGCAAGTGCCCAAAGGAATTTAATAACTTTAGCAAAGTTTCGATTTGCGTCTTTGTTTAAGGCAAAAGGAAATAATACAGCTCCAATCCCTATAATCGCGAATAATCCTGACATAAAAGTAGCTTCCAACATTGGATAATCAGCAAAAGCTCCTGATATTGGTTCTTCTGGTGGCGCTGCAAATAATTGAAATCCAATACCTGCAAATGCGATTGAGATGAGTGCTAGCCCCATTGCTGCAGCAAAATAAGATACTGGTTTTAATAAATACGGTAATTCCGCCTTTAATGTATTGGATACTATTTTCGTATCGTTCATATTAATGCCTTGTTTTACATATAGATTAGATTTTCTCCATATTAAGACGGTTGCAGCCAGAAGCAGAACCCCAAAACCTAGAGACGACTCACCAAATATAATATCATCAAATGGGAATCCAATCTTTGACAAGGGCCAAGTAAGGGTCATATGAGCTCCTGTTAGCGTTAATATAAACCCGGGTATTCCAAATCCTATAGCCCAACCTTCTAGTTGTCCAACTTTTCCTTTGGCTAAATGGGATTCAAATCGAAGAATTAATAATAACCCTATACCAGTTGCAACTGACATTATTGTGTTATACACAGCTGTTGTTGACCAATCGATAACCATTTAAAAAACTCCTCACTTAAAATTTCCTTTAACTTTATTCATATTTCTTCAGCAAAGTTAGAAGGATTTTATCATCACTAGCTTTCAGACTAGATCAAATGATTCATACTGACGATGATAGACAATAAGCAAAGTACGATAGCCGGTATTGCTTTTGGAAAAGGATCCTTAGCAATAGCAAGAAGAGTAAAGGCTGCGACAAACATCGTAACCGCTAGTAAAAATCCTGCAATAACAGCCGCTATTGGAAACCAAATACCTGCAAATAATCCGATTGCAGATGCAATCTCAATAAATCCCGTCAAAAAATTAAAGATGGGAGGCATGCCGAAACGCTTGAACTCATCTGCCATTTTACCGGAAATAATCTTACTCCCAGTAAACATAAAAAATAATCCTATAATAACTTGCAAAATGATAATAACCAAGAAAATCCCCCATTTCTCGCAGCATATTATATGCTATAGCATATAATATGCAAAAATATTTATTTCCTCTAGCCAAAATCGTTTCTTAAAAGCTTTCATAGACGTAAGACCATAGAGTTGGGTCTTGTGCGTACCGTCTCGGGTAACGTGGAACGAAGATGATCTAACCGTCTTCCATAACACTTGCATACAGTTTTTCAAGTAAAGATTCCAGTTCCTGAATTTCATCTTCACTTAAGTACCTTGTCACGTGCTTGTGTGCTTCGATGACAACCGGCAGTAGTTCTGATTTGAGTAGTATTCCTTTATCGCTCAGATATAAGTTATGGGATCGTTTATCTGTATCATTTACAATCCGTTTGACGATCTCCTTCTTCTCGAGCGAGTGGATCATTCGAACAACCGTGCTCTGATCTCGGTCGATTGCTTCCGCAAGCTCTTTTTGAGTTGTTGGTCTATCCCCGTCTAGAACACTGATAATACTCCATTGCTCTGGCGTCATCTCATAGGGCTTTAATTGCTTTGTAAAATAGTTGGTCATTTTAACATCCGTACGGTGAATCAAAAAACCCGTCATATTATACAATTCCATAGTTTCCCTCCAATCATTAATATGGACTGTTGACTTACCTATAGTACCCCATTACTCCAGTACACCTGATTCCAATTCACATAGTCACATCATTGAACTCATACTGTTTCATTTTCTTTCACAAAAATTACATGCTATAGCATATAAAAAATTATTTAAAAAGTCAAGTATTACTCCCTCTATGTAGAAACGCATTTCTCTTAAATGCTCACGTGTCCTTAGAATTTGATCGTTTGTAGATAAATTCATAGTGGTACCAACTTAAAACAACGGAAATTATGGGGATGTTGAATCTGCAAAAGATCTTTACCCCCCTCTCTGTAAAAGTGGTCCCCGTGGTAAAGTGTGGTTGCAACTATTCCACTTATGTTCAAGGTGATATTGTTTCTTATAACGGTGTGAAGTATCAGGCCAAATGGTGGACGCAAAATGAATACCCAGATCTGAAAAATGGCCCGAACGATGTTTGGACTGTGCTCGGTCCTTGCTAAAAAGAATAAAAACTTGATTAAATAAAAGAGAGGTAGGGGCATATCCATTCCCTACCTTACCTCTTCTATTATTATCTTCAATACAATCAATCTGATATTAATTTTGAATAAATACTGAGATCGTTAAACTTTCCGTCTACTCTTTCATATTGTCTGAGTGTTCCTTCAAACGTAAAGTTGAGCTTTTGTAAAAGCTTCATAGAATTCACGTTTCTAGGGTCAACCCTTGCTTCGATTCGATTCAGCTTTAAAGATGAAAATCCATGTTCGATCAAAGAAGAGATAGCTTCTGTATCGTATCCTCTTCCCCAAAATGATTTAGCAATGTCGTACCCAATCTCTGCCTTGCCATTTTCAAAATCTAAGTCATTATAACCACAAGAACCAATAATTTCATTGGACTCTTTTTTAATGATGGAGAAACGAATAGCCTTACGATCTTGAGAAAGATCATCAAGGAGATTAATCATTTCCTTTGCTTGATTTTCATTCGTAAAACAACAAATATTCATATATTTAATAACGTCTGGATCAGACCAAATTTTGAACAAACTAGACGAATCCGATATCTTCATTTTTCTCAAATGTAAACGTTCTGTGTGTAACTCTGTAATCAATACTTTTACCTCCATTATATGATAATAGTTAGGTTAAAAAATATTGACATCTGCGCATAGTTCAGTCCCTTCATTTTTTAAAGATAGATACATTATATAAGAGGCTATGGGCTTTATCTACACTTAATCCCAAAAAAGGACGGAGTTTAGGCAGGTATATCTTCTTAATCGGATCATCTTATCATGATGTTGGAAATTTCTTCCCAGAACAAAAAAATCCTAATGCTACGAGGCAGGCGTATGCCATTTCCATAACAGAAGGATTCATTAGACAAGATGCTGTTTTAATCGAATATATCTCCAAGCCGGTCTAGGACGCTTTTCTTTTTATTGTGCTTATAGTGCGGCGGGTATCCGGCATTCGGGCTATGATAGGGATAATCTGATTTCTGCGAACGCCGGTCGTCTTCATCATACCACTCCTTGTACACTTTACGTTCTTCCCTTACGTCGGACATGAGCTTCTCCAGCTCGCCTCTATCCAGCCATACTCCCTTGCAGTCCGGGCATACATCAATCACTACGCCCTCTTTTTCAACTTCACGCATACGGACATTGTTGCAAATCGGACAATTCATCGGACATCCCTCCATTTATCGTTAAGAATGAAAAAAGACCCCTGCCAAGCATCGGCAAAGGTCTGTTATCATCCATATAGAACCCTTCACCTAAGGCTGGCAAAGGTCTTGCTTACAACGGAATACGTTGCCAATAAAGCCGGGGCATGCACCCGAATTGACGACTTTACTGTAGTAGCTACTCCCCTTCTACACAGAAGCGCTATTCAATTAATCACATTATAAAGTTACTTAATCTGAATGTCAATCACAGATATGTAAACTACTTCCGTATCTTATTATAAGCGATGAGCCATGGAATCGAACCAGCAATTTGAACTTCGTGATGCATAGTTCTGTTATAATCGAATTTTATCGCCTGCCTGAAGCGGCTCGCTGCTCTCGGTGACGATTTTTCCCTCTTCGAACAATCCTTCGGTTACGGCCGATACGGATTCATTGGAATCGATAACGGTAACGGGCAGTTTCCGAATGTAAAATGCGTTGCCGAGCGGACCATTTTTTTCCTCGATTCCAAACACATACTTTTGGCCGCCGTCATCGCGGATCGCTTTATTAGGTACGAGGAGCGCATCGTCCGTCACTTTCGTCAACTCGAGCTGAGCCTTCTCGCCGCCTTTTATATCCTGATTTTTAAACGTAATCCGTACAAGCTTCATGGAGACTTCGGCGTTCGTTCTTTTTCCATCTGGGGCACCGGTCTGATAGCTGGAAACGGCATTTTGGATATGTTCAATGCGGCCTTCAACTTGAAGAGCCTGGCTTCCCTCCACCCGTACTTTGACGCTCTCGCCCGCCTCTAAAGAAGCGGCCATAGTTGCCGGGGCAAGGAATTCAAACTCAAATCCAAAGCTTTTGTTTGAAATAACGACATCGGGAGCTCCACCAGAAGGCAGTCCTTCCGTCGCGCCGACCTTTGTAACGACCCCGTCAAACGGAGCAATCAGCATGCCGTTCGCTTTCAAATCATGTTGCAGCTTCTGAATTCGTCTCTCCTGAACCTCGAGATCGACTTCACTGATGCCAAGCGCATTTTTCGCTGCTGCAATCGCCTCTTCGTCCGCTTTTTGCGAAGCCTCGATAAAATTGCGCTTCAGTTCTTCCTGCGAAAGCTTCAGCTTTTTCAGACTGGCCTGTTCGTCCAAGATTTGCTGCTCGGCCGCTTCTTTGTTATATATGACGAGCGTCTGTCCCTTCTTCACAGGCTCCCCTTCCTTAACGAGTACTTTCTCCACTCGCCATCCCGAGTTGTTTGACAAGGCCGTTTCCGCCTTCCATTTCACCACCCCGCTGCCCGAAAAAGTATGAACAAGCTGTCCCCTGGACGGCATCGCCAACACTACCTTGGGCAAGCTCATCGTTGCTAACGTATTGCTAAACAGTGTAAATCCAACCAAGAGCCCGATAAACAAGCCAAATACGAGGCGTATGTTTCGTTTCCGACCGATTGCTGACTGTTCACTTCGTTGTAATTCCATACCGTTCACCTCATGTAAGGTCTATCCTTTTATCCCCGATAGCTGGATTCCCTCGATAAAATAGGACTCCGCATACAAGAACAGTAAGATCATCGGAGCCATATAAATCACGGATGCGGCAAAAGCAACTCCGCGGGCTCCTTCATTAATGCGCGATAAGTATAAAGATAGCGGTTGCTTGACGGAGTCCTCCAAAAAAATGAGCGGCTGCTCGACCATGTTCCAGTTGTCAACAAACAACAATACGATTAATGCAGCAATTCCGGGCTGAATCAACGGAACGATGATTTTGCAAAAAATCTTTCCATGTCCGGCTCCATCCATTTGCGCCGCTTCGATATACGTTTGCGGGATATGCAGCATGAACTGCCTCAGCATAAACACCCCGAAAGCGCTGAAAATTCCCGGCAAAATAATCGCGGATTCGGTGTTCATGATTCCGAGCTTATCCGCAATGATGTAGTTGGGGACCAGCGTGACTTGGAAGGGCATGAGCATGGTCATTAAATAAACGAAAAACAGCTTATCTCGCCCCCTGAATCGGAGCTTTGCCAGCGCATAAGCAGCCAAAGACGCAACGAAAATCTGTCCGACAATGATCGGTACGACCAAGAAAACGGAATTCCAAAACATTTGCAGGAACATAGGCTTATAGATCAGTACTTCCGAGTATTGATTAAAGGATACCCAATCGGGAATCAGCTTTATATTAATGAATGAGTCGTTTTCCCCCGCCGCGATCTGAACCATCTTGCCGATGAGATGGTAGTTATGGTTAATTTCTTCCTCGGTCATCAGTGAGTTGGCAAATGTGACCGCAACGGGAAACAACATCATCGTGGCGATCGGGAACAGTACCAGTGTTCGCACAAGCTTGCGAAATATAGCCACTTTCACTCCCCCTCGCCTACTCCATAAAATTCCGGAAACGCCGTTCGATGGCCAGCATGGAGCTTACGAAAATCAAGATGCCCCCCACCATAACAACGGCCGCCGCGGTCAGCTTTTGGATATCCAGCGATAGAAACATGTTGTTCATATAATGCTGGAGCATGTAGATTTGATCATGCGGATAATCGCCCGCGATCAGATACGTTTCGCGGAACACTTTGAACGAATTGATAATGGACATGAGAACGACGAAAAACATCGTTGGCGTTAAATAGACTAAAGTAATATGAGTCCATTGATGGAATTTTCCCGCTCCTTCGATCTCCGCCGTCTCGTAATATTCCTTTGGAATGTTCCGCATGCCGGCCAAAAACACAATGATGTTATAGCCGATGTTTTTCCATACATAAACGACTGCCAGCACGACGATAGCCCAATCTGATTTCATCCAATCAACCCGCCCCCAATGCAAGCTATGCAGCCATTCATTTAACGTTCCGTTCCAGTCGAATACGATTTGCCATACCATCACAATGGAAGCGACAGGTACAACAAGCGGCATTACAAACGCGGTTTGCAGCCAATTCCGGATAAACAGTTTTTGGTTCAGAAGATGGGCAAATAATAGAGATAGAGCAACGATTAGCGGTACGCATACACCGGTAAACAGAAAAGTGTTAGCTGCCGCTTTGCGGAAGGAAGCGCTCTCCAGCAGCGACTCATAATTGTGCAATCCGACAAAAGAGCCGATCCCCGGGCTATCCAGAAATGAATACAGTCCCCCCATGATAAAGGGAATCAAATAAAAGATGGCAAAGCCTATCAAGCTTGGCGCCAAGAAGAGCGCAGCTACGGCCACATCATTGCGCAGCAGCTTATTCATTGAGTACCGTGGTTACCCGATTTTGAATCAGCTCGGCCACAGCTTCCGGGGTTTTCTGCCCGCTGAAATAAGCAAGGGATTCTTCCTGCACAATCTTATCGATTTTGTTAGGACTGCTCCGAGGAGGATGAACCGGATAGATAGCCCCGTTCACGAATTTCTCCAAATCGTCAATATCCTTTTGAGTAATCTCGAATACTTGGCCTTTCATTGGTCCGATCGGTTGATCGGATTCCACCTTCCCCGTTTTCAACAGCTTCATGGATCTCTTCTTATAGGAAGCTTTATTAATGGAGAAACCGGTACTTTTCGCTTGAGATTGCATTTCTTCGGATACCATATACTTGATGAAATCCCAAGCTTCCGGTTTAACAGACGACTTGTTGTTAATGCCGAGCGTCATATACGTCCTGAACGTTGCTCCAGGTTTCCCCTCTTCCGGATTCGGACTCAAGTAGAGCTTCGACTTGTAAGCGAATTTGCCCCCAAACTCACTTTGCCTTAATACGCGTATGTAATCTTCCGGTGAATTAATTTGAACCGGGTTGAAAATCAGGGAAAATTCAGTTGAATTAACAATTTTATTGTCGTACAAGGATTTCACTTGCTTCATCATCTGAATAAAGTTGCTTGTATCAAATTTGGCTTCCCCATTGACTTGGTCCACATACGAACCGTATTGATCATTGAAAAATTTGGACAGCATGTGCTCGGGCGTAATTCCGCCTAAGGCATACCGAAAATATTCTTTATCCGCATTCTTAGTCAACTGTTTGGCGGTTTCGGCGAAATCAGCCCAGGTCCACCTCGTATCATCGAACGTAACTCCGCTCTTCTCGATGAATGTTTGGTTTCCTATTAAACCATAAACAAAAAAATATAGCGGCATCCCGTAAATTCCACCGTTGGCCTTAATACCATATAGCACGTTATTGAAATAGTCCTCTTTTTTAAAAGCGGGATCCTTGTCGATGATTTTGGACATATCGGTTAATAAACCTTTGGTGATGTAATCGGCTGAAGGCAATTGATCCAAATTGATAAGATCTGGACCTTTTCCGGATAGCAAGGCCGTATTCGTCGTCTTAACGAATTTCTCCATACTTTGTTCCAACTGGGAATCATCGCTTTCGACGGATTGCAGCTCAATCGTAATGTTAGGATGCTTTGCTTCATAATGCTGCTTCGCCAGCTTAAAATAATCGTTTGGAAAACCGGTTGAGAACACAATCTTTTTTTTCTCCGTAGTGGATGGGGGCTGCATCGCTCCTTCGGTTCCCGACGACTCGGCATCATGACCTTTCTGCGTCGTTTGGGTTGTATGATCACTGACGCTTCCACTTCCTCCGGTTCTATTGCCGTTTCCGCTGCCGTTACCGGTACTGCTGCAGGCCGAAACGGCAACCATAGAGAAAACGGTTGTCAGGATAATCAAAGTTCTTTTCATGGGGCACTTCCTCTCGATTACAGTATGGTATTCACCGCGCTCGCGGTTCTCCATCAGTATAATGAGCCGATATATGAGAAGTTAGATGGACTTGTATAGAAGTTGTAAAATCAATCCCCACAAAGTGAAGCTTTGGCTCGGAGTAATTTCAGTTACTTTACGGGGAACCCCGATATTAAGCAATAAAAAAAGCCGATCGCTTTAGACAATCGACATGGAGACTATGAATCTGGCTATTTTACTCGGATATAGCTCAGCAGCGCCATAATCTCTTTACTGAAACCGCTGACTCCGTACATATGAAAGCTTACCGTAACACTGTATGTTAATGTTTGGTTATCTTTGCTCGTATAGAATACTTCCGCTTCACCATCCATACCCCACCGCGTCATGTCTTGATTCAGCGTCAACTCAGACAGCGGGTAGCTTCCTTCTTCCTGAATGAACCGATTCGCAATATCGAAGACCTTATCTCTCGCAATCTCCTGCGCACGACTTTGCTTGCCGCCTGATCTCGAAATTTTGACGATATCGCCGTCTTTTGCATTCAACACCACATCATAAACCTCATTGGGCTTCACAGATTGTGTTAGGGTTACATAATATAGACCTCTCGGGATTTGATCGAGCAAGGCTTTGTCTCTATAGTAAATTTGATCGGGCAAGACTTTGTCGCCGTAGTAAACTACAGGTTCTTCTTGCGGCCGCGGGCTGTTCAGCAGATCGTTAAGCTTGTTCTGGTCTACGTACACCGATTCGAATCGAAGCTCATTCATTGTTACATTCATTTCGTAGTATTTATTGATCGCCTGTAGACTGAGGGTTTTCGCCGTTTCTTGAGAAAGCACGCCTTCATATTCCGGTTCGATGCCCGGGTTCTCTTTCATGATTTGTTTGACCATCACTTTATCCTTGGGGATCGCGTTAAACCAGTCTTCACAACCGGTCAACAGGACAAGGAATGCCATGCACATAAACGCGACAATCCATTTTTTCACGAATGTTCCCCGCCTTTCGATTGGAACGGAGCAAAGTCGACTTCAATGATCGTTCCCTGAACCTCATTGTCTGAAATATGAATGTCGGCATGATGCAATTTGGCGACACTTTGACAAATCGAGAGGCCAAGGCCCGCCCCGTTATTGCTTCTCGTTCTTGCTTTATCCGCCATATAGAACGGCTCGAAGATTTTATCCCGATGCTCTTCGGCAATCCCGATGCCTTGATCGACGATCTGAACAATATAATGGCTGCCGCGCCAGAAAGTACGCAGCTCAACGGTCTGGTTTTCTGCCGAAGCTTTAATCGCATTGTCTACGAGATTGAAGATCAGCACCTTAATCATATCAGGATCGACAAGCAAGCTCCCTTCCTCGCAATCCGTGTCGATATGAACCCGCTTCTCCTTGGCCATGATCTCCAGCGCCGGCCGAATTTCTGCAACAATGGCTCCGAACTCATGCGCCTCCATTTCGAAGCGATCCTCTTGAAGCATAATCAAGTCCATAAGCTTCAGCGATAACGATTCCAATCGTTTTCCTTCCGAATAAATGACGTTTAAGCCGTCAAGGAACAGCTCCTCGTTGTATTTCGTCGTCCTCATAAAATTGGCATAGCCGATAATGGAGGTTAACGGCGTTTTTAACTCATGAGTAAAATTATCGATGAACCTTTGCTTTTGTTGATTGAGCCGTTCAAGATCCGAAATTTTATCCTCCACGACTGCAGCCATTTCATTAAAGTTATTGGCTAATACGCCGATTTCGTCTTTGGACTTCATATGAACCCTTTCCGAAAATCCACCTTGAGCGATGACCTGCGCCGTCTTATTCAGCCGGTCTATGGATCGTGTCAATCCTCTGCTCACGAAGAACATAATCAACATAAACAGGAAGCAGGCCGCCAAATCCACCTTAAAGAAAAAATGATACTGATCCACCCGATCTTGATATACGGGAGTTACATCTACCATGTAAGTAAACACATAAGGTTTATGATTGATATTCGCCAGGTTCGAAGTGAAGAGAATCGTGCGCTCGTCAATGTCCCGCAAAATATAGCGGATTTCATTATCCTCCAGCTTGTCCAGCTCGTTGCGCTCGGCAGGCAGCGGAAAATCCATATTGCTGAACACCGACCGGTTCGTTTCGTCCCTGATATCCAGGTACACCCGTTTATCGCTGTTTTTATGTATAAATTCATTGGCAATTCTCGTTAGTACCGTTTTCTCGTAATCAATTGAGTCATAGATGCGCAAAATCGGTACAATCGCTTCAACGCTCGAATGGATACTCATATTTTGACTCATCGCATTGTTGATTTCTTGTCCGAGCATTTTGTTATGGCTCCGCTCAATGACCGTGATGGAAGCTGCATGAAAGATGATTAGAAATAAGAGGATCGTGAAGACATAAATTTTCTGCCAAAACTTCATCACCTAGTCCTCCAGCCGGTAGCCCATTTTGTAAATCGTCTTGATATGATCCTGGAGATCCAATTTCTTGCGAAGCGATTTGATATGCATATCGACCGTTCTCGTCTCCCCATAATAGTCGTATCCCCATACTTTTTCGATGAACTGTTCTCTGGAGAGGGCAATATTTTTGTTTTTCAGCAGAACGACGAGCAAGTCGTATTCCTTCGGCGTTAGCTCGACGGGTATCCCCTGTTTGAGGACTTCCCTTTTGTCCAAGTCCACTTGAATCGTTTGAAACGCCATCAGCCGCTCTTCTTTGCCGTATCTACGCAACACGGCTTCGATCCGGGCTAGCAGTTCAATCGCTTCGAAGGGCTTGACTATGTAATCGTCCGCTCCGAGCTTCAACCCATTAACCTTGTCGTATACCGAATTTTTCGCCGTCAGAAAAATGACCGGAATGCGGTAGGGACGAATGTTCTCCATCAATTCGAATCCGTCCATATGCGGGATCATCACATCCAACAGGATGAGGTCGAACGGCGCCCGCTTCAGCGCCTCCAGTGCTTCCAAGCCGTCGTAAGCCTCGGTTGTCTCATAGTTTACTAAATTGAGGTTCATTTTAATAATTTTCGAGATATGAATATCGTCTTCGACAATCAAAATTTTTTGTGACATGACCTGAGCACTCCTTGCAAGGTGCAGTTCTTATGTTCCATAATAAGGAGAATAGATTACGACAGCAAGTGCAACTTCAAGATGGAGAAAAACCGTTACCGGATCGCGACTTTCTTCACTACTGCGGGACGGTTTGCAGATCTGTCTTTCTTGCATTTAATTAATATTAAATCTCCATAATACGGCGACGCATAAGGCAAATTGGGCGAAACTCCGTTTAAATAATTGTCGGCCAACTGAACGCATGAACTTATGAAAACGCGAATGACCCGTATAATTTTCATATTATACGGGTCACATTTCTATCAATTAGATGTTTTTTGCGATTAATCGTACATTAAACCGATCCTGTGCCTTTTCCTTGCATCATTGAGTTATTTTGCATCATTCCCTGAGAGTTAGAATTTCCCCCTCTTTGATGACAATTGTTGTACATTTGCTCCAATTCTGAATCATTTAAATTTGGATGCATTTCTTTCATGAAAGGAAGCATGTCTTTAAAGGTACCTGGATTCACATCTGCCGCATAAACAGCAGATCCGATTCCAAGAGTCAGAACAGTTGCACCAACTATCGCTATGAACTTGTTTTTCATGTTGTCACCTCCTTTCAAGCGTTAATCACTTATCCAAAAGTAAATTGTCTGATGAATTACTTTCATCATACTCTTCAAATATGTTGAAATTGTGTAGATTGGCGTAGATCCAAAAAAAAGTGACTCCTCATTGAAGTCACTTTCTATTTCGCTTATGCTTTTTTAATCGAAGTATTCGGCAAATGAGATAAATGAGAAAACCTAAGACAACGATCCCTAGGCATGTCTTCAGTTTGAAATAATCCATTCTACTTATGAAAGTATCTCCTTGATAATACATAGCCGACACGGTTAAACACACCAGTCCAATCGTCACAAAGAATGCGGCAATCAACCAGTCGACTTTTTTCATATCGACCCCTCCTGTATCGTCGGGAGAGCAAATTGAACCGTAAAACAAGTACCAATCCCCTTCTTACTGGTAACCTGAATGTTCCCACCCTGCAGCTCCACTAATTTCTTCACAATGGATAGTCCGAGCCCTGTACCGCCAGTTTGCCGTGATCTGGACTTCTCTGCTCGATAGAAACGTTCAAAAATGTACGGAAGCTCCTCCTCTGGAATACCAATGCCTGAATCCTTTATGGAAACAGAAACCGTATCATGCGTGTAACTCGTATGGATTCGAATCGTACCCTGTTCCGTATAACGTATCGCATTTTCCAATAGATTGATCATGATCTGTTCCATTCGCATTCCATCCCCGCGGATTAGCGGAATTGAATCCGTAAGATGAACAACCAGTGCTAGTCCTTTTTCCTTTGCTTTTAAAGTTACTCTATTTACGACCTGATTTATCATGTCATTTATATCGACCCACTCGATGACAAGATTGACCTTACCTTCTTCCATCTTCGAAAGTTCAAACAGATCGTCGACCAGATGCTGGAGGCGAACACCTTCTTGATAAATGATGTCTAGATAACGGTCCTTCTCTTCTTCTGTCTGATACAAATGGTTTTTTACCACATTGGCATATCCTTTAAGGTGCGTGATCGGAGTTCGGAGTTCGTGAGAAATGTTGGCGAAAAATTCTTGCCGCGTATCTCGATATCGCTGTAAGTCGTTTGCTAAATTATTGATCGCCTCCGCTAGATCACCAATTTCATCTTTTTGTTGAATCTCTAATCGTGTTTCTAACTCTCCAACGGCAATTCTCTTTGTCGCTTGTTGCATAAGAATGAGCGGTCGGGAAAAGAGTTGAGCCATTACCCAAGTTATACCGATGGCAAGTAAAAAGGCTCCTACTCCTGAAAGGAGCAGCAGATTTTGCACAGCAGCAAGAGACTTATCCATACTTAGGGTGGAGGCCATTACATAAATTGCTGAAGATACTTGATTATCGTGATAGATCGGTTGTCCAATCACGACATAACGATTGCCTAATGGATCTTGGTGTTCTAAGTTAATGGAATTTCCAGAGAAGATCTTCTTAATATCTTCTGGATGGATAAACGATCGGTCTGAAGCACTGTGTTCACCTGTATGAAGAGTTATTTCGCCTTTAGAATTGATATAAAACATACTCACATTTGAAAAATCTGCGAAGGTCATGATCATTTCCTCTGAGGGAGACTTCGTTGTTTCTGCCATCGAGATGAAATGAGAGGTCATCTCTGCAACCTCCGTTCTCATTTCCGAATGATAAAAGTTAGAGAACATCTGATAGATACTTACGCCCAAAAAAGAGATGACGATAAAGAATACTGAAATGATGATTAAACCAAGTTTCACCCCAATTCGATTTTTCCTCATCTCGATACCCCTTGGGCTGTAAATTTGTATCCTACCCCCCACACGGTTTCAATGGGGTTGTAGCCAAGACCTGCGTGTTGCAGTTTTTCTCGGATATTTTTTATATGGGTATCAACAGCACGAGTGTCACCGGTGTATTCATAACCCCATAATCGTTCAACTAACTCTTCTCGTGGAAAAGACCGTTGCGTATTTTTCGCTAGATACAGAAACAAATCAAACTCTTTGGGCGTAAAATCAATCCTTTGTTCATGAATATAAACTTCGCGAGCTTCTGCGTTTATTTTTAGATTATGAAATTCCATAATTGTATGCTGAATCTTCTGCGATTGGTTGATCATAGAACGCCTTAACAAGGAAAAAACACGCGCCACTAACTCTTCGGGTTCAAAAGGCTTTGTTACGTAATCATCAGCTCCAATCCCGAGTCCATGAACTTTATCCTTTGTATCAGAGCGAGCCGTGAGCATGAGGATAGGTATTGTTTCGTTCTCACGTATTGCTTTACAAACCTGCCAACCTTCCATTCCTGGCATCATGACATCCAAAATGACAAGATCAAATTTACTCTGCTTCATGATGGACAACGCCTCGTAACCAGATGAGGCTTCCTTAACTTCAAAGTCTTCCTTTAAGAGATAAATGCGCAGCAAATTACGCATATTCCATTCATCATCTACGACAAGCACCCGAATTTTTGACATATTGCTCACCCGCTTCTTCAATCCTAATTCAAATGTTAACGTTATAAACTTTTCATTTCAAGATAAGAGCGCACTCTCTTGCAAAAATCGCCTTTGTTTGATATTTTTCTCCTTATCTTTCAAAAAATAAATTTCCATCTTTATTTTGTCCATTGCTCGTCATTTGAAGACTGCTCTGTTGCAATGTCTGTGTTCATGAACTCTGCCTATACTAACCAGCATTACAATCATCATCAGTGGACATTTCCCCTCCTATCCGCTTTTCTATCTGCATTTTAAACCCATATTGTGTAGAAACCATGTTGAAGTCTTGAAATTTAATGTTTCCATACTGAAAAGGTAAAAGCTCCTGAAGGTATATACCCACAGGAGCTTATGACATAAAGAAAAATAACCCGCTTTTACACGATTTTGAGATGTCACTATGTTATGGTCATCCGACAAATCAGGGTGCAGAGTTTCCTCGGCGCCCTGATTTTCCTCACTAAAATATGGAGCTAGTCCTGTTTACCTTGTTCAGTTCCGTTGTTATTATCAACATTATCGCCTGCCTTGTTGCCCAACGATGCGCCTACGATACCTCCTACAACGGTACCAACAGGTCCCAAAGCGGAACCAACTACAGCACCTACGGCACCACCACTTACTGTTCCTACAGCCTCTCCAGTACCAATACCAGCCGTGTTCTGTTTAGAATCATCGTTTCGGTTACGGTCGTTGTGTTTAGCCATCTCGTTCACTCCTCATTTTGTAATGGGAAACGCTGCTTTTGCCTGCGTATCAAAACATAGCTTTCCCTAACTTTTTTAAATCGATTCACCGATGGGAGACGCATAACCAGTTGTCTTATTCATTTGACTATTGATCCAAAAAGAAAAAAACCGCTTTTACGCGGTTTGAAATGATGTCACTATGTACTGTCATACGACAACTACATGTAACCCCTCATGCCATCAATTGTTCAATCAGTTGCTTCAGTATGTATATCGCGACTGCCCAAATAATAATGGCTGAAATCTTATTGATATTACGGATTAACCTTCCATTGCTATCTAACTTTCCTACGACCTTCCCTGCAATCGCGAGCGCAAAAAACCAGCACCAAGATACAACGACACATGCAGCAGTAAATACAAGCTTTTCATTCCCCGTATAACTAAGTGAACTTGTGCCAATGACGCCTATCGTATCTAAGATCGCATGAGGATTTAGCAACGAGACAGATAGAGCAAATAATATCTGCTTCTTCGCACTTAATACATTCCCGTCTTGCTCCGTGTTAGGAGGCTCACTCTTCCAGACGGACCATCCCATATAGACTAGAAACACTAGCCCAGCACCAAAGAGAATAAGCTGCAGCCATGCAAGCTGCAACACAACGAGGGAGACGCCCAACACAGCCAGCAAGATAAGCAGGGTGTCACATAATGCGGCAGTTAGGATTACGGGTAATGCTCGTGACAATCTTTTCTGCAATGCGCCTTGATTAAAAACGAATACGTTTTGCGCCCCTAGTGGAATAATAAGTCCGAAAGCTAATGCAACGCCATGAAAAAATGCAACAGTCAAAGATCCTTCCTCCTATTGTTCTACTGAGATGCTATTCTATTCTTTTATTGCGGCCAAAGTGCCTTCCACAGATGTCTTCAATGGCGCTAAAGAAACCGGGAACAAATGATTTAAAAAATCCAGTGCAGTGATGTGCCTTTCTATATGCCTCGTCCTCCATTAGCAGCAGATGTGCTTTCTTCAAGTTGTAATGCGGTACTGCCGGAAACAGGTGATGAACAAGGTGGAAATTGTCGTGGTGTGGGTGAATCAAAAAACGTTCAATTGGATTGCCGAACGTGTTGCGGCTTGCATACAGTTCATTGTCTGTTTTCAGACCGGAATGCTCTGCCATCTCAGCCCAATATCGAAAGATCTGGAAGGTCGTTAGCAATGGCACAAACCAGAATAATAAGAGTTCTTTCCAAAAGCCGAAGTAAATACTACTTGCTATTATTGTAAGCCAATAAATTGATTTGGCAAGCTTTTCTGACCATGGTTCTTCCTTGGATAGGATGTTTACACGAATCGTTCCGTAAATATACTTGGGAACATGTGTTAAGGTTAAGGGCTTGAGGATGTGACGAAACAGAAATTGTTTGATACTGTCCTGGGGCTTATCCAGCCCGATTAACGCGTAGCGCTTCGTATCAGGGTCATGTTCTGGATCCCACAGGTACTTGTGATGCATGTAATGTGATTTGCAGTAAGTCGTGTAGGAAGTAAAGACGGGAAATGCTACAAAAAAGCAAGCCATCCACTTATTCAAATTGCGGTTCTCAAATAATAAAATATGACTGGCCTCGTGCATTAAGTTGTCGAAGGCCCTCATCCTACTGCCAATTAAGCAGAAACTAATCAAGTACATCCACCAACTTGGATAAGCTTTGGCCAAATAGATTCCTCCTGCAATAATGAGCCAGTCGTAACTAATTGCGAAAAAGTTATACCAATTGTTCCTCTTCTGCAGCTTTTGCACTTTCTTGCGAATCTCAGTTGAGAATATCGCCTTCTTCACGATATGTTTCTCGCTGCGTGCAGCCTCTTCCATCATTATGCCTCCTTCTTAGCTTTCTCTTCATCAACAAGGATGCTGTCTTATTAAAGAAGTAATGAAACTAAGCAACATATCTTGATGGGCAACGGGTTGAATTTTCAGATCACCTCCAATACAAGACTTCAATCTCCTTCATTCACACATTTATAATGGTAATTTCTGATCGATTTAACATCTATATACTACCTTATATGCAATGTCGTGTAAACCTTTGTTTAACAGAGAATCACTACTTTTATCTTCAAGGTAAGACGGTTTAAGATCATGTTGTGGAAACAATGATTCGTTCCGACGATGTGGAGTATCCATGAAGAAAATGATTAAGACCCTACCATGATTTGCACGATAGAGTCTAATAATGGGTTTCCTTATTCACAGCCGCAGCCTGGATGGTCTGAGCCAATTAATCGGTTAAACCCATTTCGTTCGCTTCAGGCAGCAGGCAATCGTTCGTCAGTCCCCCGATAATGGAGTCGCCTACGAACAAGCTGCTGCAGAACAAATCCTGAACGCTGCCCGCAGGCGCCTGTGTCGTAGCGAGCGGAGTCTGACCCTTGTCGTCGGCCGCGCCGCAGGCTACAAGTGTCCATAGAATCGCCGCTGACAGAATAATGCTTCCCCATCGTTGTACCCTTTTCATATGCAATATCTCCTTCTTGCAAGATACCCATATCATAGAATAGAAAAATCAATATTCGGTGCAGAGGAGATCCAATTCTGGATGCAGACGCTCTCCATATCGAGTGTTTTACTGATTTGATTCCGTCCCTTCGGATATTCTTGAAATGATTTATATCTTATCTGCATCTCTTCTACATCTCCATCTATTACTCTACTTATTGTTCATGTATGGGACATTCCCATTTTCATGTAAAATCATTTCATAATAAGGATGGAGTAGAAAAATGAGCATTTCAAGTCATGGTACTGGAAAAAGTAGAGCAAGAAAGGTGGCCTTAACTTTTTGCATTGTTCTTATAACTTCAATTAACTTGTTCTTTATATTAGGAAAATCAAATCCTATTACAATTGATGGATTGGCAAAAGAGAAAGTTGTTTATCTCACATTTGATGATGGACCTAGTCAATTAACTGGACAATTTCTAGATGTACTAAAAGAATACAATGTAAAAGCAACATTTTTTATGCAGGGCAATAACCTACAAACTACTAAATTTCAGGAGAATGTGAAGCGTGCAAGTAAAGAAGGACATTATATTGGAGCACATAGTATGACCCATAACCATAAGAAGCTGTATAATGACGGACAGTTTGTACCCGAAATGAGAGAGACACTATCACTTATTAAGGTGATTACCAATACAAATCCTAAGCTAGTAAGAGCACCTTACGGTTCCGTACCAGGACTAAAAAGTCAATATATAAGGGATCAAATCGTAGCGGCTGGCATAAAAGTTTGGGATTGGACTGTTGATTCACATGATTGGGAGTTGAAGGATAATCCGAATCAGATTATCGAAAATGTTAAAAAGCAGACAACTGAACAAGTAGAAGTGGTGCTGATGCATGAAAGAGCTCAAACCTTACAAGCACTTCCTGAAATCATTACATTTTATAAAGAGAAAGGATATAAATTCGGTGTATACAGCGATGCAAAACACTTCCGTCTAAATTTCCAGAAAGATAAACGTCTCTAATGTGAAATTTTGAATAGCCGTATTGTTTGCCTCACCTTTTATGTATCTAAGTGTGCCCGTTGATCGAGTTCCTTGTTTCGGGTTAAAAATCCCCCCTGATTTCAACTTCATCAGGGGGGATTTTGTTAATTATCAGTCAGTTTCGCTACACTAACAGCGACCTGTTCGATTTGACTGCTGCTCAGGGTCCCATCAGGGGAACTGATTGTCACCGTCCGGTCGTCCAGTTTGAAACCAAGCAACGGCGTTTTGGAAGGTGTATACCACTTGGCGCTGACGCCGTTGGACAGCTTTACCTCCTTGAATTTATAGTCGCTCGAATAATCACGTGGCGACACATTAACAGTCATATGCTTAAAAATCAAATTGACTCCATCGCTCGAAGCTACAGCTTTAACATAGCTGTCGGTTTTGGCCATTTGCTTTGGAGCATAGGCCGTTTCAAAGGATTCAAAATCAGCGTAAGCCTCTTTGATCGCCTTTATCTGTGCTTTATTGTAATTGATCGTTGTCCATTCTCCTGCTGGCTGGCTATCGCCGGTCTGCTTCGTTTTCAGCCGAATCTGCTGGCTGGCGGCATCGTACCCGACATTGATTCCAGTCATGTCGGAAATGGCCCGCACAGGCAAATACGTCGTATTTTGATAGGTGATCGGCACCAGCTTATTGCCATTACTATCTGTTAAAGATTGATCGCTTCCGTTTACTTGAAAGGTAATGCCGTGATTGAGATAAACGTTGATCTTCTCCAGCTTGCTTCCGGCATATACACCAGCGGCTCCCGATAAAGTCATTCCCAATACGATAGCGGACAGAAGTGTTTTTTTCACAATGAATCTCTCCTTTATTGAACAAATTCACATTTTGAAATCGACAATATGGGTTACGGTAAGCTTTTCTTTGTCATTCACGGTGATACCCAGTCTGGAGCCGGAAGGGTTCCAGCTTAACGGATATGCCGGGTAGTACGTCAACCCTAGCGGCGATACCTTGCCGGAGACTGTATCAAAAATATAGACACCATTCATGCCGCCCTTATCTTCGGTATAAACCGCGAAGGCCAGCTTGGAGGAATCGGGAGACCAGGATGGGTAGGTCAGCACATCACCTTTCCCAATTAGCAAACCTTGTACATGACCACCCGTATCGTAGATGAGCAGACGAGATTCTTCCTTCCCACTGCTTCCTGCCGTGGAGACGGCAATCCGCTGACTGTCGGGAGACAGGCTCAACGTGGAGACATCCGCCGCAAGCAGGGTTGGCTTAGATTGTGTAGGGGCGAAGCTTTTCAGACGGCTTTTGGCATCTGTGTAATAAATCTTCCCGTTACCCACAGCAAATTCGGTGAAAATCTCGATTTCGGGATCCTGCAGATCGATCTTTTTCCGGGTACCATCCACGGATATGTTCCATATCTCGCCTCGGCCCTCCATCGAGCCGGCGGCAAGAATATAGGAGTCATTATTGAGCCAGCCGCCTACTTCCATATAATTGTCGACCGCGACTTCACGCTGCTCCCCTGTATCCATATTTTTGATCGCATTCACGGCCTCATATTTATTCTTCCAAGTCTGAATGAAGCTATATTTCCCATCAGGTGATCGAAATGATTTGATGACCTCATCCTGACCCGCTCCTGTCTGTTCCTTGATGCTCTGCCGCTCTCCTGTCTCTAGATCATATCGGAACCGGTGGTAGCTATATTGCGCTTCTTTCGCAGCGGTGACCTGCTTCTCCAACGTGGTTACCTGGATATCCAGTTCATGGTCTGACAGCCATTTCTCTATATTAGCGCCATCAATCCGGTGTATGCGCTGAACGGCAATTCCCTGCTCAGCGGGCGGTTTGCTCTCCTTGACGACTGTCAGTTCACGTTTTCCTCCTCCCTCTCCGGCGCTGGTTTGGCCTATTGTAACCGGCGTGCTGATCTTCTGCTCTGCGTTACAGCCGAATAAGATGCCGGATGACAGGAAAGTCGCGGCAAGCAGTCCGGCGCTGTATATTCCTTTGTTGATCTTCATCGGGGTCCTCCTGCTCAATAATGTTATTCAGACCCAGGTCGCTTGATCCAGTTGTTGTCTCCTTCCGAACCAACCGGCTGCAAGCTCCCCCATGCCCTTAGAATAGCGAGACAATATTGCGCAAACATATCTGGCTTGTAACGAACTTGTAAACAATTCAGAAAGCTGAACGCTTAACCATTGTGAAGAGCCCGGATGATTTCATTCATTCCGGGCTTCGCCTTTGTATGGGTGTATAGATTGAACTTTTAAACCAGGAGCATGTAGTGGAAGCTCAACCCTGAACCGCGAACCGCCCGATCCCGTCTCGGCAAGCTGCACCGTTCCCCCTTGCTTCTCAGCCAGATTGCGAACCAGCGCTAACCCAAGTCCTGTTCCGCCACTGGTTCTTGATCGGTCTCTACTGACTGTATAGAAAGGATCGAAAATGCGGGATACAGCTTCCTCTGGAATGCCGATTCCTGTATCGGCAACCTCGATGATCATCCGATGTGCTCCGTCTGCTGACGCTACAGGGTAGTTTAGCAGGTGAATTTGTCCGCCTGGTCGGTTATATTTCACCGCATTGTCCAGCAAATTTAGCATGATATGCATTACGTTCTCCGGATCGGCCCACACCTCACCTGCAGCAAGCGAAGTATGGATCGTAACCCTGCAGATGTCCGCCTTTCCTTGCAGCTGGGCCACAGCTTCCTCCAGCAATGGCTGCAGCGACACCGCCATCGCATGTGTCTCAAACTCGTAAACATCCATCGCTGACAGCTGCAGCGCCTTCTCTACAAGACTGTACAGCCTCTGTGCCTCCTTATGGATGCGCCTTCCGGCATCATCCAACAGGGCAGGATCATCGCTGTACATATTCAATAGGTCGGCGTACGCGATAATCGAGGTTAACGGTGTCTTCAGCTCATGGCTGATATTGCCGATGAACTGCTTCTGCTGCTGCTCCAGTTCTCGCAGTCTCCCCACCGTTTCTAGCAGCTTCTGCTTTTCTTCATGCAGAGCACCGACTGACGTGGAGATGCTCCTGCTCATCTCATAGATTCCTTGTGCAAGCTCCCCCAGCTCATCCTTTCTGACTACCGAAGGACCCGATAGATAATCGCCTTGCCCAATTTGCGATGCCGCCTTGTTCATTTTGTCAATGACATTGACCTGCCGCCGGACATACACGTAACCAATGAGAAAACCGACACCCAGCACGACGCCTCCGGCAACTAGAAACAACTGGCGAATTTGAGCGTAAAACGTATTTTGCTCGGTGAGCAAAGCATGAAACTGCACCGTGCCAAGATGCTGCTCGGCATTGTACAGGGGAGCCAGAAACAATAGCTGATCCCCTTCGGTAATGTACGCCGACTGCCCCTGTGTTGTAATTTGCAGCGCATCCTGCACATCGGCCTGTGGATGAAACGGCAGCGAGGTGCCGGCAATGGAGCCATCCACCGTATACAGAGTCACCGCCATGCCGCTTTGTGCGCCCAAATCAACGGCCAGCCGTTGACCCATCTGCTGCATAAACTGATTCGGCGGCATCCTGTCTTCGGTCAGATATTCTTCCCGCACGCGCAGATTAGCAGCTTCTACCTGGCGGGTAAAAGACTGCTCAAGCATGGTTCGCTGGTTCTCCCGGATGCCGCTCAGCACCAGCACGCTCAGGCAGGTCACGACAAAAACCAGCAGCAGGGCGAGCAGCAAAGACATTTTCCCCTTTAGGCCCAGTCGAAATTTTCCGGTCATCTAGGGTGACCCGTGCTTTTATAGCCGATTCCGTACACGGTCTGAATAAGTCCATGGTGAGTGCCCAGCTTTTTGCGCAGCCGCTGTACATGGATGTCTACGGTGCGGGTGCCGCCCGCAAAATCCATATCCCATACCTTCTCCAGCAGCATTTCCCGTGAATAGACTCGACCCGGATTGCGCATCAGCAAGACCAGCAGATCAAATTCCTTAGGCGTTAAATCCAGCAGTTCTCCTTCGATAGATACCGTGCGGCTGAACATCTCTGCGGTTAAATCCCCCAATCTCAGCACATCCTGTTGCTGCTCCTGCTGCATTTGTTGTACATAACCTCCCCGGCGTGATAGAGCCTTGACTCTGGCCAACAGCTCCCGCATATCAAAAGGCTTGGTCATGTAATCGTCAGCACCCAGCTCCAGCCCCAGCACTTTATCGACAATATCATTCTTGACAGTCAGCAGCAGAATCGCAGGCCGCGGCTGTCCATCCAGCTTGCGGCATACGTCATAACCGCTTACACGAGGCATCATGACATCGAGCACCATAACTTCGGGCGAGAACGTCTCCACCTTTTCCAGCGCCTCCTGACCGTCGGCTGCTGTCTCCACCTCATAACCTTCCCTGCTCAGCGCGTACACTAAGGCCGCCTGGATGCTGCTCTCGTCATCGACCACAAGTACTTTGATCATGGACATCTCCACTAATTTATTTATGGTTAGCTCAACAATCTATTTTTGACGTTATGAGTTCTTATGGAATATAATACCTATTTGATGGTAACATAAGTTTGCTGCTAAGTGTACAAGAAAACCATAGCGGCGATGTACGATATGTTTTATTACCCTTCCGATATAATCAGTCCTTCTATACAAAAAGAAAAAGCCTTCTATACAAAAAGCTGCACCAGAAAAATGTTCTGATGCAGCCGATAACCATATAAATCTTGTACATATGACATGTTTGATGCTTTCCCGGGATAGGCCGAATCGTTCAGTAACCTATTTTTACTTTAATGCTTCGTCAAATGCCTTTTCGATCTGCTCAGCATCAGCTGAGACCGCAAACAGAACATAGTGAGATTTCACCTTTAGTACGTGTTTTTCAAGAAGAGCATATTCATCAGGGCGATAATCCTTAAATTTAACTGCTTGAGCGTCGATTCTTCGTGCAATACTTGCCTTGACACTATCTATCTGACTTTCATCCTTCACTTTAATGACAACAATTTCATCCGCTCTGACGTTAGAAGAAGCAGTATATACCAAGAAGTCCTCAACTTGTTCTGTACCAAGGTCGTACAGCTTCTTCAGCTTATGCGCGTCCCCTTTTTTCAGCTTATCGAACTTGACCGATTGTTTCATCTGATCCTCTATCTTGGCAGCAGACACATTAATGTCTGACTGCTCCGAAGCACATCCTACTAATGCGCTAATTGCAAAGATGAATAGGAGTAATGCAAAGAAACGTTTATTTCTAGCAATATGATGATAAAAGTTCATGGGCATGATCCCGCTCCTTCCTTACCCTTCTTCGTTCGCTATATAATTGATCGATGGATCTTCAATGAATGTATTCATGTTATACAGAATCAACATGTCATGGATTTGATGCTGTTTCGCAAGCGCAGCAACATCTCCTTCATCATATCGAAGGTCAACCATATAAATTTCACTGAAATGCGATGTTAAAAAAGGTACGAAGCTGTTCGCATAGGAATCCTTGACCACCAGCAGCTTCTTTCCTTCGTGATTACTTGTTTTAATCTGAATCATAGAATGATTGCCGTTAAAAAATACGGTGTACTTGTCCTTCTTCTTCACATTGTCCATCGCATACATCGAATTCGTGGACTGTTCCTCTTCGACATAATCGACGGTTACCTTCCCTTCGTGCTTCGGTACATACAAATCTATGCTGTCCGGGTGCAAATTCCTAAATCCGCTCTTTGAATATAAGGAACCATAGAAATCGGATGTTACCGTCTGTATATCGAATTCCTCTTCCTTCACCGGCTTGAACCCCATCCAATTGCTTAGCTGCTGGTACGCATAGTAAGCACCCTTACTTGTCCAATGATGATCGGTTTTATAATAGATCGGTTCATTCTGATGCAAAGAGAGCACTGGGTATACATCAACATAGCGAATCCCTGGATTCAAAGAAGTTTTTACGGTATGAAGAGCGTCCAGCTCTCGATTCTCAGATACGTATGTAGGGAGCTTGCTTTGCAGCACACTAACAGCGGTCGGAGCAAGGATTACATACTTATTAAGGTCAGGCGTCGAAGAATGGAAAGCATTGATCGATTGAATTTTCTCTTCGAGCTCTTTTTTATTTATTTCAGCGAATTTCTGAATTAAATAGCCGTCTTTACCAAGATACACACCGTTACTTTCTTTTTTACCTATCGCTTGATCCGCATTTGACTTTACACCGACCCATACATCTCTAACTACGAATTGATCCGTCATAAACTTCTCAAAGTTGGATGTGAACTTCCCCGAAATAAAGCTGTGAAATGAAAACGTCGGTAACTGCTCAAGCTTCCGATTTTCTTCCTCTGAGAATTCCCGCTTCGGCAGGATCAGGTTGAGTATGAAAATAAGGCCGATTAGTGAAAGAAACAATACAGCGATAACAGACTGAGACAACTTGTCATAACGATTCAAGTGAAATCACCTCCTTAGTAAGATGTGATGTACCATTTTCTTAAAATCTAAAGTACAAGAAGGGATTATACGTGTCATTGACCAAATAGGCTGTAGAGAGTAACAGGAATAGAACATAAACGATTGGCGATAAAATTGCGCTCCCTAATGGGTATCTTTTTTTCAGTGCTGACAACATCTTCCTCGGCAACGGCGTAGCTGCTAGCATTGCAAGCAGCAATACAACTAGATTCGTCGACAAATAATAATAAGTGTTGTTATCAGCATAATGGTATGTGCTGAAGCCAAACATAGCTTCTAGAAATGAGATGGCTGCCGATAAACCATCTAGATCAAAGAATACCCATCCCACCATGACTATGAGAAGTGTATATAAATTCCCCATTACGCGAGGGAGATGCATCAACCATTTATGCAGGAACAGCTTCTCAATCGCAATAAAGCATCCGAAATAAAGACCCCATATGATGAAATTCCAGCTTGCACCATGCCACAATCCGGTCAGGAACCATACAACAAATAAATTGCGGAACTGCTTCACGCCCCTTACCCTGTTCCCGCCTAGAGGAATGTATACGTACTCCCGGAACCAAGAACCTAGTGATATGTGCCATCTACGCCAAAACTCTGAGACACTGGTTGAAATATACGGATAATTGAAATTCTTTGTGAGCTCAAAACCGAACATTTTGCCAAGGCCGCGCGCCATATCTGAATATCCACTGAAGTCGAAATAGATTTGCAGGCTAAAGGCAAGAATGCCGATCCAAGAAGATGCTACGGTTAAGTCAGACGCAGGTGATGCTTTGATGCTTGACCAGAGCATGCCGATATGATTCGCAAGCAGCACCTTTTTTGCAAGGCCTCTAACGAACAATTGTGTGCCTTCCCCAAATCGCGATAATGGAATCTTTCGCAGTATAAGTTGTTTCGCAACATCACCGTATGCAACGATAGGCCCTGCAACAAGCTGCGGGAACATCGTCACATAGGTGCCGAAAGCGATCAGATTTTTCTGAACGGTAACCTTATCTCGATACACGTCGATAATATAAGACATGGTTTGGAATGTGTAAAAGGAAATGCCTACAGGGAGCGGGAGTGTCGTTACTTCTACATGCAAGCCAAACAGCGAATTGAGATTCTCAACCAGAAATCCGTAATATTTAAAGAAACCGAGAATCCCAAGATTTCCGACAAGGGAACAGACCAACAATGCTCTAGCTGTACTTTTTCGATACCGATATTTATCAATAAGCAACCCATACCCATAATCGATTACAGTTGAAAAGATCATGAGAAAGATGTAAACAGGTTCTCCCCATGCATAGAACACTAAGCTTGCTACAATCAAAATTACATTTCGCAGTTGATTCGGTGCTATAAAATAGATGAGAAGGGTCATCGGCAAAAACAGGTACAAAAAAATCAGACTGCTAAATACCAACACTCGTCGACCTCCTTCATGCGAAGCGTATTACAGTTCGCCTTTCAGAAAGTCGAGCAGAAGCGGATAAAATTCAGCTTTGAAATGAATGCCGTCCTCCTCATAGAGAGCTGGATTCTGCTCAGCAATAGAGGATACATCTACAAACTTCACTTGTTTTTTGCCAGCCAGTTCTTTCAACATTTGATTGTAAGCGGCAATATTGGAGTACCGCGGCTCTTCTTTTAATGCTTTCTCTGTTACCGGGGTTACCGACAATATCGTTATTTTGGTTGAAGGGAGCTTCTCTTTGATCTGGTCGAGCAGCAAGCCATATTGTTGAATCGCGAACTGCAACGGATTATCCGTTGGCCAGAGGATGTCATCTGAGCCGAGAGCGATAAATAAATGCTCAGGATTTCTCTCGACCAGCTTGGCCACGTCATTGTCTTTTACCGCGAAGAAGGCTGTTTTGCCGGCCTCTCCAAATACATTCCTGATGTCTAAAACATCATGAAACATAAACCCTTCTGTAATGGAATCGCCAAAGAATACACTTTTTTTGAACAACGATTTCAATTCATCATTTTCATTCATTGATGTTGCGGCTTCTTTTAGCGTTGTTGCGTCTTTGTTCGTTGAGGTTTCTGTATCAACTGCCATCGAAGATGTTCCGCCATTTTGATTTGCACAAGCAGTTAGGGAAATAACAAGCATCCCTGCCAGCAGTATCGTTTTCCATGTGTTCAACATTATCATCTTCCTCTCCTGTGACTCACTTTTTTATCCATTGATGTATGTGTTGTCTTACCTCATAACAATGGATAGTTTAATGTGGAGAGATGCAGATAAAGTGCAGAAGAGATTGATTTGAAATAAAATAAGAGCAGTTCTTGATGTTGACAAGAACTGCTCCTGGATACCGAATCTGAATTGGTTTGGCTTATGGCTTTTTTAGAAGTTGCTTTTCTTGAGGTAGAAAAAGAACAGAACACCATCTGTTGTATTGCGTGCACCGTAATTAACCTCATGTAGTTCCAATATTTTTTTGGAAATGGCTAGCCCAAGGCCAGTTCCTCCAGTAGAACGATGGCGGGAAGCTTCTCCCCGATAAAAGCGATCCCATATTTTCTCGATTTTCTCTGACGGTATATGGACACCTGTATTTTCAATACATACCTTCACCGATTCCTGTTCCTCATTCATGGAAATATGAATGGAATGCCCCTCTGGAGTGTAGCGTATCGCATTATTGATAAAGTTGACGATGACTTGACCGATGAGGAGCTGATTGGCCACGACTTCGATCGGAGCAAGGGATACATGTAAGTTCAATTGCTTTTTTGCGATTTCTGCAGAGAGCTTCTTACACGATTCATCAATGACTGTATCGATACGGAATGTGTCCAGTTGTATTTTATAGGTACCTGATTCATATTTCGCTAATTTCAACATGTCCACGATGAGAAGATCCATTCTCTTCACTTCACTCTCCATCGCAGCAAAGTAGTAATCCTTCTTGTGATTCGCTACCCCATCTTTCAATATCGACAGACAGCTCTGGATGACACTCAGAGGGGTTTTCAATTCATGTGACACACCGGAAATGAATTCCTTGCGTGTATGCTCCAACTGCTTTTCCTTTTCAATGTCATGCTGAAGCTTTTGGATGTAGGAATGCAACTTGTCCGATAGCTCATTAATATTGCGGGAGAGAGCCCCGATCTCATCCTTTGACGTAATCGGAAGCTTTTCAGAGAAATCCAGCTCCGTTATTTTCTTGGTCATTTGATTGATTCGCAATAAAGGTCTGGCGATACCTTTGGAATAATAGAATGAGGCCAGCAATATAAGCACCAGAACGAATACAATGAGATAAACATAATAATCCTGGATCATCTGCACGGCTTCATCAACTGGCTGCAGGGAGGTCATTGCAAATAGATATGCGTCCTTCCCCTCTTTGTCTTTTATAGGCATAACAAACTGTTTATATTTGATCTCATTCTCTTCGTACGCACCCTCTAATGCAGCGGTTGCCGCTTCTACATTCTTCAATAGCAATTCTGCTTGAAATGCTCTGATTCGGTCTAAGAACAGATGGTTCGAATAAATGAATCGTATAGGTTCATTTTTTGCAGGAAGTGTCGTTTTCGTTATGGTACCGGTTAAGTAAAGACTGGGGAATTTCTCATTATTCCAATCTTCTTCATTTCCATTTGGAAAGAGCTCATGTTCTTTGTTTGCAATTTGATTATTCTCCCACGTAAGTGCGAAGTTATATATGCTCATTCGATAAGGAATAACTTCTATCCCTTTTCTAAGGACTTGAATTACGGCGTCGGTCCCTTTTCGTAGAAATTCATGTCCTTGTCGGATTCCCTGAAAATCATTAAAGCTATATAAAGGGATTGTGATGGTTTTGGCAGCGAAATCCCCACCACTAACGCCATTTATTTTCACTTCGATCGAGTCATCATTGCTTTCTTTTATATTGCCGAGTTGATCCAGTACAGTTACCCATGTATTATGCTCTCGATAAAATTCCTGTTCCAGCCGCTGTATCTCTACCGTGTGATTGTCTGGGTTAGCATAGTTTTGAGCGAATGCTTCAAGGCTTGCTTTCACATTCTCTACCTTTTGATGGACATAATATTTCTTGAAAAATACGGTTTGGCCAAAATAAATGATGGCGAGGATAAGCAAACATAGCGCTGTTGTTAACACAAATAATTTGAATACGATCCCTTTTTTCATGTTATCTCCTCAAATTTATAGCCAGACCGAACAACCGTAACGATGCAATCAGATTTGTCCCCTAGTTTTTGACGCAAATTCCGTATATGACTGTTGATCGTCCGTTCATCGCCTTCATAGTCATAACCCCATATTTTCGTTATCAATTGTTCGCGCGTGATAATAATCCCTTTGTGCTTCATTAAGTACGCAAGTATTTCAAATTCAGTATGAGTCAAGCTGCAGCTAACTCCATCTACTGTAACCGTACGAGACTGCACATAGACTGAAATGCCGCTGCTAGTGATCATTTCGTTGTCCATTTCTTGCATTTGTCGGTTTTCTAGCAATCGCTTCGCTCGTGCGAGTAAGATTGGAGGGCTGTAAGGCTTGGTAACGTAGTCGTCTGTCCCCAGTTCAAACCCGAGCAGTGTATCGTCCTCATCTACGCGAGCGGTCAGCATAATAATAGGGACATTTGAAATTTTTCGAATCCGACGACATACAGACCAACCATCTAATTCTGGCAGCATAATATCAAGAATAAGCAGATCCACGTTATTTTCCTGAAATATTTGTAATGCTGCTTTGCCATCCCCTGCTTCTAGAACGTTATATCCTTCGTTGCTAAAATAGTCTTTCATAATTTCCCGCAATATATGCTCGTCTTCGACGATTAGAATGGTTTTTGTCATGTTTTATACCTCGTTGATTGTTGTAAAGTGAATGCTAGCTGATCATACAAGAAGTTTAACCAGGATCAAGTATATTTTTCAACTGCTTAGTCAGGGGAATGCATAATGCAGGGACAGAAAAACAATGATAACTGTGATTGAATACCATTTATGAGAAGGGGATTTTTCACCATGCATTCAGATTTCGAAAACGCATTTGCACGCATTCACCTGTTGTATCATGCGAATCAACATGCACTTGCACCTGAGGAGATCCAACCTGAAATGAACAGCCACGGCTATCAATGTAGTCCACAGCAAGTAAAACAAGAGCTGGATCATCTGACGAGCGAAGGTTATCTAACGATTACAGGCTCCCTATACGATATTACATTAAGAGGAAAAGATGAACTTCGAAGCGTTCAACAACATCTGGAGACATTATATCAAGAAGTCGCAAAGCGTAAAGTATAAGCAGCTTCTTATATCATCAAAACCAATCTTCCATACGGTTTGTAATAACCGGGCAGAAGATTGGTTTGAATCCATTAACCACTAGGTACCCACTACCCATAGTTTTTTATTTTTACTTACAAAGAAAAAAACCGATCGCTATAAGCAGATCGGCTATTCATAATTAGTTTGCCACTTCTCCAAACAGCAAGTCGAGAATTTTCCCATCCGCCTTACGGTTTTTCCCCTTGTATGGATAGCAGTGGATATGAATGGCTGGGTTAAAGTTGATCTCAATAATACTGTAATTGGAATCGGATGCTTCAATTATAATATCATCAATCATCATGTCTACTCCACATAAAGTAGCCCCTGCGGCCTTTGCTGATTCAATGGCTAATCTCTTATAACTTTCTGGAATTTCATCGGTATAGTCAAGACTATCTCCACCTGTACTGATATTGGAGTTTTCCCGTAAATAGACAACTTGACCTAAGGAAGGGATCTCACTCCATTGATGGTTATGATTCTTTAAGTACATGGTTTCTGCTTCGCCTAGCTGTATTTTCTCTAAAGGCGTCTTATAACCGCGACCCCGTAGCGGATCTTTATTCTTTTCATGGACGAGCTGCTCAATCGTGTGAACTCCATCACCCACGACATTCGCCGGTACGCGATGCAGTATCCCTACAACTTCATCGCCCATGACTAGGAATCGATACTCCTTACCTGTCATGAATTCTTCAAGCAGAACCGTCTGATCGTGTTTAAACGCCATCTCGAATGCTTTTTGGTAGTCCTCTTTCGTGAACGAACGATTAAATATGGTGATACCTAACCCAAAGTTGGTGGACTTCGGTTTAATGACGATAGCTTTGTCACGGTACGTTTCATAGGCAGCCAATGCCTCTTCCTGACTACGGAAGGCATCCCCATTCGGTACTCGAATGCCACGCTCTTTTAGAACTTCTTTCGTCACAATTTTATTCTCCATGATCAATACCGTACTGTAGGAATCAAGCGATGTCTTGGTAGCCTGCTTTACATATTCCTTGTGATCTCCCTTAGTAAGCAGAACGAAATTCTCGTCTCGGTCGATTAATTTGAACGTAATCCCACGTTTCATAGCTGCCTTTAGAAGCAATTGAGTCGATAATTCTAAATCTTCATATCCAACAAAACGGTACCCACTCTTCTCGCTCTCTTCGGCATACACTTTGGCTTTAGCCAGATGATATTTCATATAAGTGGATTTCTGAATGTCCGACTTAATCCTGTAGGCAAAGCACAACTCGGGATAAAGGATTTTTTGCATCTCCCCATCTAGGATTTGGATCAACTCTTCCCCGTCAGGATTCAAAAGCCGCACCATTTCTTGCATCTCACGGATACAAGCAAGTGCCATCTCCTTCATCGTGCTGCGGGAGCCCCTAGAATCATATAAGTTCCCTTCCATGCCTCCCGTGATCACCTGATCATGATTGAGATCCGCCATCTTCTGGTCTTCCGTACCGAAAGGCTCATCTTCTTTGAGCAGCATAAAGAGAATGAATAGGTGGATAACATACATCGTATCTTTACTAATCCCAATCTTATGTAGTGGATTGAGATCAATCAAGCGCAGCTCTAAATAAGCTACTCCGTCTTCTACAAGTTCTTGCAAAGGATTCAACCCTTTGGCTGTTTTCAAGCGAACGGGGCTGTAGAATTCCTTTGCATTTAGCAATTCGCCCTGCCGAATTAACCTGTTCAAATCCCGAACGTAGTCATGTGTTGAATCAAAGGATACATAGAACGGTTTTTCATTCCGATAGCCACATACACTATTTCGCAGCGAATTCATATTCGGGAAGTAGTAGCTCTTGTTATCATCTGAATGGCCTAATGACACACACTTGTCGATATAGGTCTTATCAAAGACTGGACTTGCCCCTGTTAAATAGATGAGCAACCAACGGTACCGAAGCAGGTTGCGTGCGATCTTAAAATAAATTGCATCCTTGAAGTCCTTGTAGGCTTCACCTTGCCCTAGCGTTTCATGCAACTTTCGTAAGAGCCGTTCATCAAACGAGAAATTATAATGGATTCCACTTAGCAGTTGTCTTTTGCGACCATACTTATCTGCTAATTCATGTCGGTATTCATCCGCAACAGGATCATTTACCTTAGCAATAGGAATCTCTTTTTCATCAGGTAAGATTGGAGGATTACTGCTTGGCCACAAGTACTCCCCATCAAGCTCTAATGACACAATATCATGGATAGCTTCCATGAATCGATAGGTCTCTTCAATCGAGTCAAAAGATGGGGTAATCATCTCGATCTGACTCTCTGAAAAGTCGGTTTGGATATAGGGATTCTCCGTTTTACTTCCAAACGTCTTAGGATGTGGGGTTAGCGCCAATTTACCTTCATGATCTACCCTAACATTCTCTTTCTCTAAGCCAAATTGACCTCGAAACAAGTCCATATTTAATGATTTATCGACGATTTGTTGTATGATATCACGATGTAGCAAATTCACATGTTGAACCTTCCTTCATTCATATGTTAAGCCGAAATTTGTGGAACTTTCATTTTGCGCAGTGTTCTCCTAAACCAGAAGATCAAAACGATTCCCTTGAACACACTGCTTAATGCAATAGACATCCACACCCCATTCAAGCCGAATGGTTCGGATAGAATCAGAGCTAGTGGTATTCGTAATGCTGTAAAGGTAATGCTGAAAATCGGTGGGATATGGGTTTTCCCGATTCCGTTAAAGGCACCTACCGTCATAAGCTCCATGCACATAAACAGTTGGGAATAACCAATGATCCGCATATAATCCGTCCCTAGCGCTAAACTCGCCTCATCAGATAAAAATACAGAGAAGAGCTGCCCAGGGAAGAGAATAAAGATGATCGATATAAAGATACCGAATCCCGACGTCAGCAACAAAGCTTGTTGGTATCCCTGCTGGATACGATCTAATCGACGCGCTCCATAATTTTGTCCAAAGAAAGCTGCAATAGCGCCTTGCAGCCCACCTATGGTCATGTAGGAGATTGACTCAATCTGAATACCGACTTTTTGAACCGCAATTGCATCCGAACCAAAGCGCACAATGATCTTTGCGATGATGATGGAAATCAATGTGAAGGTCACCCGTTGAATGGTGATCGGTAGTCCCAGTCGAATGACTTCTTTCATAAGGCTGCTATTCCATGCGGATGATTTGGTAATCAACTCGGAATGTCTTGTTTGAATAATAAATAATACCGTCACAAGAAGGTTTGCCATCAAAGTCGCAATAGCTGCCCCTACAACGCCCAATCCTTCAAATGATCCTACGCCAAAAATCAGTAAAGGATCGAGAATGATATTAAGAATAAGGCCAACCGTGAAGATATGAAACGGCTGCTTGCTGTTTCCCATCGCATTCAATATGGTCGCGAACAACATATTTACGACGGAAAAGACAGTACCCAAGATGGAGATTAATAAGAACTGCTTTGCCATCAATTCAACTTCACCACTACCTAAATCAAAGAACCCGACAAGCTGATCCTTTGTCAAAAAGACGAATGCCATATAAAGAAGGCTTAGCAAGACAGACATAATGAATCCATTTTTGATATAGGTCTTTGCTTTATCGCCCTCGCCTGCTCCCATACAATGGGACACCTTTATCCCCGTTCCGATCGTTATCATTGTGGCCAAAGCGATCGCTAGATTAATAAAGAAGCTCGCCGTCCCAATAGCTGCAACAGGGCCACTTCCGAGCCTGCCGACCCACATCATATCGACAAGTCCATAAGTTGTAGAGATGAAGTTGGTTGCTATGATTGGAAGTGATAGCTTCATCAAAGTCGGCATTATCTTACCTTGGGTTAAATCAGTTGTGCCTTTCATGTTACGTACTCCTTCATGCCCTAAGTAAAAACCGACCACAAGGGTCGGTTCAAAGCGTTGATTATTTTCCTTCTACTAGGAAACTTTCGATTCTGGCTTTGATTGCATCTCGCACCTCACGGAATTGAGTCATGATTTCCTCTTCGGTTCCAACGGCTTTCGCCGGGTCATCAAATCCCCAATGCCATTTCACCACTCGGGGATTTGAGATCGCAGGACAGTGCTCATCCGCATGCCCACAGAGGGTTACGACATAATCTGCACGATTGAGAGTCTCAGAATCGATCACATCAGAGGTGTGGTTCGATATATCAATTCCAGCTTCCTTCATCACTTGAACCGCTCTTGGATTCAAACCATGCGCCTCTAACCCTGCACTCTTGACCTCGTATTGATCGCTGCCTAACGCTTTTAGCCATCCATCTGCTATCTGGCTCCGACAAGAGTTTCCTGTACATAGAAAATAAATCAATGGCTTACTCATCCTTAATCTCTCCTAGCTCTTACTTATTTCGTGCAGACTCGAAATACTTCCGCTTTATCCACAGCGATACATTTACAAGCCCGATCAATACGGGCACTTCAACGAGCGGCCCAATTACCGCGGCGAATGCAACTCCTGAATCCAGACCAAATACGCCAATCGCTACAGCTATCGCCAGTTCGAAGTTATTGCTTGCAGCCGTAAATGATAAGGATGAAGCCACTGGGTAGGAGGTTCCTGACTTTTTCGATAAGAAGAAGGATACTAAGAACATCACCACAAAGTAGATGATCATTGGAATCGCAATACGAACTACATCAAGTGGCAGCTCAACAATTAATTCTGCTTTAAGCGTGAACATCAAGATAATCGTAAATAGTAGTGCAATCAGGGCCAGTGGACTAATCTTCGGAATTAACACTTGTTCATACCACTGTTGACCCTTCAGCTTGATTCCAATCACACGTGTCAGCAGCCCTGCTGCAAACGGAATTCCTAAGTAGATTAGCACGCTCTCTGCAATCTGTCTCATGGAGACATCAACAACAGCGCCTTCAACCCCAAACCAGCCTGGCAGCACTGTAATAAATACATACGTAAAAACGGAATAAAACAGGATCTGAAAGATCGAGTTGAATGCAACAAGACCTGCTGTGTAATCAGGATCTCCCTTAGCCAGATCACTCCATACCAAGACCATCGCAATACATCTTGCAAGCCCAATCATAATTAGTCCGATCATGTATTCAGGCATATCATTTAGAAACAAAATAGCTAATAAGAACATTAGAATCGGACCGATAATCCAGTTCTGCACTAAGGAGAGAAGGAGTACCTTCCAATCCTTAAACACCCGTCCAAGCTTTTCATACTTCACTTTTGCAAGCGGCGGATACATCATCACAATCAGACCTATAGCTAGCGGTACCGAAGTTGTTCCCATTTGCATGCTGGAAAGTACTTCGGAGAAATTAGGAACCTGATACCCTAACCCTAATCCAATGGCCATTGCCCCAAAGATCCAAAAGGTGAGATAGCGATCCAGAAAAGAGAGTCTCTTGGTGTTACCTTGACTCATAACATCCACCTCCTTATTCACACACCAACGCGTTTAATTTTTCCTGCTCTTTTTCCCCTACCTTCGGCAAATATTCAATTGCTTCTTTTAAATGAGGTTTACCCTCAATGGAAAGAGAATAAAAAATCCACTGTCCTCTTCGCTCCTCGACCACTAAACCCGCGTCCTTTAATTTACGAAGATGCTGGCTAATATTTGGTTGAGTCGTTTGCAATAGCGCAACTAAATGACAGACGCACATCGGTTGTTGAGATAAAAGTGAGACAATTCTAAGTCGAGTTTTATCACCTAACAACTTAAACTGTTCTGCCATTTCTTCTATTGAGATTATCATGTGCCGATTCACCTCCTTGATTTCCTGCTTATTATATAAGCAATTACTTATATAATCAACTGATTATTTATTGATGTCACACAATGTTCTTGTCCATTTTCGGTTAACGATAAAAAGCCTGTCATCCATTCAGCCCCTTTTTTAGATCCACTTTGATGAAATTTATCGGTAACAACGCGATTGATTCATTTCTATTAGTTTTCTTCTAGTTAAGAACGTGAATGAAATCCTCGAGCGTCCGTTCTCCCTATTCCAAAATCCCGGTTCTTCCCTCACGGCTTACCTCAAATCTTGATTTACATTTGAGGACATGGTATTTTTACCTTAACTGATAAAATTAATATGCAGCGAATAATTAAGAAAAAAATTTCTTCCCTAGAAGGAGGAAAACAATGTTTCTAAGAAGTGTAACGATCTTAAAGGAAAGAATGAATAACTTTCATGCGTATCCATTTTCCCTGCCGTTAATAAAGAGGATGGAATCCATAGATTTTTCAAATAAAGTTACTTTTTTTGTAGGTGAAAATGGCTCGGGCAAATCGACACTATTAGAAGCGATGGCCTATCAATGCGGGTTCAATACAGCAGGCGGAGGAAGAAACAATGCCTATTTTGTAGAGTCTTCTGAAGCTGCGCTTGGGAATTTCGTAAGATTATCCTGGTTCCCTAAAATAACTACGGGCTTTTTTTTGAGAGCAGAGTCTTTTTATGAATTTGCTTCACACATCGACCTCATAGGGGGATATCATTCGTATGGTGGTCGTTCCCTTCACAGCCAGTCTCACGGTGAATCTTTTCTGAGCTTGTTCAAACATAGATTCAAAGAAAGAGGAATATACTTGTTAGATGAGCCAGAGGCAGCACTATCACCAGCAAGACAACTGTCGCTGCTTCGAATAATAAAGGATCTGTCTGATTCATCACAATTCATTATAGCAACTCACTCACCTATTCTATTAGGTTACCCAGACGCCCAAATCATCAATTTCGATAGCAACCCTATATCACAGATCGCTTATGAAGATACCGATCATTATCAGATTACCCGGAGGTTTTTAGAGAATCGGCAGATCGTACTTAGGCATTTATTTGAAGATTAAAGGGATCGATAACTATCGATCCCTTTGTTTGTTTCTGCTATTCTATTTCACCATATCATCTAAGGCCTTCCATGCATCAACAAGGCCATGTCCATACAGTCTTTTTTCACCCATTTCGGTAGCTGTCCTATCCAAAATCTTACGGATGTCTTTGTTATCAAGTTGGGGGTTAGCCTGCCAAATCAGGGCAGCTACGCCTGCCACATGCGAAGAGGCCATTGAGGTGCCTAGGTTCATCGCATATTGGTTATTCAGTGACGTAGTAAATATACTTGCTCCAGGAGCCATCAATTCTAGGTCTTTACCCGAGGCCGAATAAAATGTTCGTTCATTTCTGCTATTTATTGCCCCTACAGCGATAACCTCTTTATATGCAGCAGGGTAAGCGATTGTATCGCCTTCGTTGAATCCATAATTTCCGGCGGCTGATACCAGTAACAGCCCCTTTTTGTAAGCTTCTTTCACAGCTTTCTTCAGTATTTTGCTGTCTGTAGTCGTCTCCAAGCTCAGATTAACGATGTTCATTTTATTTTGAATGGACCATTCTATCCCCGACACTACATCACTAATATTTCCATTAGCATTTGAATCTAAGACTTTAATTGCATACAGTTCAGATTCCGGGGCAATACCTAGGATACCTATATCATTATTTCGGGCACCGATAATTCCTGCCACTGAAGTGCCATGTCCGTGATCATCTAAATAATCTGGGTTTCCGTCGACGAAACTTATACCACCGAATACCAATAGATCGTCATGTTTATAGTCAATTCCAGAATCTATGATTCCAATCTTTATAGATTGTCCAGTAAAACCTTTCTCTTGAACTTTCAACGCATTTACTTTTTCAATTCCCCAAGGGATTTCCTGAGTTGATTGTGATAAGGGGACTGTCCCTTCAGGGTTTATGCCGCTCTCGGAAAGAGCTTCGATTTCTGGTGTACCTTTGATTTTGAGATCTGGCTCATAAAATTGAATTTGGGAGTAGTCGTTTAGTTTCGAAGCCTTGCCCTCTGAAATTTCCACCAGTACAACAGGCATTTCTTGATATTCTCTTACTATCTTGCCTTCCAGCGTATGAATTAGGTTGTAATCAATCGAGGTCTGAAATGAAATTAAATACCTTGTTTTAGCTTCTTGAGCTGATATGTATTCCTCTGCAAAAGTAAAAGATGCAGCCAACAAACATATTAAAAAGAGAAAACAGAACTTTCTCATAATAGGTCACAACCAATCTAATCGAAATGTATGGTTATTTACGCTTGGGAAAGCAGATAATCACAAACCTCAATCTGCATTCCTTGGTCTTTCATCGCTTTTATTAAAGACAATAGCAGGTCATCATCTGTAACAGGCCATATATCTGTGATTGCCTTTTTTACGTCATCCAATTGAATGGATTCATCACTGAATAAAAACGCAGTGGAATAACCCTCTTTCTTGAGACCAGAAGGTAATCTATTGCCAACGAGCTTTTCGGATAAAGCCATAAACAACCTATTGATCCGAGTTTGTTGGTCAGGTGTCATGCCGTAGGACAAAATAAAATCGTAGTAAGGATAGTTTCCATTGGAGATCTTACAGATCGATAAACGTAACACTTTATCTTCCAATACATTTATTTTTTCTTGCATCTCAAGAATTTGATTGCTTTGATTTCTAACTAGTTCTATTAACTCCGCAAGTCGTTGTTCCATTGTTCCATTCACCTCAAGTGCATAAATAGAAAGGGAGGAACATTGAAGATCCCTCCCCCTCTATATCGAATTTAATTACAGCAGAAGCCAGTCAACTGTCGTAGCAATTGCTTCAGCAATTGCCACACCGTATGAATCAGGAACACCTGCCATGCGAAGGCCATCAAGAACGATGGTTCTGATCGTTCCAGTCGCATAATCCCTTGCCGTATCGATTTTGGCTATTGCATTATCGATACCTTTCATGATTTTGCTGGAGTTGTTGGCAAAATATTTTGCCGTATCTTTATCAAGCCATTTTACAACATTGTAGAGTACATCGCCACCGGTTTTAACGGCTCCCTTAATTACACCGAGAGCACCTCTAACCAGCACACCCAACTTTCCGGAAGCTTCCACTTGTCCGTCCGTAACATTAACAGCTACAGATGTTACAGGGATAGTCTTTGCAGCAGCAAATGCTTGCGTTACCGGGAGAATTGCACTACAAGAAAGTACAGCGGCCATTGTAGTGAGTATTAATGATTTCTTGAACAATTGGGAAACCCTCCTGGAATGATAATGTGTGATGGAATAAATACCCATCACCGATAATGATTATATCATTCCATAATTAACCAAATTAGGTTCTAATGCACTATTTTGTAAACTATGAAATAAAAATTAGTGTAGAAAGCCCTGTTATATTGTCGAACTGCCAAAATATAAGATGTCTCCCTTCGCAACGAACGTGCCAAGCATGAGAGGTCTGGTGGCGCGATAACTTTAAAGAGTATGGGGATTTATAAATAATCCAGATGGTTATGAAATATAGATAAATTAACGTTATAAGATTGTTATACAACTCCCTAGTCGCTGTATAAATTACCCAATTAGATGTGAAAGATAAAGCTATCTATGATAAGGAGGTTTTTATTTTGGCGGAACCAAAAGATATGAATGCTTCAAACGAACAAGATGTAAAGCGTGAGACATTGACAACACGCCAGGGCCATCCTGTGAAGGATAACCAAAACATCCGTACAATTGGTAATCGCGGTCCGGCTACACTTGAAAATTACCATTTTATCGAAAAGATTTCCCATTTTGACCGTGAAGAGATACCGGAACGCGTCGTTCACGCACGAGGAACAGGAGCATTTGGATATTTTGAAACATACGGAAAAGTTGGAAACGAACCCGCAGAGAAGTATACTCGTGCAAAAGTATTTTCGGGTGCTGGGAAGAGAACGCCACTTATGGTTCGCTACTCTACAGTTGCAGGGGCGAAGGATTCGCCAGAAACGGCTCGTGACCCACGCGGGTTTGCGGTAAAAATGTATACAGAAGATGGAAACTGGGATCTAGTCGGAAATAATCTTAAAATTTTCTTTATTCGTGATGCGATGAAGTTTCCTGATATGATTCACGCGTTTAAAGCAGATCCAGCCTCGAATGTGCCGAACCCTCAGAGGATGTTTGATTTCGTTTCCCGTACACCTGAGGCAACGCATATGATTACCTTCCTATTTTCTCCATGGGGTATACCGGCAACATACCGTCACATGCAAGGTTCCGGTGTAAACACCTATAAATGGGTAAATGACAAGGGAGAAGCTGTGTTGGTGAAGTATCATTGGGAGCCGAAGCAAGGGATCCGTAACTTAACACAAGAAGAGGCAAACGAGATTCAAGCGAAGAACGTCGGCCATGCGACACAAGATTTATATGAAGCGATTGAGCGTGGCGATTATCCGGAGTGGGAGCTCTTTGTACAGATCATGGAGGATGATTATCATCCGGAGCTCGATTTTGATCCGCTTGATGATACGAAACTTTGGCCAGAGGATAGGTTCCCATGGTTGCCGGTGGGTCGGATGGTTCTTGATCGAAATCCAGTAGATTTCCATTCAGAGATTGAGCAAGCAGCCTTTGGCACAGGGGTTCTCGTTGATGGAATGGATTTTTCAGACGATAAAATGCTGCAAGGCCGTACTTTTTCTTACTCTGATACGCAGCGTTATCGAATAGGTGCGAATTATTTGAAATTGCCTGTGAATGCGCCAAAAGCGCCTGTTCGCACGAATCAGCAGCGTGGCCAAATGGATATCCGTGATCCGAAAGAATCTGGAGGAAATCCACATATTAACTATGAGCCATCCATGCTCGGCGGCTTTCAGGAAGCAAGCAAGGAAGATCGTGTACCACACCAACCTATGTATCATGCGGCAGCAATGAGTGCGCCAATTGACCGTCCTAACAACTACGGTCAGGCTGGACACACGTACCGTAGCTTTGAAGATTGGGAACGCGATGAATTGATCAAAAACCTTTCTGAAGCACTTGCAATTTGCGATAAACGAATCCAAGAAGCTATGATAGATCACTTCACACAAGCCGATGAACAATATGGCCAACGTGTGAAGGAAGGTATTGAAAAGAAAATGAAAGAACTTCAGGAAATAAAGGCGGAAAATAAAGTGCCTGGCCAGGAATCGGGCAAATCGAAATATGGTCAAGGTACATTATCTGCGAACGAAGCAACAAAAGATGCTGTAAAGAAAAGCCACGAAGCCGATCCCTATTAATTAACGGTTCACCGTACAAGATCATAAAAGGCAGCTGATCAAAGGAAGTCGGCTGCCTTTAACTGTCTTTCTTGGGCTATCGTTATTATTCGTCCAACCGTTCTGGCCCTAAGTCATACATTGGGCTACCGTTTATCAAACTCTTGCAACATCCCTCTTATTTGTTCAACCAGTAATGCGGGCGCTTTCTTGGGTGAACCAGCATCGAATGGAGGTTGAGGATCATATTCCAAAATCAATTGGACCCCTTTACTGATATCTTCTCCGAACTCCCATGCTACTATATGGAGTGCCATATCGATACCCGAGGATACACCGGCTGCTGTAACGATTTTACCCTGTCGAACCACCCTCTCATCAGTTGGAATGGTGCCAAGCGATCTGAGCAGGTCAAAGGATCCCCAATGACAAGTGGCTATGGTTCCGTTTAATATGTCTGCGGCGCTTAAAATCAAAGATCCGTTACAAACTGACGTTGTCCATTTCGTTGTTTTATGGATTTGACGAATCCAATTTAACGTAACTTGATCATTCATTGGAGTTTTATAATTTGGCGGACTGCAGCCTGGAACAACCAGAATATCAGCCGAATCAACTTCAGAAAAATCGTAATCGGCGTGCAAATATCCCATACTTGAGTCCAATTTTATTAACCCTTTTTTCTTAGCGACAAACTTTACTTCACATTTCATCGTTGCAGCAAATACCTCGTATGGACCAATTGCATCTAATGCTGTGACTCCATCGAAAAGCATGATTGCGATTTTCATAATGATTCCTCCTTCGTTAACTAAATTTCGGGTGTCAATTTACTCTTCTCATCTCCATTTAAAAGAGACCGATCAGTCCCTTTTATGGTAACTTACTGTATGTTCATGTACAACTGAAATATGTTACACTTTTTTAACAGAATAAATGATGGAGGATATTATGCGTAAAGGTGAACAGACACGAAGGCACATCGTCCTAAAATCGGCAGAATTATTTAATCAGAAAGGGTATGCTGGCTGTTCATTGCATGACATTATGGAGGCTACAGGACTGCAAAAGGGGGCAATTTACCGGCATTTCAAAAGTAAAGATGAGATTGCTTCAGAGGCGTTTGATTTCGCGATTGAAACGGTCGCTCAACATTTTACTGAAGCGATATCCAATGCTACTACCGTTCAGGGGAAAATAGGCTCCCTTTTTGATGTATATGAAGATGTAATAAATAATCCCCCAATAAAAGGGGGATGTCCGTTGCTGAATACCGCCGTAGACAGTGATGATACCAACTCGCTTCTAAGGGAAAAGGCGCTTCGAGTTCTCCGCACCTTTCTCACCATGATTGAAGAGATTATCGAAGAAGGTATTCAACTCGGAGAGCTAAAGCCTAATATCGATACAAAAGCGGTGGCTTCCTTCATTGTTGCAATTTTTGAAGGAAGTATTATGGCTAGCAAACTAGAAAGAGATAATAAGCACGTCGCCTACAGCAAGCAGCAGGTACAGCGTTATTTATTGATGCTACAAACGGATGCTAAATTCTAAATTACATGTTTTTGGCGCGACCCCGATTCAGAGAGTGACCATCATTGGAAAAAGGAAGTGCTCATGCAGATCCCCGAGCGGGTCTGCTCCCGTGTTTCAGAAAGCCCGGATCAAGCTCATAGGCAGCAAGCCCCGGCTTTTACATTCAGCAATTTTCTTTTATATAAGACGGATTGTCAAGCTAAGTACGACAGTTCATCCATGAAAGCTTCGAGAGCAGACATCCAGCCTAGACATTTAGAGGACAATTGTTAAGGAGATAGAAACGCCCCATAATATGGTGGAATTGCTTGAACTAAGTGCCAGCCTTCCTGTTATATGAAATATGCTAATCCTCTAGGAACAACCAGCACCGCCTCGTTAGTTCCCTACTTGATATACTTCAGTCTAACGCTTAATTTTTAGGCTAGTACTTCTATTTTTTACATCACTTTAGAAAAACCGTGGTGTTCGCAGCTCCTACTATCATGATGCTAGTCAATCAGCCATCTACACCAACGAGCCCCTTTCGAAAAAGAGGCTCTTAGCTTAGTAGCTTACGAGAATCTAGTCTGTTTTCCTTACTTCCACCATTGGTCGAATGGTGTTACAGGCAGTTCCCGTTTATGTTGTGTCACCGCGTAGCGGTTCTCAATACTCAATTTCGCGTCTGGAGCAACTTCGTTGCCGATTAGGTATTCATCAAGTACGGCATATTCCAAACCAAGCTCAGTTTCATCGGATTGCTGCGGTTTGTTGTCGAGTAGATCGGCTGTTGGCGTCTTCAGATATAGACGTTCTTGTGCGTGCAGCTCGATCAAGAGTTCACGCCCTTGACTTTTTGTAAGTCCAGCTAGCGGGAGAATATCAGCTCCCCCATCACCAAACTTGGTAAAGAAGCCAGTGATTGCTTCTGCGGCATGATCGGTTCCCACTACAAGGCATTGATGCTCGCCTGCGACAGCATACTGTGCAATCATTCGCATTCTTGCCTTCACGTTCCCTTTGTGGTAATCCGTAAGGGCTTTTCCGTCAGCACTCTTATATGCTTCTGCAAATACATTTACAGGAGCCTCAATATTGAACGTAAGCGTATCATCAGGAGTAATGAATTGCAAAGCAAGCTGGGCATCATCCTCATCTTGTTGTCTCCCATAAGGCAGACGGATCGCAATAAACTTGGCTTCATAGCCTTCTGCACGAAGCTCTTCAACCGCCAATTGGGATAATCGTCCTGCAAGTGTCGAATCCTGCCCCCCGCTGATTCCTAAGACAAATCCTTTCGCTCTAGCTGTACGGCAATAATCTTTAAGGAAATCCACCCGAATACGGATTTCTTCCGCAGGTACAATCGTATGTTTTACATGCAGTGCGTTGATAATATCTGTTTGCTTATTCATATCCCGCTTCCCCTTTCACTATTTGTATAGGCGATTGATTCTAATGTATTCGTAAACCTGATCAGGAACCAAGTAGCGAGGTTCTCCGCCCATTTTGAATTCTTCTCTAATATAACTAGAGCTGATCTCCATGGCCAGCCCCTTGTCGATCAAATGAAACGTATGGCCATCATCTGCATTCCGAAGAATTGGAGATTTGCTAATGGCCGACAGCATATTGATGCCGTCTCTTGCCATGACAATGAACTTATTTTCACGAATTAGCTCTTCTGCCCGCTTCCATTTCCCTTCACCGATATCGACGAGCAGATCAGCCCCCATGATGAAATACACTTCGTCATTCGGATATTTCGCTCGAAAATGCTTCATAGTTTGGTACGTCGCGATTTCCCAAGCAGGTTGATTCATTTCAAAATCGTCAACTTCAAATTTGTCGTTGCCCTCTATCGCAGTACGAACCATGTTCATCCGATGTTCATCCGAAACGTTCAACTGTTTATCTTGCCGCTTACTGGAACAAGGCAGGAAAATCACCTTGTCCAGCTTGCAGCGATGCGCTACGGTGCTTGCTGTCCAAAGATGGACATTCGTGACCGGGTCAAAGGATGATCCGTAAATACCGATTTTCGCCACCGCATCCAGCCTCCTTCTAAGCTTTGAGAGCCGCTTGAACTTTATTTCGTACTTCTTCAATCAATCGCATCTTATTATTCCAGCATGCTTGACTGAGGTTAACCGGGTATTCTGCTGGATTGAGAGTACGTTTATATTCATCCCACAACACATTGAGATTTTCTTTTACAAACTCCCTAATTTCATCAAGCGTAGGTACATCGTACACCAAGTCGCCATTTTCAAAGATGGCATGATGAAGTTCTCTCGCTTCAAATCCCGTTACGAATTTTGCGATATACGTGTGAATGGGATGAAACATGTGCAAGCGCTGTTCCGACTGCGGTTCTTCATGTTCCAATGCAATGTAGTCGCCTTCCGATTTCCCATTCGCCTTGTTGACGATGCGGAATACACGTTTGCGTCCAGGGGTCGTAATCTTTTCAGGATTCGAGCTGATTTTGATCGTATCGACCATATCTCCGTGTTCGTCTTCTATCGAGATCAGCTTGTATACGGCACCCAAAGCGGGTTGATCATACGCTGTAATCAGCTTGGTGCCAATGCCCCACACGTCAATTTTAGCCCCCTGTGTTTTCAGGTTCATGATGGTTTGTTCATCAAGATCGTTTGATGCATAGATTTTGGCATTGGGAAAGCCTGCTTCATCCAGCATTTTGCGAGCTTCTTTCGATAAGTACGCCAAGTCTCCGCTATCAAGTCGGATGCCTTTAAAGTGGATTCGATCACCGAACTCTTTCGCCACTTTAATTGCCGTAGGGACACCGGATCTCAGTGTGTCATAGGTATCAACAAGGAATACGCAGTCTTTATGCGTGTCAGCATAGGCTTTAAATGCCCTATATTCATCACGATAGGCTTGAACCATTGCATGAGCGTGTGTGCCCGAGATAGGGATGCCAAATAACTTCCCTGCCCTTACATTCGATGTTGCTTCGAACCCCGCAAGGTAAGCAGCTCTCGTCCCCCAAATCGCGGCATCCAGTTCTTGCGCTCTTCGTGTTCCGAACTCCATGCAATGATCATCAACCGCAACTTGCTTCACACGAGATGCCTTTGTTGCAATAAGGGTTTGATAATTAACGATATTTAGGATCGCAGTTTCAATGAGCTGTGCTTCGGTTAGTGCTGCTTCAATTCGCATAATCGGTTCATTCGCAAAAACCAGTTCCCCTTCTTTCATCGAATGAACGGTTCCTGTGAAGCGAATCGTCCGAAGGTAGTCCAGATATTCTTCGTTGTATCCTTCTTCCTGAAGATAACTCAAATCACTCTCGGTAAAGCAAAAGTCATTCAAATAACGAATGACCCGCTCCAAGCCTGCAAAGATCGCATATCCGTTCTGGAATGGAAGCTTGCGGAAGTATACTTCAAATACTGCCTTACGGTTATGCATGCCATGTTGCCAGTAGACCTGCGCCATATTAATTTGATATTTATCGGTATGCAGCGCGAGACTGTCATCACCATGATTGAAAACCGGAAGCTCAATTTTATTCATCTTTGTTTTCCTCCTTTTTGACTACTGCAGCTCCGAGCGATCCTTTGAAATGTCTAAGCGCCCATACATGACCTTCTGCATCAAAGCTTGCAACGGCATCCTCATGAACGACAATATCGAAGCTTTTATTGTAAGCATCTACTGCGGTGTGGAGTACGCAAATGTCTGTACAAACGCCTACAAGATGAAGTTCAATGATTCCTCTTGATCGAAGTTGAAGTTCTAAGTCCGTTCCAGCAAATGCACTGTATCTTGTTTTGTCCATCCAATAGACATTATTTGCGTCTTTATTTGCTTGATACAGATCCTCCAATTGACCGAAAAGCTTCCGACCATCGGTTCCCTCAATGTTGTGCGGCGGGAACAGCTTCGTTTCCGGATGGAATGCGTCATTCTCCTTATGCATGTCGATAGCGAAAACAACGAAATCACCGCTTAGAATAAACTCTTTCGTAATTTCAGTCATTCGCCCTTCAATCGCTTGCCCTGGTTCTCCACAAGTCAATGCCCCATCCGCAGCAACGAAGTCCTTTGTATAGTCAATATGAATGAGCGCTTTTTTCTTGTTCATTCTAGACTCCTCCTCTAATTTAACTATTGTATAATTGTTAATTGAATAGGGTAAAAAGAGTAGTGACAATAAAGTTAGAATAGCACCTTACCCATCACACATCGATTTCGAAATGCTATTTACTTTAGTCACCATCTTATTGTAATCATCTATCATCAATCACATTCTGGTATGGTAAATGGATTTGTTCAGATCCATTTCGACGAATCGGTACAACTGTGTCGGTCGTTTCGATGTTCGGGTTGTCTTCTTCCCTTCAACCTCTTGGATAAAGGGCAAAGATTTGATCTTTCTTGCAAATGCCGATTCCAACGCAATTGCGGAATCATCTGTGACCGTAAGGAGAACGGCTTGCAGCTCCGAATATGTGAATTCTTCGGGCAGAAATTCCTTGGCGACAGTCGTTTCGAGCAGCTTCTGGCGAATCACATGAATCGCATCTGCAATGATTTGTGCGTGATCAAAAGCAAGCTCGAGATTCATGACCTCTTTTACGGAGAACAATTGAACATCCGAAGCATCATCGTTTGCCTGTCTTTGGGACAACTTGTGTTCTGGAACTATTGCAAAGTGGGCATTTGTAATCATCCAGCCCCGCGGATCGCGTCCTGGTTTATCGTAAACGCCGTAATGTTCAAGGTGAATGTTCTCAACGCCTGTTTCTTCTTGCAGCTCGCGTTGTGCACATTCATAGGCAGTCTCATCTGGATTGACGAAGCCACCAGGCAATGCCCACTTGCCTGCTTCGATATTTGGCTTTCCTTCACTGTTAAGTTCACTCCGCTGGATGAGCATAATCTTGAGATCCATCTCGGGCGGTTTGAATTCTTGGATTGTAACAGGCAATATCGTAAATACAGCAATGTCCGATGTATATCCATCCGGCGTTCGATATTGTTTGACATCATATTGTGCTAAGGCTTCTTTGTTTGACATGGTAAGCACAACCCTTTCTCTCTTTTAACAATTACCAATGTGTTAATTGTATAATAAGAGTAATTCAACCTTTTGTCAACCTATATATTCCATGTTTTAAATAAACCAGTCGCACACCAATAGGAGCAGCTGCTCGGCAAACTGCTCCTTGCTTCAATAGATCCCTAACTCGTTAAAAAGGCAAACCAGTTGCTCCCACCACTAATGCTACCGTTTCCATATTCAACTCGTTCCCATCCATGTTATTGTCCTAATGATATCTGTAAGAGATAGTATTCTAATTTAAAAACTTTCTAACCAATCTCAGCTTCTTATCGTTGTAAGGAGGTAAAATAAAACGGGTATCGATTTTTGTGGTCTTCTTCACAATGCTCTTATGATGTGAAAAAAGGTCGAAACTGTATTTCCCGTGATAGGCGCCTATCCCCGAATTTCCAACGCCACCGAATGGCAAATAACGATTCGCAATGTGAAGAATCGTATCGTTTACACATCCTCCCCCAAATGAGATTCTTCGCAACACCTCTTCCTCACATTTCTTATCCTCGGTAAACAAGTACAAGGCCAACGGTTTTGGACGTTCATTAATCGCATAAATTGCACGATCTAACTGCTCGTATTCCATAATCGGTAGAATCGGTCCGAAAATCTCGTCTACCATAACCGCATCAGTCCAAGATTTTGCTTCTAGCAATGTTGGTTCGATATACAATTTCTCTCTTATTGATTTACCGCCAACTATTACGTTATCTTGATCTTTTTCCAGAATTGAAGTCAATCTATCGAATTGGCGCTCATTCACAATACGGCCATAGTCCTTACTTTCCATCGGATTTTCTCCATAGTAACTCACGATGACCTCTTTCATTTTTGAAATAAGAGCGTCTTTGATTTCCGAATGTACCAACATGTAATCAGGCGCAATACAGGTTTGGCCTGTATTCATAAACTTGCCCCATACAATTCTTTTCGCTGATAATTCTAAGTTCGCAGTCTTGTCCACAATGACAGGGCTCTTCCCTCCAAGTTCTAAGGTTACGGGAACCAGATTCTTGGCAGCAGCCTCCATCACGATCTTTCCCACTTGTACACTTCCTGTGAAAAAGATATAGTCAAAAGGGGCATGAATAAGTGCTGACGTTGCTTCCTTCTCCCCTTCTACGACGCGGATGTAACTCTTGTCAAAGATCTCGTTTAACATTTCATGAACGACTCGCGTTGTGTGAGGTGTATGTTCCGAAGGTTTAAGTACCGCACAATTTCCTGCAGCAATTACTCCAATAAGAGGTTCAATCAGCAATTGGAACGGATAATTATAAGGTCCTATAATGAGTACTGTCCCATATGGCTCTTTGATTATGCGGCTTCTTGACGGCCATAAGGCTATGGGGGTTTTTGCCTTCTGGGGCTTCATCCATTTCTTCACATGCTTCATCGTGTTCTTAATACTATCCAATACAAAGCCGATCTCCGTTGAATACGCCTCATATTCGCTTTTCCCTAAATCCTGATACAGTGCTTGTGTAATTTTATCTTCATTACGCTTAATACCCTCTTTTAATTTTTTCAGCTGTTCAAGGCGAAATTCTAGAGTACGTGTTGCCCCTTTTTGAAAAAATTTCTTATGTTCCGCAAGAATGCATTCAGTGTCCACCTTCTCTATTTGATTCATTCCGAATCACTCCTTATCTATTCTCACCGCATAAACACCTTATGCTCTTATCCATTCAACAATTCCGAACACCTAAATATCTAAACGTTCAAACTCTTCGACATATATATGATTATAAATGCCTTTAGATTTGTTCTAAAGGCACTCATCTTCAAGTAACAATAATAGTTTTTTTAACGAATCAACAGCAGTATCCAAGGTTACGGAATAATAACGCTCTGTACCGATCTTCTCCATCGTAACTAATCCTTGATCCCGCAGCAGTTTTAAATGATGAGAAATCGCAGGACGCGATAATGTAGATTGGGCTGTAATTTCACCAACTGACATTGGCCCCTGTTCACTAAGCCACAGGATGATATCTTGGCGATGCGGATCAACTAACAATTGGAAAAAAGGGATACATGTGCGAAATTGTTCGAATGCCTGTTTTCCCATATTCTATCCTTTCTTCATGACGTTGTAACGAAAGGTTTAAATACGTAAACGTTTTGTTGGAGTCATTCTAATCCATTCTCCAATCATCGTCAAGTTTATTGAAATGGAAATATTCCGTCATGAAAATGGACTTGAGACCTGATGTTGAGATACATCGCTAATTCATTTTAAAATTGACTTCCGGGTAAATGGCTGCCAGTCTGTCCAATGCCGAGCTGTCGATTGTCTGTTTCACATAAAGGTCAAAAAAAAGCGAGGCTAAACTCGTTAATAATACGATGACACGTCGCGGATCTTCGCCTGGACTTCGCAAGAAGGTGAAATCAAATGAAAATCAGAGTAGCTCGTATGATCCGTGTGAGGAATGACTATCGACATGTCTCCACCGGCAAGAGCACGCTCATTGCGAACCTTGAATGCTGTGTGATCCTCATCTGGATCTTCGTTGATCTCTGCACTCATGAGCAGAAACGGTTTGCCGATTCCTGCTTCTGTAACCGTTGTCCCATATAACAGACCGCCCATGTTAATTGCTGCTTTGATACGGTTGTCTTCGAAAAGCATTTGTGCAGCGGTAGCTCCACCGTAAGAATGGCCGAACATCCCGATTCGAGTGGTGTCGATCCTTCCCGTAAAGCGGTTGTCTACATCCCCTTGATTAAGCTTCTCCACTTGATTTAGCACAAAAGCGGCATCTTCCTTCCATAATTGGATATGGCGATCTCTTTCAGCAAGATTAATTAGATTACCGGACTGAAAGTATGCGGTTCGACCGTCTGGAAAGACGGTAGCCGCAGCGTCATAGGCATGATCGATACATAACACAATATAACCTTGACTTGCTAACTCTTCGACCTGAAACGTATTTTGATTGCGAAAACCGTTTAAACATGGGAAAAGATCAATACGGGATAACGGCTCTCTGCGTCTGATAGCAGGGCTTCCGTGAACGCATTCGATTTCACCAAATTCAGATGACTCAATACGAATGCCGGGATGGACAAATCTTCTTCCAATCCCTTTGCAAACTCATGCGCGTTTCGGATATAAGGCTCACGATTTCCCTCGCCTTTATTACTTGTAGGATAATACATCTGTACCATTAGCTCGCGCCGATCATTCGGATCTGATGTAGAAGGTTCCTCCTGCCGATATCAACCCAATGATACAGCGTCGTACCGACCATAAATAGTCCGGTTGGTTTGGTAAATAAAGATACAGGCATGAGTGCGGGCAATACGATCGCAACAGAGAAATAAAGGACAAGCAACAATGTGCGAATCGTGATCGCAAACCTGTTTCTAGGGCTCTCTTACTGTTTTGTAAGATTGGAGAAGTAGGCACCATAGTTATTCCTTTACACCTAAGCTAAAAATAAAAAGACCCGCAAAACTAATACGGGCCGGACTGTAACGTTACGATTTGTTCTGTCTGTAAAGAATCGTCTACTTAAAATGTTTTTTTGAGCTTTATTGAGGAGCTTTGGTTCGAAGAAGATGTAAACCTAATCCAATAAAGAGTATGCCGGTAATTTTGTTTAAATACGCACTCAGCCTTTGGTTTGCTTTTATTTTTCGGGTAACATAAGAAGAGAAATAGGCAATAAATAGGCACCATAACAACCCAGTGATTGAAAAAGTAAGCCCTAAAATGATAAATGGGATTGGACTAGAGCTCTTTGTATCAATAAATTGCGGGAGAAAGGCAATGAAGAATAATGATACTTTTGGGTTCGTAAGACTCGTCAGCATCCCTTGTATATATATTTTTCTTAGATTTTCTTTTTGGGATTCAGATGTACTGAAGCTTGCATTCGTTTTATCAAGTAGCATTTTAATTCCTAAATATATTAAATAAATGACTCCAACCATCTTAATTATGTTGAAAACCAATATTGACTTTGTAAGAATAATGGATAACCCAAATGCAACTAACAAGGTATGGATTAATGAACCGCTAATGATTCCAAAAACAGAATATACACCTGCTTTTCTTCCTTGTGAAATACTTCTGCCTACAATATACATTGTGTCTGCTCCGGGAATTAAATTCAGTAAAATTCCAGTAAGCAAAAATACTTCGTAATTGACTATTCCGTACATTTAAGACTACCACCTCTTTATACTGCCTACTTTGACGATAATAAATTAACGAAAGAAAGACAGGAAGAACTGCTTAAAGCTTTCATGCTCGCGCCTTGATGAGAAGATGCAATGTGAACATTAACAGCGCTGGTGTCTGTTTTAGCATTTGGCCAAGCTGCCTCGGCTTTTGAAATCGCTCAAACTGTAAACAAAAGTCACAATGTCTATATCGACAAATAGCTTCGGATTACACTTAGGTGCCTGAGCCCGCCGTAATTCACACTCAAAACGCAAAAGTTACCTACTTTGCATGGTCGATTGTTGGTCATGTCATTAACTTGCAATTATTGCACCGACCGTCTTTCGATAAGAGAATTTTTGCATTAAGCGTACTTTTTTGACTTAGCGGTAAATAACATTCTAAGTGAATCCAGGTATTAAGGAAAGGAGATTTTAACCATGCGGTTTGAGTTATTTAAGAGCAAAATTCTAACGGATGGATTTACAAACAAAATAGAAGGTCCTTCATGCGATAAAGACGGGAATATTTACGCCGTAAATTATCAAAGAGATGGCACGGTTGGCAAAGTAACTCCAAATGGAAAAAGCAGTGTCTTTATTGCATTGCCCCCGGATAGTATCGGATGCGGGACACGTATTGACCCTAATGGAACTTTGTACATTGCAGATTATAAAAAACATAATATATTCGCCGTTAACCTTGAAACGAAAGAGATCAGTATACATGCTAATAACCCTTCAATGAATCAGCCTAATGATTTAGCGATAACCGAACAAGGTGTTTTATTCGCTAGTGACCCTAACTGGTTCCAACAAAATAAGGGACAATTGTGGAGAATTCTTACAAATGGAAACACGCATTTATTAGAAAGGAATATGGGAACGCCAAATGGAATTGAGGTGAGTCCTGACGGAAAAAAATTATATGTGAATGAATCATTGGAAAGAAAAATATGGGTATATGATCTATCTAGTACGAATGAATTGAGTAATAAACGCTTATTGATAGAGTTTCGGGATTTTGGACTTGATGGAATGCGTTGTGATGTGGCAGGCAATTTGTTTGTTACTCGCCCTGAAAAAGGTGTGGTAGCGAAGATTTCCCCTGATGGTCAATTGCTGGGTGAAATTTATCTTATTGGTAAAAACTGCACCAACCTTACATTTGGGGGGCCTGATGGAAGAACCTGCTATGTGACAATGTCTGATACAGGAAGCATTGAAATGTTTCAATCCGATGTGCCTGGAAGGTGTTGGAGTTTGTTGCATAGAAGTTTTTAGATTAAGGTTGCGATAACGGTGATTTTAGCAACCCTCGTCCCCCTTTTCTACCCTTCCATCTCATTTCTTCAATTATGTGCATATATCCGTGTCGTAAAGCGATTAAGCCCATATGTTTTTTGTCGTTGCCTTGCGACAGAAACATATGGGCTTTGAATAACAAAACCTCCTATTAGACCAATTAATTCTAGTTATTCCAACGCTGGTCGTGTGTAAGTATTTATCCACATCCGCGACGCCATACATTGCAATTGCTAACTAGGCTATCCGCCCTTTTATCCATATTTCAAGAATTTTATGGATACGATTCTTCTCAGACGGAAATTATCTTCTTTATTTTTTATTCTCGTTCAAACTTTTTTACAAAGGATCAGAGTTTGTTATAAATGATCAAACTTTATTTTAAATATAAAGTAGTGACAAACGTTATTTAATTCTAAAGTAATGACGCCAAAAAAGTCACAGAGGTATACACGTTGAATTCATTTGAATTCGGCGTTTTTTGTGTGAACTCGCAACATTATTATTTTGTATAATATAGTGTAATATGGTAAATATTATTATTTATTAATGCAAACCACGTTAGCCTGCAGCCCAGTGAACAGAAAAGGAGTCGTTCATTTATGGCACGTATTCGTTTAAATTTTCGTAGCCTTACGTTATTTGAAGACGAGGAATGGGGAGACACGCACATGGCAATGTACGCTACTGTTCGTGATAGCTCCGGTACGCCGTTGGCAGCTTTTCAATGGAACAATCTTGGAAGAGAAGTTGACGAAACGACTACATATAGTTTAGCTATCGATCCGGCAAATAACAATGTGATTGACGTTGATCTATCCTCGTGGGCCACAATTCAAGTTTCGGCTTTTACGCATGATGACAACGCTTGGCCAAATTCAGACGACAACGAGAATCAACTTGGTTCGGCCTCAAAAACAATCGATTCTCGCGTTCTGAGTTCACTAGGTACCCTGACGCTTGGTCCAACACGAACGGACAACGGCAATACGGGCTACCTTGTCACGCTCGAAGCTTCACTTATTGCGGAACCATCTCCGGCTGAGGTTAGAATCCAATTGGATAATCTCATTCTGTATGAGGATGAGGAATGGGGAAGTACACATATGGCTATTTACATGCACGCACAAGCTCCGGAACAAAACGGACGTCCTGCCTTCCACCAAGAGATCTTCCGTTGGAACAATGCCGATAAGGAAGTGGACGAAGTTAATTCTTACCCTTTGAACAACGGTTTGGATTCAACTACTATCCGGTTAACCTTGAACGGACCTACCGTCATCTGGGTAGAGGGTTACGCCGATGATGATCGGAACTGGCCCTCAAGAGAGGGGCATGAAAATTCCCTTGGACAAGCGCTGATTACGATCGACCCTAGTGATCTAAGCACATTAGGACGGCGTCAACTAGGACCTACTAGCACGGACAACGACAATACAGGTTACGTAATTAACTTGATGGTAGATGTGCTTCCACCTGCCGGTGATGGTCCCAGCCTTTCCGTTATTGGACTTGAGGTTACTCAAGCCATTCAACACTTTGCTAGCGCGCTCGGCCCTGACAATTCTGTACCATTGGTAGCGAACAAAGTCACGCTCGTCAGGGCGTATTTGGACTCCGGGCTCGCCGCTGGCGGTACGATTGATAATGTAACAGGAACTCTCACAATCTCTGGGGCAACTTACCGAACAATTCAATCTATCGTTCCAATGACCGCAAAACCGGCGTCGGCCATCAATAGAGCAAACTTCTCGGACACCCTGAATTTTATCATCCCCGCTGAGATTGCAAACGGTACTTTGAATCTTACTGTTCAAGCCACCGTAGGTGGAAATTTCAGTGCACCGATACAAACATCGGTCTCGTTTACAGCAGTGAAACAACTGGATATCCTCATGATTCGTATTGCAAGTAATGGTGTTCCTGCTCCGAGTCAAGCTAGTTACTTTGCGGCAGTGAATCAACTTCCATTAATCTATCCTATTCCGACTGATCCCGGACAGGCAATACGATATTGGATCATCCCAGGATCTGAGGTGGTGATGAATACACACGACTTAAACACTGACGATGGCATGCATGATCTATTAGATGACCTGGAAGATATTCAAGAAGAAACTTCCGAAGAAAAAAAAGCATATGCTCTCATCCCAAATAACGTGTCTATGCGCCGTTTTGGAACATCGCGTAAATGGGACAATGTAGCATTGGGCTGTTCTTACATCATGGAATCGGTGGGCCATGAACTTGGGCACCTATATGGTCTGGATCATGCTCCATGCGGAACATCAGGGAATTATCCGAAAGATACTGATGACGATTTTGTGCCAGTAAATGGTTTAATCGGTGAGGTAGGTGTGGACGTAGTCGGTAAAGTTGCATTCTCACCAACCGTCAGCGACTTTATGAGTTATTGTGGAAGTCTTGGATTACCTTATGAGAATCAGTGGATCAGCGCCTATCATTGGAACAAGCTCTTTCAAAATTTTCGGGAATAGTGATGATGCACATAGAGCCTTAAAAAGGAGGAATTATCGCCATGACAAATGAACATCTTATCGCTAGTCGTGAATTTGAAGCCCCCTTCGTTCGAGTTCGCGGCCGTTTGTCTCGCAACGATGACGTTCGCTGGAGTCCATGTATTCGAACGTACCGGCAACCCCAAGGACTCCAGTTTCCGGATCCAGTAGAGCATGTTGATACCATAAAGACCACTAATTGGACGCATGACTATTGGATTCTGTTTGAGGATGGCCAAGGAAATGTCCTCGCCCGTGCTCTGGCACAACCTGATTTTTTTGCAGAAGATCAGGAATGGGGCACTTTTGTCCAACGACTTCCCTATCACCGTCAGACAGCACGCGTTGTTTTACGCAAAGGGAGCAAAGAAATCGGGGTGTTGAATGTAACACAGAGGCTGCCGGATTTCGTGCTCTATCATCCGATTAAGACGAGTGATATCGATCCTCTGGGTATCTTGCATCTTCGATGGGAAGAAAAATCGGGACATAATAAGAAAACTCCCTACACCTACTATGTTAGATTCTCTCATGACCATGAACACTGGGTACGGCCTGGGGTCAATCTAAGAAAAACAGAATTTGACTTAGATTTACGCCAAATGCCAGGTGGTAAACATTGTGTGGCTCAGGTGATTGCGACCAATGGTTATCAAACAGCATACGTCGAGACGCGACCTTTTGAACTTCCTTATAAACCGGCCGAAATTCTGCTGGGAGATACTTCGGGTCCTCTCTTGTTTGCACAGGGGTTTTCTAGACAACATGGTCCTATTCAAGGTGAAAACATTACATGGTTGATGGATGGTAAAAAAATCGTGGGCATGGGAAGTACATTTGATGTAAGAAAACTAAGGTCGATCCATCGTTTGTTGGTAAGAGTTCAAGAGCCTTCTGGAGATATCGTCAGTATGGATTTGGGGTTGTATGATGGTGATACCGGCTTGATAGTTCGCCCTAGAGCAGGCTTCTAATGCAGTAATCTGCCAATTCAAGGGCTTGTTAACTAACTACTCTTCAAAATCAAAAGTCGACGATTCATTACAAATTATAATGAGTCATCGGCTTTTGTGCTATGTACATGAATATAACTTATCTGTAGACATTACCTATTACCATCAGGAGCGTTTTTTCATTCCATTAGGTAAATCCATTATTAGGATCAATTTAAACAAAAAATTCGCTTGGTAAACATCAAGCAGTATGTGCAGCGGATTAAGATGGCTACAATTACCGATATCCAGACCTCTGAGAATTAATGGATCCTGTTTTGCGGGTTTGTAGGTTTGAAATTAAACAACTTTAAGGGTTAAAGTAAAAAGAAGGTGGTTTTTAAAGGGCATCGAATTATCAAGACCTAAATCGTAAAAAGTCATAAAAAATAGAGGGTGATACTTATTAGACATGATTATATGTATCACCCATTTACATCTTGTTCTACATACGCGCCCGATTGTTAAAGATCAGTGGCTGCTGTATATGGCTCGCACTTATTGAACACTAGCTACCCGTTGTTAGATGGTTTTTCATATAAGAAAAGCACCCATATGACAAGGTTATTACTTGACGTACTCAGCCATTACAATATTTCGATATACCCTTCTGTTCCATGCACGCGAATTCGTTGTCCATCTTGGATCAGCTTGGTAGCGTTCTCTACACCAACAACTGCTGGCAAGCCATATTCCCGTGCGATAACGGCTCCATGGGTCATCAGTCCGCCAACTTCGGTGACGAGACCCTTGATAGATACAAACAAGGGGGTCCAGCTAGGATCCGTAAAAGCGGTGACTAATATATCTCCATCTTCTAGATCAGCATCTTCCAATTTCAAGATGACACGTGCGCGTCCCTCTATTACCCCGGCAGACACAGGCAGACCTACTAATGCTCCAGACGGGAGATTTTCTCGTTTGTACTCCCCTGCAATGATTTCACCATCAGACGTGATAACACGTGGCGGAGTTAATTTTTCATAATAGTTGTAATCATCTTTCCGTTTGCTGATGATGTGGTAATCCAGTTTATTTGTGCGTACAACCTCGTGAAGTTCCTCCAAAGTGAGATAGAAGATATCTTCTTTTTCATGAATGATGCCCGCTTGTATGAGTTGTTCGGCTTCTTTCAGCAAAGCCTGTTTATACACGAAGTAACGATTAACCATGACGTATTTCGGATATTCCCTATACCCACTGTAATTCCGGATGAAGTCGATCGTTTGTTTTGTTTCTTTCGCTTTTTGTTCGCCATCCGGCAATTGCTTTAATCGTTCCAACAACTCTTGTTCTTTTTTCAAAGCTTCTTGCTGCCCTTGCTCAAATTTCCGCTGGCTCGCATTAGGCTCAAAGTTTTTGATGTTGCCAAGAATCAACGGGACAATCGTAATTGGTTTTTCGATCCAGCGCGTTCTGGTAAGATCGATTTCTCCGGCACATCGCATTCCGTATTTGTCGAGATAAGCATAGATCGCGTCTCGGGCTTTCTGCCCGCCATCCAACGTAAGCAGTTCATCCAAAAAGTGCTCATCTTTGACATGTTGCAAATATTCAATGATCTCCGGATAAGGACGGATCACATCTGCGACATCCAATAGCGCCAGACCCATTTCCGAAGTAATATTGTCCGGTACAGATTGAGAAAGTGTATCTGCTGCGTGTTTTTCACCTAACCACTCGTTCATATTTGCATTGATCCATGTTGCAGCATCCATTGCAGCCAGAATCACACGTAAACTCTGCGGATCAAATACAAACATCTTTAATTGCTCGAGATCTTCAAGAATAAAATCAAACAAATCCGATCCTGATTTCGTTTGGATATTTTGTTTCAACGCTTCGATCGATGCTTGGCTACGCTGAATCAAATCAGGAACGATTGACGGATTGTTTTCAATTTCACGAATCGTATCTGTAATGCTTTTGATTGGACTTGGTGTTATATTCTCATCTGGTAACGTTTTTATAAAGTCTCGCTCTATTATGGTCATCAGTGCGTCTTTGATAAGCGGATCGGATTGACCCAGGTAATGTAATGTATTGTCTCTGCTAGCCAGCATGGGTGTCACATCAACAAACAATCTGCCACCGGCTTTACGCATGGGTGCTGGATTGGTTAACTGGAAAAAAGACAATCCCAGCGGTTTCATGGGATCGGTCATCATTTGTTGGTGACCGACAGAGACATAAACGCGATTTTCCTGATCATTCGCTTCTGGAATCGGGTATAATGTCGTGATTGGCCGACTCTGGACAATGTAAAAGGTATCATCAACCAGGCACCACTCGATATCTTGCGGGCAACCAAAATAGGCTTCGATATGCCTTCCGATGCGTGCTAGTTGCAAGATTTGTTGCTCCGTAAGAGTTTGAGTCTTTTGCTGCTCAGGATCGATCTGTTGTGTCTCTATTCCGCCTTCTTTACGTCCATAGATCGCTAATTTTTTGGCCGCGATCCTCTTCTCGATGATCTCTCCTTCCTTTACTATATAACAATCGGCAGAGACCAGGCCAGAGACCAGTGCTTCTCCAAGTCCATAACTGGCATCAATGGATATCACCTTACGGTTAGAAGTAATCGGATCAGCGGTAAATAATATCCCTGATGCTTGTGGGAACACCATTCTTTGAACAATAACAGCTAAATAAACGTGACTGTGGTCGAATCCATTTTGCATCCGGTAAATGACTGCGCGATCCGTAAATAGGGAGGCCCAACATTTGCTGATATGCTGCAGGATGGCTTCTTTGCCGATAAGATGTAAATAGGTGTCTTGTTGACCAGCAAAAGAGGCATGCGGCAAATCTTCAGCAGTCGCACTAGAACGCACGGCATATGCATGTTCCTCGCCAAACCGGGAGAGATATTGAGTTACTTCTTTCACTACATCAGAAGGAATTTCTACTTCCAAAAGGATTTGTCGAATCTCCCTACTGATTTCACCAATTTGATCTCGATCTTCTACGTGTAGCATCGTTAGTCGATTGAGCAAAGCATGGTACGTTTCGTTTTGCTCGATTGCTTTTTGATATCCTGCTGTTGTCACACAAAATCCTTCCGGTACTTGTATTCCCTCCATTTTTGATAACTCCCCTACATTCAACCCTTTTCCGCCAACGAGCAATAGCTGTGTATTTTTCATTTCCTGAAAATCGAGAACGAAAGTATTCATTCCATATCTCTCCTATCCATTCATATTAGAATCAGCTCGGTATAACTGACCACATGCCGCATTAATATCTGCTCCGAATTGAGTTCGGATCGTTACATTCACGCCGTACATTTTCAACGTCCGCACGAACGTTTCGATCCTCTCTGGATCAGATGGCAAGTAGCTCTGAGGCGTCACATCTGTAGAATTGTAGGGAATGAGGTTCACATGGTAGAGGTGTTCCCAACATCCTCTTCCCCTCAAATGAGCGGCAAGTGCTTTCGCATGCTCCGTCGAGTCGTTGAACCCTTGAAGAAGAATATACGCGATATACACCTTTCTTCCCGTATGTTGGATATGGCGATCTAATGCATTCAGCACGTCGCGAAGCGGAAAACGCTTATTAATCGGCATCAGTTCGTTCCGTTGTTCGTCGAACGGCGAATGCAGCGAGAAGGTTAGATTGACCTGAGGAAACTCCCGCGTCAACCTATCGATTCCTGGCAACAGGCCGATGGTTGAAATCGTAATCCTTCGATGTCCTAAACCGAAGAGATGCGGGTTAGTCAAAATCGCCAGCGCTTCGAAAAGGTGCGGGTTGGCGAGCGCCTCCCCCATGCCCATGAAGGACACGCTGTCCAAGGCATGGCCGTTCAAGTGAAAGTGAAGCAATTGATCGGTAATTTCGTCGGCAGTCAGATTTCGTTTCAGGCCGATGGTACCCGTGGCGCAAAAACGGCACCCGAACCCGCAGCCGCACTGCGTGGAAATACAATACGATTTCCATCCCCGTTTATAGGAGAGTCTTACAGCCTCTACGCGTTCGCCGCCACCGATGGCAAACAGCACCTTGCTGACCTGCTGTGATGTGAGTTCCTTTACCGGAATAACGCTGGAGACGTTCGGACCAAGCGTCCGGGCCAACTCTTCTCGCAAAAATGCAGGCAGTATAGTGATCCGTTCGTATTCAGCAACTTTTTGTTCGAAAATAGCATCTATAATTTGCCTATACCGGTACGTAGGCTGCTTGAAGTCGGACAAGATCTGCCTAATCGTTTCATATTTCGAGGTTGGTTTCATGTGTTCTCCTTACCGCCGGAGAAATACATGAAAAGCAACCGTCATCCGGCGCTTTCATGCGTCTTTAACCAACTAAACACGATGCGTTCGCTGATAGAATCGCTATGTGCATCTGTCGATAGATTGGTAAACCTCCGGCAACAGATCTATTTTTTTGTGAACCGGGTCAGCCGGTAGGAACCGGTTCACAGTATCATCTACAACCTCAACCTCAATGATCATCGTTTTCATCCTCCTATAGTTTATTAAACCTGTTAAACGTTCAATTCCACAGTTTTAGTTGCGATATGTTTGCAAAACTCGCTGTCGTGCTCCACAAAAAGGATCGTTGGCGAATGTTCCAGCAGCAGTTCTTCGATTTGCATCCTGGAAATGACGTCAATAAAATTAAGCGGTTCGTCCCAAATATGCAAATGAGCGTGTTCGCAGAGGCTTTTCGCAATCAGAACTTTCTTCTTCTGACCGCCGCTATAAGAAGCGATGTCCTTTTCAAATTGCAAGCGTGAAAAATCGAGTTTTCTCAAAATCGCTTTGAACAAGCTTTCGTCAATCTCGCTGGATCTGGCGAATTCCGACAAATTGCCCTGCAACTGCGAGGTATCTTGTGAAACGTAGGAAATTTTCAACTGACTCCCTTTTCGAACCGCGCCGGTATAAGGAATCTCCTCGCCGCAAATCAGTTTGAGCAAGCTGGATTTGCCTGAGCCGTTCGGACCGGAGAGCACGATGCGATCCCCTTGCTCGATAGTAAAGCTAATGTCGTTGCACACGTTCTTTTCACCATAATGAATCGAAACGCGGTCAAGCTCAACCAATTGATGTTTATGATAAGTCATCTGCGATATTTTCAAACTTTCCGAGCTGTCGACATTTCTCAGAAGCTGGGATCTATCCTCGATAGCGGAGTTCTGTCTCTGCTCGATCGATTTGGATCGCTTCATCATTTTGGCGGCCTTGTGGCCGATGTATCCTTTGTCGACCTTGGAGCCGGAGTTGCGGGTGCCGTTTTTCGTTTTTTCTACCTCGTGAGACCAGTTGCTCGTTCGCTTGGCCGCTTCGGACAGCCTCTTAATGTCCTTCCTCAGCTTCTCGTTCTCAGCCAATTCGAAATTGTCCTGTCTTTGTTTATTCTCCCACCAGTCTGAAAAAGTTCCGTTCTGGATTTCGATATTGGTCTTATTGATCGAAATAATGTGATCCACACAATTGTCGAGAAACGCCCGATCATGTGACACCAATATAAACCCGCTCTTGCCGTTCAAATAATCACTTACCAGCTTCCGAGCATGCAGATCAAGATGATTGGTCGGCTCGTCGATAAGCAAAAAGCTGTTTTCCTTCAAAAACAGGACTGCGAGCATTACCTTCGTCTGTTCTCCGTTGGATAACGAGTTGAATGGTCGGTACAACACATCCTCTGACATTTTCAGCAGCGAAAACTCGCGCATAAGCTGCCAGTGCTCATAGTCCGGATAGATGTCTGCTACCACGTCGAATGTATAATGTTCCTTGTGTTCGACGTGGAACGGGAAATACTCGAAACTGACATTAGAGGAAATCGTTCCGCTGTATTCATACTTGCCAAGCAGCAGGTTGAGAAACGTAGTCTTGCCCCGGCCGTTCCGCCCCGTAAAGCCCAATTTCCAGTTGGTATCGATTTGTAAACTTACATGCTCAAAAATGTTGTCGTAGCTGCCGTCATAGGCAAACGTCAAGTTTGTTACCTTGATCAATGACATTCCAGAAACCTCCTTGGTCACAAATAAAAAAGAGCTGCAAGAAAGTTGATCTTTCTTACAGCTCAAAAAAATAAAACAAATCCAACCCTACGCAGAGTCAGATAAGAATATATTCTTTGAGTGAAAAGAATAAGGTAACTTTCTTGCCAATAAAGAACAAAACAGCACAAATAGAACTTGTTTTATTCTTTAAACGTTAGCAAGAAATTTTACATTATCCTCTTCAACTCCTATCGTAAGTGTTAGCGCAATATTAACATACCAGATATTTCATTGCAATAAGCAATGGCAACCTTCATCTGCTTCATGAGTCATTAGCCTACCCACTTTGGTGTTACATTTTCATTTGTAATTGTAAGATTCACGATAAGGCGTGTTTCGGATTATTTTAGTCTTTTTGGTCTTGAATGAAGCGTATACCGATTAATTGGTCGCCCTACGCCTCCATAATTCACCTCTAGATAGACATATCCTATCTTTGACAAATATTCAAGGTATCTTCTTGCTGTCACTCTTGCAATCCCAACCCCTTCGGCTGTTTCTTCTGCGGATAGCTTCCCACCTTTATCAGCCATTACTGCAAGCACTTGTTTAAGTGTTACTGGATTTAATCCCTTTGGCAGTTCTTCCGTAGGTATAAACAATTCAGCAGGTGGTGATGATTCGATAACGTTCATCTCTTGTATTACACTCTGCCCTAATAGAGAAGATCCATCGTTCACAGTGCTATCCGTTCGGATCTCATCTCCCATTTGCAGAATGCGATCAAGCTGCTCTTGGGTAACTGTATGATCGTCGGTTAACGTCTCGTATCGATCACGATAACGTTCCAATGTCCGTCTAACCCGCTCTAGTTTAAAAGGCTTGATAATATAATCTACTGCACCGTTTCGCATCATCGCTCGTAATGTTTCCGTCTCTTTAGCAGCCGTAACTACGATCACATCCACTGGTAGATCACGCGCCCTAATTTCCTGCAGCGTACTAATTCCATCAAATGAAGGCATAAACACATCCAGAAAGATTAGATCCGGCTTCAGTTCTTCGATCATCCGCAAGCCATCCTGACCGTTGCCTGCCGTCCCAATAACTTTATAACCATTCACCCCTTCGATGAACATGCGGTTCACTTCCTGAACCATTGGATCATCTTCAATCAGCAATACTTGCACGATATGTTTACATTGCTCCTGCATCTCTTGCCGCCTCCTTCATCGGAAAAACGATTTCCATTGATGTTCCGAGTCCTGGGGAGGATTCACACCGAAGTAGCCCTTTACCTTTTGCGATAATCCCACTTATCAGAAATAGGCCTATTCCACGATGCTCTCCACTTTTGGTCGAGAAGCTGCGTTCCAGCATTCTTGCTTTCGTGTCTTCTGTCATACCACAGCCATTATCCTCAACTAAGATCGATAAATAATCTTCATCTTGCCCAATGTACAGATACACTGCCTTCTGATCAACCTTGATATTGGAAAGTGCATCAAATGCATTTTCAATCAAATTGCCTACCAGCAGCACGATATCTCGTCGATCAAGCGAATCTGGAAATTGACGCAAACCGCAATTCGGATCGATGATCACATCTATATCAAGCTCATTTCCTCGACTGATCTTACCAAGCAGTAAGCCTGCAACTCCATCATCCTCAAAATGCTCCTGCATAAATCTTGTTGTCTCTTCATGTTGATCAGATACCTCAAACAAATATCTTAATGCTTCTTCATGTTTTCCAAGCTGGAGAAGCCCAGCAACGGTATGCATTTTATTCATATGCTCATGATTTTGGGCTCGCAAGGCATTCACAAATTCTCGCACACCTGTCAGTTCTTCTGCCATATGCGTAACCTCCGTTCGGTCTTGGAAAATCGCTATGGCTCCCTGTGTAATACCCTGCTCGATTATGGGTATTCGATTGCTCCAGATGAGCGTATCGCCAACCAGCAATTCGTGGTTCAAGAGCGGTGTTTTTACCTTAAGTACCTCGGGCAAGCGAGAATCGGGAATCACATCCCAAATGTTCAGTCCAATCACATCCTTGGACACGCCAAAAATGTGCTTGGCCCGTTCATTGAAAATCGTGATTCGCTCCTTGCTGTCGATGGCGATTACTCCTTCATGCATAGCTTGGAATGCAGCCGTGTGCTCACGAAACATCGAGGCAATTTCATGCGGCTCTAAATTATACATCTCTTTCTTGATATGTTTAGCAAGCATCGCTGAGCCCATCATTCCAAACGAAAGCGCCAATATAATCATTACCATAACCGATCTGAGCTGCTCGGGAAAAATATCCTTCATGGTAGGCAGAAGTCCTCCTGCCATTACAACGCCAACCTGCTCATGCTTCGCGTTCATGATCGGCACGAATGCCCGCAAGCCAACACCTGCTTCACCTTTTACTTTGGAAACGTACATATGCTCAGCAAAAGCTGCATCCGCATCGTCGCCACTAAAATAAGTTCCTATTCGGTCCGATAGAGGATGCGATAAGCGCTTGCGATTCATATCCAGCACGACAATATAATCAGCCTCATTCAGCATGCGAATTTTGTCAGCAACGGGAGCAATATGCTCAGCTCCATTCTGCTGATTGATATATTCTGCCACTCCCGGTAGATTAGCAACGGTTTGGGCAGTCGTAATCAGCCGTTGACGTAAGCTCTCTTCTTTGACGCTAGTCAAGCTTCCAAGCAAGACCTCTACAGCAATAAGGAGGGAGAACAGAACCAAACCGAATGAAAGCAAAATAATTTTCCAGTAGATTCCTATTCGGTTCAAGTCTAGCGCCCTCCTTTTCGAAATATTTACCTTTATCTGCTATTGTGCAATAATAAGTCTAATTTAGCAACTGGGAGGAGACAAATTTGAAAGCGATTGCAAGTATTGGAATGTTCATTATTGTTGGATTGTTAGCTGCATATCTCGTCGGATATCAACCAAACTGGAATGAACAGCTCTATCAGGATGATGAACAAACTGGACTTAAGCAACGGATCGTCATCAAATTCAGTCATGTAGTTGCTGAGAACACACCAAAGGGCCTCGCTGCAGCTGAATTCGCTGATCTAGTAAAGAAGAAATCAAAGGATCGCGTCGAGATACAAGTGTTCCCAAATGGCATGCTATATGGTGAGAATAATGAAGTTGCTGCACTTCAGCGTGGTGATATTCAAATGATAGCCCCATCCTTCTCAACTATGAGCGAGATCGATCCAGCATGGCTAGTAATGGATCTGCCATTTGCTTTCAAAGATCAGAATGAGGTTGAAAGCAAGCTGAATGGTTCGCTTGGAGACAAGCTATTCCAAACGCTTAAACCGCATGGCATGAAGGGAGTCGCCTTCTGGTCCAATGGCTTTAAACAAGTGACGAACAATGTACGGCCTATTCTGGGGCCTCGAGATTTCAAAGGACTAAAGTTTCGCATACAACCAAGTCCATTAATTGAACGGCACATGAAGAACTGGGGAGGGAAGACAAGTGTTATTCCTTTTAACGACGCTTATCGCAATCTAGCCGACGGCTCAGTAGATGGTCAGGAAAACACGATATCGAATATCGTAAGCAAACGCCTCTACCAAGTGCAGAAATATATGACGATTAGCAATCATGGTTATTTGGGCTATGCCGTTATTTTCAACAAATCCTTCTGGGATAGCCTGCCTTCTGATGTGCAACAGCTGCTCATGGAAGCACTGGATGAAACAACAGAGCAGGCAAATAAGAAAGCAGCTAGAAATGAGACGCATATGAACGAGATTAATACGAACCAGAATTTGCAGATTTCCATATTAACGAAAGAACAAACAGCGGAATGGAGGATAGCCTCAAAGGAGCTTTATAAAGATTTCGCAATGAAAATCGGGGCTGATGTAATGAGCGAAATCTCTGGGCCTTAAAGACCAAAAAGAACAATATGACCATATGCTTGTCACCTTCTCCCCTCTCTCTTACACTTAAGCACATCGAATAAAGCGCTTACAATGGTGAAAGCGAGGGGTAAGAACATGAAGATAAAAAAAATCATGAAAAACATGACCGTTCAAGTATTATTCGCGATTCTTCTTGGGGTTCTCTTCGGACAATTTTTCCCTAAATATGCCGTTGAACTGAAGGTGCTTGGAGACATCTTTATCAAGCTTATTAAGATGGTAATTGCACCAATCATCTTCTTCACCGTCGTACATGGAATCGCAAGTATGGGCGATATGAAAAAGGTCGGTCGCATCGGTGGTAAGGCATTACTGTACTTTGAGATTGTAACAACCATAGCACTTGCAATTGGTCTACTTGTAGTAAATATAGTTAAGCCAGGCTCTGGAATCGATATTTCAAAGGCTACAGGTGACGTTGCACAATATGCGGAGAAAGCGCATGAGAATAGTGTAATGGGCTTCATCATGAACATCGTGCCTGATAATGTTATCGGGGCTTTTGCTAGCGGTGAGCTTCTTCCGGTATTGTTATTTGCAGTCCTGTTTGGTTTTGCTCTAACAGCTATTGGTGAAAAAGGGCAAGCCATCATTTCATTATTCGATAAGCTCTCACACGTATTTTTTGGTATCGTAAATATCATTATGAAGGTTTCACCAATTGCCGCCTTTGGTGCAATGTCATATACGGTTGGCAAATTTGGTCTTGGCTCGTTGTTCACACTTGGCAAGCTGATGGGTTCTGTTTATTTGACCATGTTCCTATTTATAATCGTCGTACTCGGATTCATCGCCAAAGCATTCGGATTCAACATCTTCAAGTTTATCTCTTACATTAAAGAAGAAATCTTACTAGTGCTTGGTACCTCTTCATCCGAATCTGCTCTGCCGCGAATGATGTCAAAGCTCGAGAAATACGGTGCTTCCAAATCCGTCGTGGGACTCGTTATTCCAACAGGATACTCATTCAACCTAGACGGTACATCGATTTATCTGTCAATGGCTGCGCTATTTGTCGCTCAGGTATCTGGTGTTGATCTAAGCATTTGGCAGCAAATTACCCTTCTGTTCGTATTGATGCTAACTTCCAAAGGTGCTGCTGGGGTTACAGGATCAGGATTCATTACACTAGCTGCAACTTTAGCTGCTTTCCCATCAATTCCGATCGCAGGCATGGCCCTACTGCTGGGTGTTGACCGTTTCATGTCCGAAGCTCGCGCAATAACGAATTTGATCGGAAATGGTGTAGCAACAGTAGTTATCGCCAAGATGGAGAATGAATTTGATCCGAATCGATTAGAAGCTGATGAGTCTGCTGTAACGAGCAGCAACATTGCATATAATTAAGGCTTTCAGAAATAGAATGCGATTATTTATAATTGTAAAAAGGATGAGTTTAAATCCATCAACAAATGTGGATCTTGCTCATCCTTTTTGTTTATACGCTGCTGTTTTACAATATTTCGATATCCCCTTCTGTTCCATGCACGCGAATTAATGGTCCATCTCTGCTCAGCCTGGTAGCAATTCTCTACACCAACAACTGTTGGCAAGCCATATGCCCGTGCGATAACGGCCCCATGGGTCATCAATCCGCCAACTTCGGTGACGTGGCCATTGTATAGATAAACAGAAAAGCAGAGTACGCGTCTTGGGTCTCCTGTCCACCCTTCAACTGAATCAGTCCATCACAAAAGTTAATCATAATCACATTATGTAAACTATTGGTGACTTCCCGATAAGGGCGGATTACATCTGCGACATCCAACAGCGCCAGACCCATTTCCGAAGTAATCATTGTTAGGTACAGATTGAGAAAGCATATCTGCTGCGTTTTTCATCTAGCCACTCGTTCATGTTTTCATTGATCTGTTTGAAACCCTTGTGACGCCTTCCCTTCATTGCGTTTACACTCCAACTTGATTGATACAACTTTACTTAGAAATTCTTCCCGACCCTGTCATGTCAGTAAGCGACTCGGAGTATTTTGATAGTAGACCCCACGATAGATATGAAAAGGAGGTTCATTATGCTGAGGAAGAGTATCCATTCAAGTAGAAAGTCTACTGTAATGGTTGGGTTGTTATTCATAGTCGGGTTGGTGGCAGGGATATGTAGTGTTGTGCCTGTTATTGATGGAGCAGACTACCTGGTCAACGCTTCTTCAAATGAAAGTCAAGTACTGATAGGAGCGTTTTCACAGTTGTTAATGGTTGTTGCCTATGTTGGGATTCCGATTTTGCTGTATCCGATATTAAGCAAGCGTCATAAAGGTTTAGCTCTTGGTTCTGTTGCTTGCGGCATAATCGCGGGTGTGTTCATTATGATTGGAGTTATCATTCTGCTGCTGTTACTGACAGTAAGTCAAGAATTTGCAACAGTTGATGCTCTGAACGTATCCTATTTCCACACCCTGGGCGAATTGTTGCGGGACGGTCGTGATTTGGTGAATCATGTAGCGACAACACTGGCCTTTGTCTTAGCCATGTTCTTATTCAACTGCCTATTTTACCAAACAAAATTAGTTCCGTGTTGGTTGTCAATTTCAGGTGTTATTGGGTCAATATTATCCCTATTGGCAAGCCTATTATTTATGATTCGAGTCATCGGTCTGGATGCTGCCTACATGATGCTGAACATTCCAATTGCCATTCAGCAATTGGTTCTGGCTATATGGCTAATCGTGAAAGGATTCAATCGGGCGGAATAAGATTCTGTATTCTAAATAAGATGAAAAACGATGCATTTTATACGATACGACAGCTCCTCATCATACTCCGGTTCTTCGCCGTTGTTTGGCATTACCTCGAACACATCTATAATATTCTCCAAAGACTCACCCAGTTCAATAAAAAACCAGCGGTAGTCTTTGACTGAATTATTGAGTCTTAGACTGCCACTGGTTTATTGAATGTGCTATGTCAATGCGCATTTCATAAAAAGCGCCCCCTTCAAAGCGATCCGTAAAGATGCATGGTAACAAATGATGATTTTTTCTAATCATCATGGAACCATAACCCATTAAATAATCAGGAGTTGCTATGGCCTGATTACAGCAAGCTCAAGAACTCCGAAATTCCGCTTAGGTTCATTTACATTACCAATAGCTTCTAATTCCACATTGCAGACGAATCAAAGCCTCAAAATAATAATAATCTCCCCAAATCATGTAATCATCCGGCCCACGATCTCCTCTAACGTGATAAGAGCCATGCTGCAGTAAACCTTCTGCATCTGGCATATTCATTGTGGAATAGTTTGCAACAAGTGACTCCATCTGTTCATGCAGCGATTGGGTGAAATACTCACGATCTGGATCTTCCACATCAAGCAGACCGTTCAGCTCAATCAAACCGCAGGCAACGATTGCAGAAGCAGAGCTGTCACGAGGCGTTGACGCTTCAACTGGAACGTCAAAATCCCAATAAGCAACATGATCCTCTGGCAGATGATCGATAAAATATTTTGCCATACGCTTAGAGGCAACAAGGAAGTCAGGATCTTGCGTATATCGATAAGCAAGCGCAAAGCCATAGACACCCCAAGCTTGACCTCGTGTCCAGGTTGAGCCATCCTGATAGCCCTGATGTGTGCCTCCGCGCAGAGCATTGCCATTCTCCTGATCGAAATAGAAGGTATGGTAGGAAGAGGAATCGCCTCTAACTAGAAAACGCAAGCTCTTGCGTGCATGCTTATACGCAATATCATAGTATTCCTGTTCACCTGTCTGCTCATATGCAAAGAACAATAACGGAAGATTCAGCATGCAATCAATAATGATTCTGCCGCCGTTCTCAGGATCTCCTTCTTTGCCCCATGCTTGAATAATGCCCATCTTCGGGCGCCACCGATTCGCAAGCACACGTGCTGCCTGCAAGGCTACCTGCTTTGCTTCTTCACTCTTTGTTATGCGATACTGGGCAACGGCAGATAGTGAATAGAGAAAGCCGATGTCATGATGATCCAAATCCACATGATGATCTAAACGATACTTAAAGTTCTCCAAGAACTTTTCCGCTGCTTCTTTATAATAGGAATCTTGATTATATTCATACGCCAGCCATATCATCCCGATATAGAAGCCCTCGATCCAATCGTTGTTCTCTCCCCATTCATAGCACTTGTCTCCCGTAATATGAGGAAGCAATCCTGGGTGATTGCGCAGATTATTTGCTATTTTCGCCTGTGCATCTTCAATTGCTTTACGCCACATGAGTTCTACTCCCCTGCCAGTTTAAAGTTTATTGACTCTTCCATCATCCTCTGTGATTTGTCCCAGGAGACAAACTCTCTTGGTGTTGTTCCTACATCACGCTTAAATAGTTTAATGAAATAGCTTTTGTTCGAATAACCGAGCAAATCTGAGATTTCCTCTACCGTTTTGTTCGATTGCAGCAGAAGCTCCTTTGCCTTCTGAAGTTTGACTCGATTCACATACTCTATAAAATTGATATTCAACTCTCGCTTAAACAGCCGACTGAAATAACTCGAGTTGAGATTTAAATAGCTGGCCATCTCCTCTAGCGTTATCCGCTCCGAAACATGCTGAATGACATATTGCTGCGCCTTAATCACTTCCGGACGCGAAGATATTGTAATCTCGCTTAATTTAGCAGCCATACGTGATAAGTAGTCTAGGAACCACTCCGATAAATGCGACAAGGTTACGATTTGGCTTATGGTTAAATAGAGCTTTTCATCGGAAAACTCGCTTTGAAAATGAAGTGTAACTTTTATTTTCATATGTAAATCCAAAAGTAATTGCAACACCCATTCTTTTACATAATCAGGATGAAAACGAGAGGATCTCACCCAATTCGACCAATCTTGTATTGTCATCATGAGTCCAGACTGATTCTTAGCTGCGATATGCTCGCTAAACATGGAATAATACTTTGCATACTCTTGATACATATCAACTTTGCTGAATTCCTGTTTTGACCATGTGCTCACGCTGGATTCCGCACTATAAAATCTATGCTCCAACTCCTGCAGCATAGGAAGCAGAGCATCTTGAATTTCTTTGGGTTTGCTTACCGTTCGACCAATGAAGCCGGATACATGGATTTTTATGTATTGTTTGATGTTGGTAATGCAGGTCTGCATCATGTGATAAACATAGGACTGCTCAACACTCGGATCATCCGTTAAATAGAGAACAACCAAATCGCGACTATTATAGTTAAAAATAACGAAATTCCCTTTGTCGCTCAGAATCTCCTGAAGCACATTCTCCACCGCAAAAATAATCGTATGATCATTCAATCTGTGCACACGAGTCATCTCATTCAACCGATCTACAGAGAGGATCATGGTGACGTACTGTTTTGATTGAAGATTAATACCATTTAATCCTGCCTTCTCAATCCAAGCATGCTTCGACCAGGCATTTTGATACAGGGTATCCTTCAAAAATTTGTTTCTGACAGCAGTCTGATTCATTTTGCCTAATTGCTTGTAATGTTGAAATTCAGCTAATTGATCCTGTTTGGAGCATAATCGATGGGTTATCTTCTTTAAAATCTGCTCTAGTTGCTCCACTTCCAAGCTTTCTTTCAAAATATAGTCCTGAACATTCAACTTAAGTGCTTTTTGAGCGTAATGAAATTCATCATGGCAGGATATAATGATCGCCGCAAAGTCAGGGTTAATTGAGCTATACTCCGCAATCAGTTCGAGTCCGTTCATTTTCGGCATGCCAATATCCGTAATCACGATATCTGGCAATCGCTCGCACATACGAATCGCTTCCAACGCTTCTAACCCATTGGAATACGTACCGAGCAATTCGATGTGAAGCTGTTTCCATTTGACGGCTTGAGACAAATATTGAAGAACAGGGTAATCATCATCTACTACAATCGCTGTAAACATTTAGCTTCACTCCACTTCACGGTTTACTTGGGGCAATTGAAGCGTAATTGTTGTTCCTACATCAACTTCACTGTTAATCCTCATTAGAAACTTTTCGCCATATATTAATTTCAACCGCTGATAAACATTCGTCACGCCAATGCCAGAGAAGCCAGATTTGTTGGGAGCAGCCTCTCTCTGGCCCTTCTCAAGTTTGGTTATCAATTCTTGCAATCGTTCTGGCGTCATTCCGACGCCATTATCATGAATCTTAATCAAGAGGCTGCTTTCTTCATTCACCTTTACCGTATACGATTCGATTTCAATTTGGCCGCCATACTGATGAAATCCATGAATGATAGCGTTTTCTATAATCGGTTGAATCATAAAGCGAGGAACGAAGACGTGCTCACTACCCACGACAATTTTCTCGATTAACTGAACCTGATTCGCATGCCTGAAGTTCATCAAACGTATATAATGCTGAATGGTCTCGACTTCGTCGCGAAGCGATATCCATTCATTATCTCGATTAATGGTCATCCGCAGCAATGATGATAACGAACCGATTAACTTCGCATTCTCTTCATCGCCGCGAATCAGGATGTTTAAGCGAATCGAATTTAACAAATTGAACATGAAATGCGGATTAATTTGTGCTTGAAGCATCTCAAGCTCTGCTTTGCGCTTCTTAGTTTGCTCAAGCGTAATCTGTTCGATCATCATCTCAATTCGATCCAACATTTGGTCGATTGATTTGCCAAGTTGGCCTACCTCATGCTGTCCTCTAATCCCCGAACGAATACTTAATTGCCCCATATTGACCTTGGCGACAAATTTACTTAACTTTGTGATCGGATTAGTGATCGCCGAGATCAGAATCATCAGCAGAATGCAAAACCCTGTAAAGAAAAGAAACTGCATAATGAAGCTGGTTACTAATATCTGATTGTTAGGGCCTACTGCCGAAGAATATGGAACTAGACTGAGCAAGGACCATTTGGTTCCAGCTACGGGCTCTGAAACATAGATATACTTTTCATTGTTGTAGACGAGCGTATTCTCGTTAATCGCATAATCATGGTATCGGAATTGTTGTCCGATGTTTATGGAGTCCGACTGAGATAAGATCGCTCCCTGATCATCCAGCAGCATAATTTTCTGTTCTGAATAGCTGTTTAGCTGACGTTGTATCTTACTTTCGTTCACACTGACAATCACATAGCCAAGCGAATGGCCACTTGAGTTTTTCATGGTGCGAGCGATGGTAAGCACCTTCGGTGACTTCTGCTTCGCTTCGAAATTGCCGTAATAATTATCCTGTAAACCAATCCATGCCGTTGAAAAAGCAGCAAGCTTATCCAGTTCCTTGAATACAATTTTTCCATTAAAGAAATTTGGGTTAAAATCACTAAAAGAATAATTTGTATACGTAAACCCATTTACACCCAACACGGTGATATACATATCTGAATTCTGGGCAAACAGATCATCCAGATTAGAAATCAAACGCATGTATTCTAACTGCTGACCTGAGTTATTACTTCTTGCAAACTGCTCTTTGCTGCTTGTTACATGTTTATTGATTTCATTATTCATCAAAATTATATTCGACAAAGATAGCATCTGTTCAACAATACCGGATACATTGGAATCAACTAATATTAACGTATCCTGCGTGCTAGAAACCGCTTTATGCAGCACAATATCTTTGGTTACATACGTAGTTAAGAAGTAATTCACAATAAGGGGAATCATAAAACACATCAAAGCCGCAATAACTAGTTTTGTACGAAGTGAATATCGATCTATTTTCATAAATGGAGCCCTCAAATGTTTATCACGTAGAATAGGAACAGGGAAATGATTTCTCATTTCCACTGTTACCTATATATAATGATCCTATCTAAATTTGGTCAAGCAACAATATCACAATTTCTATTTTTTGTTACTATTGATTACATCTGTGATTTTCTTGTCCATATTTTCAATTGTCTTATCGATATCTTGTTTATCTAACAAGTACAATTCAACCTCAGCAATGGCAGCTTTCTCGACCTCACCAACGTAAGGAACCGGAACTGGCGCTTGACCAGGCTTCGTGTTTTTCATGGTATATTTCAAGGATTCCATATCCACCTTGGAAGGGTCCTTCGAAGTGCTGACGATTTTCTCTGTCAACTTGTCGGAATCCGATTTTGCCCAACCGGAGAATACGCGACCGCCAATCTCCAAGCCCTCCGTTGTATACCATCTAACGAATTTGTATGCTGCTTCTTTGTTTTTGGACTTAGCAGCAACCCCCATGTAAGTAGGCTGTACTGGGGAATAATGCTCAGTTGCACCTTCCAGCTTAGGAATAGGAGCAAACGCTGCATGGAAGGTTGCAGGGATTGCATCCGTACCGCCCGATTCAGCAACCATCCAGTCCCCGATTGGTACCATCGCTGCTGCACCGTTAAAAAACTGTGTTCGATAATGCAGCTTTTGAGAAATAATGTCTTCGTATGGATTTGCTGTTTTATCTGTGTACATCATCGTTTTCAGCATTTTCAAGCTGGATGTAAGGAGTGGCTCCGTCGCATTGGAGGTTCCGTCCGCTTTCAAGAAATTGTTATCGATTTCTTTACTCTTGAGCTGCAAGTTGTAAAGGTCTGGCCAGTTATGGAAGTAGGCACCATATACTTTGGAAGCGCCTTCACCTTTCGTGAGCTTTTTAGCATAATCTTCGAAATCAGCCCAAGTCCAATCTTGTGGAACCGGCAATTGTGCTGCGTCCAACAAGTCTTTGTTTAATAAAATAAACCAGCGCTGCAGGGAGGAAGGGAGCGCAAAAATTTTCCCATCCACTTGAGTATCTACCAGGTATTCGTCACCGTACTTATAGCCTTCCTTTTCAATGTAGCTGTCAAGCGGTTCCAACAGACCAATCGAAGCACGCTGCGAGTAGTTTGTATACGGCATTTCGATAATATCCAATTGATCATCTGATGCAGCCATCAAATCAAGCTTTTGCATAGCTGCAACCGAGTCTCCTTTTTCGTTTAGCAGATCAAGCTCTACTTTGATGTCTGGGTTCGCCTTCTCGAATTCCGGTATGATTTTGCTCCATTGCGCCTTCGCATCTGTTTGCCAAGTGCTCAGCTTCAATGTTACTTGCCCTGTAGTAGTGCCATCTGTTGCCGGAGTTGATGTAGAATCAGAGGAATTGTTGCTGCCGCAAGCAGTTAGCGATAAAGCTAGTGATGCTGCTAATACAGTTTGAATTATCTTTTTCATGTAGACCCTCCTCATATGATGATGTCGTAAGTAAACTTCCTTCATGTCGGTATAATCGTAACATGATTAAAATCCATTCAAAGCAGACAATTTTTACTGAGGTAAGATTATTTTTACTTCTTTTAGCTTATAAAAAAATGAGACATGGTGTTGCTCATGTTGATCGGCTTGGTTATAGGCTCTATGCCTCGACTCCCAAGCAATTCGCGGATTGTCCAATTATCAAGGATATCTCCACAAGCTAAGGGAAGCAGGAGGCAAATCCTGCTTCCCTATGAATTAGGAATGCCGATATAAATTCTAGAGGTTATCCATTCTATCTTCTAATCTCGTAATAATAACTGAATATACCTTCTCCGAGTTGTCTCGTGCAGTTACTTTCAAGTAAGCTGTGTTCGTTCCTAGATCTAAGGACATCGTTTTGTCTGTAATCATCTGCTTGCACTCTTTGTCGCTAAAGAGCTCCCAACTAGCGTCCTTGCTGACGGTAACGTCAATGAATTGCTCAGTTACCTCATAGTAGACACTTGCCGTAACCGTTGTTTGATTTATCATTGCGCCTTTAGGGGCTTCCACACTCAATTGATCTTTCTCTAAAGATAAATCTTCATCTCTAAGCCACTTCGCATATAATACGATATCGCTTGTAACCGTATCAGTAGCGAAATTCCACGCATCGTTTAATTCTGCATCTCGGTACCAACCACCGAATTTCATTTCAGCTTTGGTTGGTACTGGCGGCTCGGTAATTGTCCCCCCCATATCAGCGAACTTCATCGCAACTTCACTGCCGCCATTGGAATCAAAAGTTACCGCATAAGGGTTGTGTACGCCGATCGAAGGCGTTCTATCGCCTAGTGGATTTCCAAAAAAGTCCGTTCTCTCTGTCATATGAGGCAGAGCGTTCGCACGATCTACATATGGGCTAATTACTTTGACACCTGAACCATAGGCCATGTTGTTGTCGCCATCAGCAAGGCGGAACCCGTCCATTACGCTGTAATCAAGCTCGGCATCAACGGTTCCACTATTGGCAATCCAATGTTCCGGTGCAATCTTATAATCTTTCAATATGGAATATAGTTCTTTTTCCGATACGTAGCGATTGTCAGCTGTTGTTACACCTCTGCCTAAATATCCGCCCCCGCCAGCATTCATACTGCCAAAAAGATTAGCTGGATATACAATGTTGTTCGTAAACCGTCCGGCTATAAATGGCGCTGATGTTCCGCCGCCTTTTAGACTAACGCTGTTGTTAGCACCAGTATAAGCAAATATGTTGTTTTGGAAGTAAATATGCAAGTTGGAAGCCGTTGGGTCAAACACTAACGAACCGCTATTCTTCAATGGAGAGATGATTACATTGTTATAGTATAGTCCGCTTAATTCCTCGCTTGTTGAAGAACCGCCCGCAAGTAATACAAGGCTATTGTAACTCTTATTAAAATCCGGACTGCGACCGTCGTTCACGCTGATGTTATAGCGAACGATGTTGCCCTTGGCGGCATTCATCTGCAAATACCAACCGCCATAGTTGTTTCGGCTGTAGTTATATTCATACACATTATCCTGACAATAATTATCAATATCCCAAGCCATACCGTCATTACTTGCATGATAAGGGTTATCTACAGCTTCATTGTAGCGGAAGATCGTGCCTTTACTTGCCATAATCCACGCTGCCGCATAATTTTGCGAACCAAGATATGCTGGCGTTGTATTATTTGGACCCCAGTTCGGTACCAGTTTGCCGCTCTTATCGCTTAAATAGCTGTACCCGCTGTCTGTGACCACATTTCGTTCCACAAGGGAATTGTTCCCGCCGGACAGGACGATTCCATCACCAACCGAACCAGAAACCCAGTTGTTTCTAAATACAGCGTTAGATGCCCAAGGATAGCTTGAGTTGCTCCAAGAGAGGCCCGTATTGTTCGTCCCCGGGTTGCTTGGCCCATAAGCATTGTTGCGAATGCCTTCGTTATCACAGCGAAGGGTCTTATTGCCTTCGACCAGTACATCTACATAACCATTAATAATGATGCCGCCAGATATTTTACTGGCTCCATTCGCTTGGTGCAATCCATTCACATCATGAACATAGTTGTCTCGAATGACAATTCCTTGCATACGAGCATCCGCATAATCTTGAATGTTAAATTGACTTTGTCCCAGCTTGGATATACGGGACATCACAGCAATACCGGAGCGGCCGTCACCTGCTGTAGTGCCGATGTTCGTCACTTCAATTTCGCTGACTACCCAATAATTGACGTCGTACAACTCAATTGTACCGTTTAGGGTAATGCCTGATGGGCTTGACGCTGTTCCTCCGCCATTAATAATCGGCCGTTGGTTAGGATCGGTCGTATTATATTTAGTAAGCGTAATCGGATATCCTTCTTCGCCGTTGCCGCGCAATCTGATTTGTTCATTCCACACGCTGTTTGCATCCAAATAAATCGTTGAACCTGGGAGGAACACATATTCATTTATTTTGGATATTGATTTCCATGCTGTCTCCGGTGTGCGTCCATCGGCATGATCATCACCGTTATTGGAGAAATAATAATCACGGACTTCACGAGATGCAATGTTCAACTCAAACGTAATTTCAGCAGGGTTCAGGTCGAGTCTAACGGTATATTTTCCTGGCACAATATTGTTTCTTACAAATGCTTTTTTGTTAATCGTTAATACATTGCCGCTAACTGTATAATCCAAAGCTTGTGTTAGGGTTGCATCGCCGATTTCCACACCAGCTAGCTCCGCTAAATCAGGATTCACGGTAATTTTATAATCATCCAAACCAAGAACATAAGTGCTGTCTTCGGAGTGAGTGTACACTTTAGGTAAGAGCTTTAATGTAACCGATGCTGTTGCCGTTTGGGCTGTTACTTCACTATCCATCACATATACGTCATCGATAAAGTGCTTGTTCTGCATATCTTTAATCGTTCCGGATTTATTGCCCCAATTCGTAGCAAGTTGCAATGCATCAATTTTCGAAATATTGTTCGATACATTCGTATTGAACGCGCCCCCGTCTGTCGTTTGTCTCTTAATTGCTTTTCCATCAATTTTGTAGGTTGTTCCCGTTGAGGTAACGACCCATTGGAATTTATGCCAGCCTTTGCTGCGCTTTACGTCGACGGGATAGAACCTTCCAGTTGATCCGAGCCTAACTGCGTAGTTAGTCCGGTTCGCCGCCCAGTTGCCATCCGCATTCCCATAATTTATTGTAATATGTTCATTGGTTGACGGAGTTAAGCCAAATACCGCGTGATCACCGGATGCCACCCCGCCATCGTCGTAGTACCAGGCAGTGACGATTGTTGTCTTGCCGGCTTTTGGAGCGTAATTATAGGCGCCTGGGACAGTAGCCACCTGGCCAGCACCACTCGTTGTCGCGGCTTTTGCTCCGGTACGGGACATCACGTCACTTTGGACGTACCCGTTCTCACCCGTCGTAAACTTCTTATTCCCTTCAAATCCATCGTAGAACATCGTATCCTTCTTATTGAAATAATCAACGCTGACATTTACGGTTACCTCTTCATTCTCTGTTGGGACATAACCTTTCTTAACCGTAACGAATCCAGCATGATCAACTTCGATCTTATCTTTGTCTCTCACTGCTGGGCTGAAGCTGATGTTATCAGCTACGAACTCATCGGCAGTGTCCACGATTAGCCGCTGGCTCTCGCCTGCCCGTAAAGTCTCGTTCTGACGTACTAGCGCAATATGAGCTGAATATGCTGCACTCTCCCCTGATTCATCAGAATCCAAGAAGCGTGTTGTTGCGCTGCCCATCGCTCTAACTGTAAATGTATCATCCAAGCTCGGGGACAGAGCTGCATCATTACCTGTTACTGCGACAGGGCTCCCATTAGCAACTCCGTGACTGAAGAGCTGAACCGAATACGCAGATGCGTTAGCAACGTTATTCCAAGTAGCATAGGTACCGTTCCATCTAACATTTTCCGGTGCAGACAAGTTCTCGATCGTTAATGTTCCTGTTGCCGTAACTTCTTCACTTCTATTTCCTTCTGTATTCATGACGATTGCTGTAACGGTGTAATTACCCGCCCCCAATGCTCTTGCATATGGCAGAACATGATGTCTTTCATGATTGTTTAGCTGGTCGGGCCCTCCATTTTTCGATAAATAATAGCCAACGGGTTCACCATCTTTGAACAGGGTTACAAGGGTATCCCCGTAATTAGAACCGCCTGTATAAATACCCGTGTTCGGGTCAAGCGTCGGGTTAATTGGCGCATTCACCTGCGTATTTGTCTGAATCAACAACGGTGCTGCGTTGGATTTCACAACAACTCCCTCTGCCGAAGACACTAGGCAATAATAAAACTTGCCTTGCTGTACAGTTGAATCAACACTTGGCAACGTTAATACCGCATCATTTCCTCCGACGACTTCCGCCCCGTTCAAACCTGTTTCGTCGTTAGATACATACCATTGGTATGATGCAGCAGCGGCTGATGCCGTAACGCTAAATGTTGCTGTCTCGCCTTGGTTCACTTTTGCCGCTATTGGATGAGTGATAATTTCCAAATCTGACGCTCCATCTGGTGGTGCTACATTCAATGTTAATGTTCTCGTACCAGTTACGGGAGCAACGTCTTTGACAACATAAAAATCGTCGATAAGATGTTTGTTATGAACATAAGAAATGTTGCCTGCTAGGTTATTCCACCCTCCAGCAATTTTGGGTTGAATGGTTGTACCGCTCTTCATCGATTTGTAAATATCATACTGTGCTGAATCGGGTATTGAAATTCCGTCAATTTGCAAGGTCGCGCCATTCGGTGTAATGAACCACTCAAATTTGTGCCAGCCTGTGGAGCGTTCAACCCCGCTGTCTTGCCAACGTTTCGCCGCGGAACCGGCTGATGATGGTGCAAATGCCCAAGTATATTTTGTCGGGTTATGAATAACGTCGGCCTGTGAACTTTGATAGAATGTCCCGGCGAAGGTGGCGTTTTTGCCATCCAAAATTGCAAATTGGGTTCTTGCAGCCGCTGTCTTCTCCTCCTCCGGATACGGATCGTAATACCATGCCGTCATTTTATAGTTGCTTCCGGCGGGCAGAGCTACGTCTTGGTTAACATTCTCCGTATTCGTTGCGCTTGATGGTGTAATCGCTTTCAAACCAGAACGAGACTGGGCATCCGACAGTGAAAATGATGAACCAAGTTTACTTGTTGTTGTCAACGGACCATTGTTGTTCTCGAAGTCCTCCATGAATAACACATCTAAGTCATGGTAATAACTCGTCGTGGCGGTTATCGTCACTGGGATGCCAGTATCACCGGGGGCCGCAAAGGTATAACCGCTAGCTAATGTAACGTTTCCGTTATCATCAACCGTTACTAAATTCGAATTGCTTGAATCATAACTGAACGCATCAATCACCGGTCCTTTAACAAGATTGCTTAATGGTGCACCTTTGTAAGTAAGGTTTACTCTGCCTGCATGATCCGTCGCTTGTGTCAGTTCTAGTACAACCGAGTCAAAAGATTCAACCAATCCCTCTGCAGCCGAAACTTCAGATACAGGCGCCAAGCCGGGCAGACCAGAGAATGTCAAAGTTGCTACCGTAACAATCGATAAAGCTTTTTGCATCCATTTTGTTCGTCTCATCTGGCAATCTCCTTTTCTATGAATTCATATTTATATAAATCTGAATCTATGAACACCAAAATAGATTCAGATCTATATAAACGTAAGAACAGGATTTCATCTAGTTCACTGTTAATTCATCGAATTGATTGCCGTTATACGTAATCTTCGCCTTATCCGCTCTAGTTGCAATTAACGTTCGCAAGTCAGACTCAGCCCGCCCGTATATAATGGAATCCTTCACTTCTTTCAGGGTAAGCTTGGTGATTTCCGGCTTTGTCATTAAGGTGGCAATGACATCCTCGCCCATATATTTGCCGATTACCGTCTCCCCTACAGAAGCGGCCGCCAATGACTCCCAGAAATTTCGTGATACAGTATCTTCTTTGGATATATCTAATCGATTTAACACTTTCTCTTCCATTGCTTGTCCAGTTGATGCGAACATAGCCGTTAATTCATCAGCAGTGCGCACATATTCTGCGCTCCTTGAAGCATATTCAACTTGTAACTCGGCGTCGCTCATTTTCGTTTGTTCGATCTGGGTTTCTACCAAATCCGGCCAACGAGCGCCACTTACATATTGCATGTATTGGTATAGATCTAACTCAGGCAATCCGTAGTAAGTATCCCCCGTATTTTCCATCTCAGCCCGCTTAGCGTTTTCATCTTCCATGTCGGATTTTAGCTCATCAAAACTTTTGTATGGAGCAATATCCCGCTCGTCTGCAATAATTTGCTCCTGTTTGGCCCTTAGCAATGCCGTCATCGCGGCTTTTTTGGCATATTCAGATGGTGTTTCCTGATTTTCGCCGTATTGGCGTGTCCAGAACCCCTCATCTACTTGCGCACCATAGGTTCTGTAGAAATAATTTACGGTTACAGCTCTCTGCTCATTGATATAAAATAGATATTCTTCATCTGTCACAGCGTATCCATCCACCGTAAACAACCAATTATCAGGCAATGCAACTTTTTTGTTAGTTAATATCATCATTAATACAGCGAGTACAATTAGTATTACGGCTGTAAACCATATACGCACTGTTGGTTTTCGTCTTGTAAAACCCATATCAACCCACCTTTCTACTATTCAATCTATCTTTGCAGATTTATATACTTATAGGTAGCTTTATGAATAAAACTGTCATTGAAAACGCTTTTATTTATAAATATATCTATTTTCAGATGACCGACCAATTTCATATTTTGACCGATCTCAGACGATTTTGACTAGATACTTCCCCATATGACAAAAGAAATGAACGCAATGGTTCATTTCTTTTCGTTAACTATCTATTTGTATTGCTCCTATTCCTTCGAGCATTTCTATCCCTTAACGCCTCCGAGCGCAATCCCTTCAATAACTTGCTTCTGCCCGATAATAAAGATAATGACCAGCGGCAAGATTGCTGACACAGCTCCAGCCATCATCAAGGAATACGTATCTCCATATTGGTCGCCGAACAATCTGATCCCAAGCTGAATGGTGAACAACTCTTTGCTTTTTAAGAAAATCAGCGGATACTGATAATCGTTCCATGTCCAAATAAATCTGAGGATCGCATAGGTTGCGATGGCTGGACGAATAAGCGGCAGCGCGATTTGGAAGAAGCTTCGTGCATGTCCGGCTCCGTCTATTTTGGCTGATTCGATATATTCGTTGCTGACACTCATAAAGAATTGTCTAAGCATGAAAGCTCCAATTACGCTAAATCCGTTCAGCAAGATAAGACCAATATGAGAATCAAATAAATGTAGGGAACGGAAAAGCAGGAACTGCGGAACTAATGAAGCTTGAGGTGGAACCATGTATAGTGCGAGAACGAGAAGAAACATCGTATCTCTTCCTTTGAAATGGACTTTGGAAAATCCATAAGCCGCAAGTGCACACACGGATACATTGAGCACAGTCGTTGCCACTGTTACATAAATCGAGTTTGCATAATATTTGACAAAGTTTCCTGACCACACTTCTGCATAGTTCTCCATCGCATTCCAGTTTCTCGGAATCCATTCGATTGGGAATTTGAAGACATCCGCCTCAGGCTTGAATGATGTTGACAACATCCAGATGAATGGAAGCAGGAAGAGAAGCCCTATAGCTGCCATAATCACTGTGAATATGATCTTTGAAACCGATATTTTTTTCATATAGATTGTTCCTCCATTCTAGATCTCTTCTAGTAGTTAACCCACTTCTTCTGGGCAATCCATTGTCCAGCCGTTATGGCTAAACAAATGAGGAATAATAGGAGCGCCATTGAAGAGGCATACCCTGTTTTCAACTGATTGAATGCAGTGTCATACAAGTCGTAAACGATTACATTTGTTGAATTAGCAGGTCCGCCTTGCGTTAATACTTGAATGAGATCAAACACCTTGAAGGAACCAATGATTCCTGTTACTAGCAAGAAGAAGGTCGTTGGCGAAACACTTGGCACTGTGATCTGTCGGAATTTCACCCACGTTCCTGCGCCATCGATATCTGCCGCTTCATACAAATCCTTCGGAATGGACTGCAGCGCAGCAATGTAAATGATAATGTTATAGCCGAGCATAATCCAAACTTGAATCATCATGAGAGAAGGCAATGCATAATCGATATCTGCCAACCATTTAGGTGGATTCTCAATGCCAAATGACATCAGCATCTGATTTACCGGACCTAATGATGGATGGAAAAGAACCTGCCATACCATGGCGACGGCAACGACGCTGGAAATATAAGGCAAGAAATAAACAACCTTAAATCCATCCTTGAAATAAACATGTTTGTCAATGAGAATAGACAGCAACAGCGATAAGATCAAGGTTATCGGAACCGTTATAATAAAGACTAAGTTGTTCAATAGGCTCTGTATAAACACATCGTCTTGGAACAAACGAATAAAATTATCAAAGCCTACGAATTTGATAGCACCATATCCCGCTACGAAATTCCACTCCGTAAAGCTCAGCAATAGGGAACACACAACAGGAATAAGGGTTAGGACAATTAATCCGATCATTAATGGGGCTACAAACATATAGCCGGCTAGTGTCTCTCTAGCGCTAATTCCTAGTGATTTCTTACCTTTCATTTTTTATCCCCCTCTGAAAAATACGTCTTGTTCTATAGTGTCATTGTAATCAGAATGAAAATCGCAAATAAGGACTAAAATCGTTCATTTTGAAACGAATTTTACTTTTCTAAGCCTTATTCACTAGATATAAAAAACAAGCGTCTCCCCTCTATCAAGAGAACGCTTGTTATCGTTCTTATTATTGGCGCGCTTGCTTAAATGCCTTCACATACTGATCAGCCTTGGCACGAACGAGTGTATAATTGCCTGTTTCAATGGCTTCCTTCGTAAGATCCGAACCAATTCCTACCGCAAATGCACCTGCTTTGATCCAGTCGCCCAAGTTTTCTACATTCACTCCCCCGGTTGGCATTACATTCGCGTGAGGCAATGGGCCTTTGATATCCTTGATCATCCCTGGCCCGAATTGACTTCCCGGGAACAGCTTAACGACATCCACTCCTAAATCGAGAGCGCTTTGGATATCATGAATGGTCATGACTCCAGGCATGATTGGAACACGATAACGATTGCACAGCTTAATCGTATCTGGATTCAGTGAAGGGCCCACGACAAATTCGGCGCCGCTTAGCATTGCTTGGCGTGCCGTTTCAGGATCAAGCACCGTGCCGACGCCAATTATCGCTTGTTGAGCTGAATCAGGATGATTCCATGAATAACGGCTGGCAAGCTCTTCGATCGCCTTAAGCGCATGCGGAACCGTCATTGTAATCTCAATCACCTTAATGCCGCCAGCAATGGCTTCCTCGGATAGTCGAACCACCTGCTGCCAATTCTCTCCCCGTAATACCGCGACAACCCCTTCTTCATGAATCCGATGAATAATGCTCATTTTCTTCAATTTGCTTCCCTGCCTTTCATTGTATGTACTAGATTCATTGGACTTAACGTTCAACATGCGCTTTTCTACTAAGCTTCGCTTCTGCCTGTGCCATTGTCGGGAGACCCTGCCAATCGCCTTCCGTCTGGATCACCATAGATCCAAGCAAATTCCCGATGCGAACGGATTCCTCAAGGGATTTATTTCTTAGTAAACCGCTAAGGAAGCCAGCACAGAAGGCATCGCCAGCACCAACGGTGTCTACTACGTGTTCAGCAGTGAAATAAGGAATTCCAGCTACCTTTCCACCCTGTAATAAATAGGTTTCATGATCTCCGCCTTTTACGACGCATACGTTGCCAAGCTCATGCAGCTTCGCAAACAAAGCACTTTTGTCGTCAGTTTCATAGAGCAGCTTCAATTCATCAAGCCCAGGCAGGAAGTAGTCTGCTTCCGCCGCTAGAGGCAGAATGAATTGACGAGCTTTCTCCACGCTCCAGAGCTTCAGGCGCAGATTTGGATCAAAGCTGACTTTAACGCCATGCTTGCGTGCAAGACGTACAGCCTCAATAACAGCTTGACATGCAGTCTCGCTGATAGCCATCGTAATCCCGGTTACATGCAAAATGCGAGCACCTGCTATGTACGCCTCATCCAGCATATCGGGCGACATCAGACTAGCAGCCGAATTCCGCCGAAAATAATAAACGGAGGATTGTCCGGCTATTGCCTCACGCATCATTAGACCCGTTGAAGCAACATCTGTGCTCTTCACGCGTGAGACATCAACGCCTTCGCCCCGCAATGCTTTGATCATCATCGTTGCCAGCGGATCTTCACCTAATTGAGAGAACCATCCGACATGAATGCCAAGCCTAGCCAAACCGATGGCTACGTTTGTTTCGGCCCCACCGAAGGTGCATTCCAACGTATGGCTGTATTCGATTCCTTTATTTCCGGTCGGCAGCATGAGTGCCATCGATTCCCCAAAGGTAACCACCTCAGGGCTTGCTTGCATCTGGGACACACTTCTATCCTTCATCGGTTCCCCCCCTTAGCTAATTAAAAGACTGTCATGGTCTGTCCATAACAGTCTCCATTTTTATGATAGTGATGTTATCGAAACATCCGCTGCCATCCACGCATCGAATATGTCCATTGATATATTCGGGTGCCCTGCCTCCAAATACGATTATCTTAACTATACACAGCCGAAATTTGCGGTACAGGACATATATTCGTGCATTATCAAACGAATTTGACTTGTTTACAAAAAAACGACCCATGTGATTGGATCGAAGTGTGTAAGCTATTTATCTCCGTGAAACGAAAAAAAGCCTTTTATAGTTACCCTTGCGGGCAAACATAAAAAGCTTTACTTTGCATTCGATAATGCATTTTGTTTAAAATTTTTCAGGAAATTGTTTGACAATGCCTTCTGTCAGGATGTCAGCTAAATGAATCATATGGATCTCGTTTTTGTCGGTTGCTGCTATATCCGCTTTCCAATCTCCCTTGAGACAGCTTAGCACGATCTCCGTAATCAACTGAAGGTGGGTATATAGCATATCCTGAAGCTCTTTAAACTGCCAGTTCGGATTCGCATCGCTTAAAAATTTGGCGATCTCGTCAGCGTTTTTATGCCAGTCTGCCTCTAACTTTTTCACATCTGCCTGATTGCCCGCTTTGGCCGCCTCTACGATTTTCGCTGCAATTAGAATATGTTCTCTTAGAATTTCGGCCAGCTTATTGCCTGCGACTTCCCCGTAATAAGGTTTGATTACATTTCCAATATCCTGCTGGTTCTGCAATAGCCGCTCCATTACATCCTTCTGATCTGGACGATTCGAAATAGCACTGACAATATAGCTTCTTGTCCATATCGTATGGTCGATCCAAACCTTTTGCATATCGGTTTTCAGCTTTACCATTTTGGGACTCAAGCAATTCGGATCCTTCTTCTCGCTCACAATTGCATTTGCTTGCACGGGTGCTGCAACCTGCGTCATGCTAACAAAGAGTACCAAGGTTACGAGCAGCGCCAGCAACCATTTGTTTTTCATATTCATCTGCTCCTCTGTATGTCTGAAATAAAGCTGGCTGTCTTAGTTTAAGTTGGAGGATCCATTTTCATACAGAGGATTATTGTTTGTGTCAAGCTTTTGCCACCCATGCGCGCAGTCAATAGAACTGTTGTGTAAGTCGGAGCGAACGAATCTCAGGCCACGAAGGTAGGAATCGATATTTCAACTTTGTAACGATTATTAATCTGTTTTTTAATCTGCCTGCATTAGAAGACGAAGCAATCCAAGTCACAAAATCCGCTGCCATGGTGATGATTGCAACTGTGATGCAAGCGCTGTTGCCTATATGGTTGAACTCCAGATCCATCGCCTCCGTCATACAATCCGTTATAGTATCCTCCAAAGAAATTCTGTGGAGACCAGTCTGGACTTGCTTTTGGAGCAGGCGGTGATAAAGCTTGGAACTCGTGTGTGCCGTAAACGATTTTGCCGCCTACAACGGTAAAGACGGACTCAATTTTTTTGATATCTTCTTCAGATACTTGAAAGAAATTGTCCGAAAGAATCGTGAAATCAGCATAATGTCCGGCTTTAATTTGTCCTTTAACATCCTCTTCTTTCGAAAACCATGCATTCCCGGTTGTATACATACGGAGCGCCTGATGTCTGTCTACACGATTAGAAGCAGGATACAAGCTAAGCCCTCCAAGTGTTTTTCCCGTTACTAACCAGTATAAGGCCAGCCACGGGTTATAACTTGCAACTCTTGTTGCATCTGTCCCTACTCCGACACGCAATCCAGCGGTAAGCATCTTCGTTATCGGTGGTGCATGTTCTGCTGCCTTCGCTCCATAGCGATCGACGAAATACTCCCCTTGAAAAGCCATTCGGTTTTGAACGGAAATCGAGCCGCCTAACGAAATGACTCGTTCTAGATCTTTTTCTTGAATCGTCTCCGCATGATCAATAATCCAACGTATGTCTTTAAAAGGAGCTTCTTTATTTACCCGCTCAATTACATCAAGAAATCGTGTGATCGATTCTCCATAGGTAGCATGAAGACGAAACGGCCAGCGATGCTTGGCTAGATGCTCAGTTACTTCGAATAGCTCGTCTTCCAGTACGGCAGGCAGTTCTGGACGTGGCTCAACAAAATCTTCGAAGTCTGCCGCGCTATAAACAAGCATTTCTCCGGCACCGTTATGACGATAGAATGAGCTCCCGGTATACGGCTTTGTTGATTCCGTCCAATTTTTGAAGTCGTTTAGTTCATGCCCTAGGTTCTGTGTGAACAAATGGTATGCTGTCCGAACCGTAATTTCCCCTCGCTTATCCAGCTCTGCAAACACTTTATAATCATCTGGGTAGTTCTGAAAACCGCCCCCGGCATCAATCACGCTTGTTACACCAAATCGGTTCAATTCTCTCATAAACAGCCGAGTCGAATTCATCTGATCTTCATAGGAAAGCTTCGGGCCTTTAGCTAACGTGGCATATAAAATTGTCGCGTTCGGGCGGGCGATTAACATCCCCGTAGGATTGCCCTGACTGTCCCTTTGGATTTCTCCTCCTGGCGGGTTCGGTGTATCTTTTGTATAGCCGATCACACGCAAAGCAGCTTTATTCAAAAAGGCTTGACGATAGAGGTTTAGAATAAATACAGGGGTATGAGGGGCAATTCGATTGATTTCTTCTAATGTAGGCATTCGTCGTTCTTTGAATTGAAATTCGGTCCATCCGCCAACAACGCGAACCCAGTGAGGAGGAGGTGTCCGATCGACCTGCTTTTTCAACATCCGTAACGCATCAGCCACAGAAGGTACGCCATCCCAGCGCAATTCAAGATTAAAGTTAAGCCCACCTCGAATAAGATGCATGTGCGAATCATTTAAACCTGGTATTAACATGCGTTTGTTAGCATTTATAACTTTTGTCAAGGGCCCTACAAGCTTCATCATTTCAGTATCGTCCCCCACAGCACAAAATTGTCCATCCTTTACTGCGAGCGCAGTAGCTGTAGGGTTATCTTCGTTCATCGTAGCGATAAAAGCGTTATAAATAATAAGGTCAGTTTCCATTCCATTTATATACTCGATCATCTTTTGTCCTCCCTCATTTGTTGATGGTTAAATCCCACATGCTCGCTCCTACCTACCCTAACAGTAAAATCTCTAGCCTTAACGTTTTCAGTGCTTCAACTGTAAGTCTATAAATCCCAATTCATTCGATCAATATGGGGATTTCTATACCACACATAAGCGTTTATTATGCCTAACAAATGAACTATTTCAAGTACGTATCATTTTTAACGATATAGTTTTTGATGATGGATCCTATAGAAAAATGAAGATGGTTTGCAAGTTCATTACTCTCTACACTAATGACATGCAGCAGAAGTTCAAACGCAATTCTGATACTGTTGCGGTGATACTATTGAAGGAAGGGATTATTGTATGTTTAACGACAAAACCGATTTACTTACACCTGAGAACTCTGCCATTATTCTTATCGATCATCAGCCACAGATGATATTTGGTACACAAAGTGCAGACCGACAAACGATCATTAACAATACGGTTGGGCTGGCCAAAACGGCAAAAATATTTAATGCCCCAATCATTTTAACAACTGTTGCTGCGGAATCATTTTCAGGCCCGCTTCATCCGCACATTCAGGAATTATTTCCAGATCAAAAGCCAATTGACCGCACATCGATGAACTCTTGGGAAGACAAAAATTTCATTGAAGCCGTGAAAAAGACGGGGCGCAAAAAATTGATTATCGCTGCGCTATGGACAGAAGTTTGCCTTGCATTTCCAACGATCTCTGCGATTAAAGAAGGTTACGAAGTGTATATTGTTACAGATGCTTCAGGCGGAACGACAACAGAGGCACATAATACAGCCATTCAACGCATGATACAGGCTGGGGCGATCCCTGTTACCTGGCTTTCTGTCCTCCTTGAGTATCAACGCGATTGGGCGCGTGAAGAAACGTATGATGCCGTCGTAAATGTTGCTAAAGAGCATGCTGGTGCTTATGGAACAGGTATTGTGTATGCCAAAGCAATGTTCGGTGGGTATGGAGGTTAAATTCGAAAATCCTCTCATTTCTATTGGGAAAGGTACAGCCTCCTCAGAACGGCTGTACCTTTTATATAAGTTGTCTGTTATACGGCAAGTGACTTTGTTGCTTTTAAAAAATAGTTCATAAAAGTTTGAATCGCCGCATCGATGAACTGATCTTTTCGAACAATAAGCTTAACTTCACGTGCAGGAATCGGATCTAAGAATTGAATTACTTTTAATTTCGAATAAGAAGAGCTATTCAAGTAAGAAATGGGTAAAATAGCCACCCCCATTTGCTGTATAACCATAGAAAGAATAATGGCAGCGGAGGTAGAATGAAATTTTGATTGCAGAGGTTGGATCACTTTGAAATCATATGCTTTGAGCAGCTTTACTATATTTGAATCTCTAACAAATAAATCAGATTCTAGATTTTTCAATTCCCGAACTGAAATGGATGTTCGATCTGCCCACGGATGATCCATATAAACGAATAGCGCTTGTTCCTCTTTGCATACATGTACAGCATATAGTTCCTTATTTAGTTCCGGACAATCGCTTATGACTATATCAATATGATTATGATTATGCAGTAAATCCCTAAAACCATTTTCGATGTTTTCGAAATGCAGCGTAATAGCTGGATGCTGTTCGTGAAACTTCAAAAAAAACGGCATAAAATTCGGACAATCTAATGGTGAGATGCCGATGGAGAGCGGAAGTTGATTGATCTGGGTATTGCTTAGCTCAGCTGTTTCTTTTTTCGACTCCCCAATCAGCCTCATCACAGAAATAGATTTCTCATACAGGATTTGACCTGCAGCCGTAAGCTTTATCCCTCTACCGGCCCGCTTAAACACAGGAGTGTTAAACTCCGCTTCTATGTATCGAATCTGCTGGCTTAATGCAGGTTGAGAAATCATGAGCGATTCCGATGCTTTAGCAAAGCTGCCTTCTTCGCAAATTTTAATAAAACATTCTAATTGCCTAAACATAACTTACACCTCAACCTCTCTCCTTGCTTCCTCATTGTTCGCTAAAATAAAACGATTGATTTCTTGAATACATGCACGCGACGTCGTACTCCATGCAAAGGAATCCAGATGAACAAGCGATACGTCCCAATAGGGTACGTAGTCTTCTAATCTCACCATCCGAAGCGCCTCTTTCTTTAACGTTGCAGCTAAACATACAGGGAGAAGCGCTGCCCCAATTCCTTGGCGAACCGAATGTATTAAAAAAGAGAACGAGGTCGTTTCAATCATGGACTCCAACGTAAACCCACAGACCCTACCATACATTTCGATGACCGATTTGTATTGCTGCAGAAATAGAATGGAATTGATCTGCTTCAATGATTGAAAAGGAATGGAGGGATAAGCAGCCATAGGGTGCTCCGAATGAACGAAAAGCGCCATTTCTTGGCGATACAAGTAAGTCGATATGATGGATTGACTTGACATCGCATTAGAAGTGATGCCGATATCAGCCTTTCGCTCTAGAATCATTCGTTCCATATTTTCTGACTCGATAATTTTTAATTGGGCATGAGAATGCTTTTCATGAAATTTCATCAAGCAAGGTGCAAGAAATTCAAGCTCAGCAGGACAACAACCAATTGCAAGCGTATCTTTCACTATTGTTACCTCCTCTTTCATTTCATTTCGAGCTTCCTCAAGCAGCTTCATGATCGCATTGCCCTTATATAACAGAATTTTGCCCGCTTCCGTTATTTCAACTCCCTTTGCACCCCGATCAAACAACAGCGTATTAAATTCATTCTCTAATACCCGAAGCTGCTGACTTAATGTAGGCTGCGTTACCCCCAATTCTGCTTTGGCTTTGGTGAGACTTCCCGATTTGCATATTTGAATAAAATATTGAAGCTGGCGTAGTTCCATTAGTGGCGCACTCCCCTTTCCTAGTTCATCAAACAACTTAACTTCATTGTAAAAAGCGCTGCTTAAAATGAACATGTGCAATCTTATGAGCATTATTAGCGATATTACGTCATTAAAAAAAGCATGAATCTATCGTGTAGCTGACAGATTCATGCTTCATATGGCTGATACGTTGTTACGGATTGACTTGAATCGTAAACGTAGAGGTTGGATTGTTTATTGGAGTGGTCCCTGGGTCCATATTCGCAAATTGCAAGTTATTAAACGTAGCAGAGCCGATCGGTTGGTTCGCCCAAACTCCAAAGCCTGATTTAGCATCAAAAGAATCTCCACTCTTGCGAACGCCTGATATTTTTATGTTGGATAAAATCGTATCCGTAATCGGAAATTGTGGCGTTGCTCCAACATAGTTCGTTTGAAACATAATCCCATGATAAGTTGGATCTATTATTTCTACATCGTTAATACGAATACCACGGAACTCTTTCGAGGCTGAGAACAACCATAGTGCCGGAAACGTCTGATTGCCCCAGAAATGGCCACCTGTACGAATAAGCGAGACATGCTCGATATTAGTTGGGGACGTACCAAAACCGCGGAACGCGAAGCCAAAGTCCAGCGAGCTAACCGTTATACCCGAATAAGCCAGTGTGTCCGCTATGTAAATATTGCGAAACGTATTGTTGTATCCGCCGTATACGGCTAGTCCTGAAGCCCGCCATGTGAGCAGCGAGGTTAATTTTTCATAGACGTTGCCTTGATTATCTTCGGAAGTACCGGTGTCCACAGCGTTAAACAAGGCAAAGCTATCGTCGCCGGTGCTGCGAGCTTCGTTGTTCGTCACCAAGTTGTTCGTGCTGCCGTTTGTAAAATTGACGGCATCTGCAAAAACGTTGCGAATTCGGGAATTTTTAATGACGGTGTTATCGACGTTCTGCCCCCAGAACATGCACATCTGATGCTCGACCCAGATGTTGTCGATTGTCATGTTGGCTACATCATTAAATGCAAATACTTTGCCCGGACCGTCTTCACGGATGTTGTAGTTGCCGAAATAAGAAAAGTTGGCAAAGGTAGAACCGTTAGCGCTTGCTACTACATTAAAACCGATATCTGTGTTGGACTGATTGGAAGGAGCTACAAACCGGGTGTACCATGGACCGGCGCCGATTACTTTCACTGGCTTGCCGTGCACCTGAAACTTGCCCCCTGTTTTATAAGTTCCTGCAGGTAGATAGACACCGATAAGATTGCCAGTTGGATCCATACGAACTTGATCCAATGCGTGTTGAACCGCTTGATGCGTGGTGTTTGCAGGCGTAACATATTTGGAAGGATCGGGATTGGCCAGCGGCGATACTTGCTCGAGGCTGATGAAGTCGATCGCATAAGTCGTTGTATTTGACGGATCCTTTTGCAGCTTAATTGTACTTCCTGCAGGAATAGTGTGATCGAACATGACGTTCGCTTCATCGTAAATGAACCGAGGAGCACCCGCTGAAGGCGAATTGCCCGGCGATGCTTCGTCGCCGTAGAGCCACGAATACTTGGACGTGAGATCGATTGACTTGGCAAACGTGCCATTGACATATATGTTCAGCGTATTGTTTAATCCACCCCCGTTAGGTGCATCGGGTATGGAGAAGCGTGCAACAAGTGTGTTGGTGCTTGTTCTTGTCTTAAATTGAACGAAGCTGCCTGTAGAATTTAACGTGACTGCTTTTCTCCCGGAAGCTTCTCCAGCCAAATCGCCAATTTTTCGGTTCGGACCGACGATAACCGCGCCGCCACCAACTTCGCCCTCCTCCGCTTCATACATATCGTAAGGCATTGTGGCTCCTTTTGACGGCACAACAGAATTGTTGGAAAATTTGAACCAGTTGAGATTGAACAATCCAGCCCCGCTGCCTTTAAATATGAGATAGACATCGTGTACGCCGCTGATAGGGTTTATGCTGCAAGATTTAGTCGTCCATGTTTGCCATCCGCCTGTAGGCTCTACTGCGCAAGCAGCTGCAAGCGTTCCTGTCAAGCTGCCCAATCTGATTTCGATATGGCCTCCATCGCCATTGCTGGCCACTCGTGCCTCAAACTTCGATACGCCGGAGCCAAAATCGATATTGTAATAGGCTGTGTAGTCGTCATTTTCGATAAAGCCGATATTTAATCCGCCTTCGCTGGAAGATTCCGTTTGAATACCCGATTGTTGATCAAAGCTTTCAGCTTCGATGGTCGATAACGCGGATCTTGGTGGTGAGCTGGCACTTGCGATTTGGAGGGCATCCAAGTTGATGTTTCCCGAATCGGTTGGATCATACTTGTAAGCGATTGTATTAGCTCCTGCATTCAAATTTACGATTTCTGACTTGGTCGACCAAGTGTCCCAGTTGGCTAGATTCGATAAAGTCGTCTGCTTAATTTTTGTTCCATTGACGTATAGGCTTACTGTCTGATCCCCGCCTGAAGCGTTTCCGTATATTAAATTGGCTGAGTAGACCCCGGCACGATCCACGTTAACCATAAATTGAGTGGCTGCTCCTTGATTCCAATAGCCGTCAACAAAGCCAGTGCCTGTATATCCGGTATGATCCGTATTTACTTTTGCCCCTCCGGTTAATTGGGCATTTTCCGCTTCATAAGCGCCAGAAGACGCTGCGAACACTTCTAGTTCGGATAACTGGGCGGCGATCCAGCCGGTATTAGCAGTGAAGTTCAGTTTCACGTATCTAGCTGATGCAGTTGGGAAATTGATAGTCACCATATTTCCGCTCGCTGGATCAAACGAATAGCTGGCCGATGCAACCAGGGTTGTGTAGCTGGCATCATCGACACTACCCAACACGGACAAGGTTTGTGCTCTTTGACCCCACGATTCCGGGAGCCGCAGAACAACTTGACCAATCTTGCTCACATTGCCAAGATCGACACGAAGCCATTGCGGGTATGCGTTATTCGCACTTTCCCAATACGTCGATGATTCGCTGTCCACCGTGTTTGCAGCCGAGTAATTATCGTTGTGACTGCTTGCCGAAACAGGCTTGCCTGCCGCCAAATTGGAGGAGGCGTGTACGGGGCTTGAGCCCAAGGACAACTGTGTAAGCAACAAGCTTACAATGAGGAGTAAAATGAGACCCGTAGAGTTTTTCTGGAGTCGTGCTTGCATCTTTATGGCCTTCCTTTCATTTTTGGTTAACATTCATGTTCACTCGCTTATTCGACTTTCATCTGATTGTAAAACCTCTCCTGTACAAGCTGTGCTGCCTCTTCCAACACCGTCTTTGGATCCGCGTCTTTGCGTGAAAAAATATCCTGAACAACACTGGTCATCGTCGCGTAGTACTCTTGCGTATTGAACTGCGTCTCTAGTTTTCCTTCCATCAGTTCCATCGTCGCAGAGGGGTATTGATATACATTGTCGTATTTTTCATAGATCGCCTTAACTTTTTCTGCATAGGTAGAATCGGGTGTGAAATACTCAATAACAGGCGGAACAAAATATTTTTGATCTTTACGACGTTGCTGGATACTCGCTTCTATCGATAACAGTCCTGTATCGGTGAAATAATCAAACGTAGCGTAACGAAAGGCCATCTCTTTCTCTTCTTTCGTCGCTTTTGGATTGATGACCAAGAAATCTCCGCCAAGTATGCCTATGTGCTTGCCTCCCTTTTCAGTCGCTGGCATCGGATATACAACAATTTCCTCAGGCTTCATTCCCGCTTGGTTGAGTGCCTGATCGACCGGGCCATCAGGTCCCGAGATGACTATCGCCGTTCTCCCTTGAACCAAGGCGCCAACAGCATCCCCCCATCCAAGCGCCCAGTCTTGAGGGAGCACCTTCGCTTCCCAAGCTAGACGTTGATAAAATGCAAGAGCTTTAATACCAGCTTCTAAATGAAATACGGCCGTAACTTTTCCATCTTCTACCTTCTGAATATCCCCACCTGCTCCAAATAGAAAATTCGTCCAGTTCCAGCCGGCTGCATTCCCCTTACCCATCGGTGCAATGCCGGAGATGCCTTTGGAGGGATCAGCCGCTGCTTGAGCTGTAGCAAGCATGTCATCCCAAGTCCAATCAAAACTAGGTAACGCAATTTCTTTTTGATCTAAGAGTCTTTTATTTATAATTGTGCTGGTAACATATCCTTGCTGGGCAATCCCGTAAACCTTGCCGCCAATAATGAACTGATCCTGCAATATAGGGTTCATTTGATCATGAAACGCATAATCGTGAAATAAGCCCGTGATGTCCGCAGCCCATCCCTTCTCTGCCAAAAATCTGCCTTCCGTTGCATATGTGTTGAATAGAGTTGGCGCCTCATTGGCCCCCATCTTAATTCCGATTTGATTCGGATCATACTGCCAATCGCTTTTTACAACTTTCACATTCGGGTACTGCTTTACAAAACGTTTGATCTTATCATCTTCCAGCGTCCTCTTCTCGATTTGATCAGGTGGAGGATAGTAGATGCTGATCGTTACTTTGGTAGATTCCGATGAATTTTTTTGGGTATCGTTTGTGGTGCTGCTTGAAGAACGGCTGCATGCGCTTAACATCAATGCAATGATACAAATGATTATCGCGGGCACAAGCATAAACCTACGTTTAGCCATGAGGATGGATGCTCCTTTGAGATAATCTAAATCATTCGTTCATACAAACTCGTGACCTTTTACAAAATTAGCTAATTTACAATTCCTATTGTAAGAAGGCAGGTTGACGATGAACATGTGTAATTCTATTTAGATTATTGGCGATTCTACTTCTTGAACTCGCTCAGACTTACTCCATAATATTTCTTGAATATTTTACTGAAATGCTCAGGTGATTCGTATCCGACCTTTTCAGCAATTTCATACCGTCGTAGATCAGTGGTTGTTAGAAGCAGCCTACTTTCTTCCATCCTCAGTTTAACGACATAGTCCCACAGGTTGTAGCCCGTTATTTTTTTAAACAAATAACTTAAATAATTCGGGCTCACATGACTTTTGTGAGCAATTTCCAAGAGTGTTAATCCCTTTTGGGCGAAATGCTCATGAATATATTTTTTGACCTTATCTACGATTTGATTAGACTGCATGTTCAACTCGTCCTTCTTGGGCTCTTCCTCATCTTGATTCCAGCAAAAATCTCCATAGTAAAACACATAATGATCCGGGTGTACGTGGTTAAGGCGTACTGCTCGTTTCGCCTGTTGATCCAATACGCTGATATACTCAATCCCCTGTAAGATATGGCTAATGCCAATCACACATTGCAGCGATAAGTAGACCTGAATGTTCATGCAGAGCAACCTACCAATGATATCCAATTGATTGATTTTGTTTATGCCTGGATCACCATATGTTTCGCTATCCCATTGGAGAATGATCGTAATTTCATAATCTGGTGAACAAAAAGCAATATGACTGAACTGCCCTTCAAGCAGCTCATTCGCCATGTTCAACACGGCATATTGCAATAAATGGACATTTTCCCCAAAGAATCGCTCTCTGTTTGACGGGGATTGTAGATGAAGATTGATTTTGAGCACCGCAAAATAGGGCCCTACTAACGAAAGATCTCTCAACTGCTGAGCAGAAAAAGCGTTTTCACATACATGCACAGGATTAGCAAGCAGGCTGTTTAATAACGCTGTTGTCGCCGGAGCAGGCTCGCTCATACTGAATCGTTCATTTAATGGAGCGGCAATTTCATCTTTAGCCGTCCATGTTTTAGTTAACCTCAGCAGCACGCTTCGCACGGAATCTAGGAACTGGGTGCTGTTAATGGGTTTGATTAAATAATCTTTTGCACCCAGCCGCATAGCCAACTGCGCATATTGAAAAGTCTCATGAGCGGAGACAACAATGGATTGAACGGACGGCTTTTCCATTTTGGCTTGATGCATCAATTCGATACCGCTCATTCCACTCATTTGAATATCTGTAATCAATAAGTCAATATCCTCCATTCGAATGAAATCCATTGCCTCATATCCGCTTTGAGCGATGAAAATGTTATGGATATGCAATCCCGAAATAGTAAGAAGATTGCTTAGTCCCTTGCAAATCCATGGTTCATCATCTACGAGCAAAATGTTATACATGTAACGAATCACCCCGTAAGTAATTGTGTCCGAGAAGCAGTTTCGCTTTTAGGCAGCGTAACGGTGACAATCGTCCCCTGTTGCTTTTTTTTGCTATAGCTAATCCCATAGGAGCAGCCAAAGTGCAGTTTAATCCTTTGCTGAATGTTGCGTATCCCATAACCGAAAGAAGGCACTTCCATCTCCATGTTCAACAACCGGTGAATTTCTTCATAGTCGACAACTTTATATCCATTATCCTCTATACGGATAATCACAATATCGTCATGTATGTCGGCTGAAATAACGATTTCACCGTCATCCTCCATATTTTTCACTCCATGAATAATGGCGTTTTCAATTAACGGCTGAAGGATAATCTTCGGAATCTGCAATTGGCGTACCTCATCGGCTATATTCCACATAACCCGAAATCGAAGCTCGTATCTGCGCTGCTGCAAGTTAATGTACGCAGCAGCATGCTGCAACTCCTCTTCAATGGTTATTAATTCTCTCCCTCTGCTTAATCCGATTTTCATTAATTTGGCCAAGTCTTTAATCATCTCGGCAGATTGCGTGCTGCCTTCCAACATGCTTTTCCAGTGGATGCTCTCCAGCGTGTTGTACAATAAATGCGGATTAATTTGTTGGTACAAAATTTGCAACTGCGTTTCCCTTTTCTTAATTTCATATTGATATTTATCGTTCATAAGATGATTTAAACGGTTAGCCATATCGTATACGGACGTAATCAGCACACCCAATTCATCATTTCTGTTCTCATCGCTCGATCTGACTACTTGTTTTCCCGGTATGTAACTTCGGATGAAACGGGACAATTTCTGCATCGGCTTCATCAACGATCTCCAAAAATAGATGAAGGCCGCAAAAACGAGTAAAGCGTAAACGATCGAAATAAGCTGAATAATCTGTTTGAGTTGGCTCTGCTGCTGGAGTAAGGAATGAAGCGGTATTCGATAGACGAGTTTTTGCTGAAGATGATAGCTATAATTAATGACATAGATGTGACCCGAATGGACGATATCCATAAAGCCATCTTTTTGCTCTACTTCTTTCGCTTCGTCCGGTAGTCTCAATATGGTTCCGATTCCTTCCGCTGTTGAGGCGAAAATCTGATTGAACCAGTCTGTCAAGAAGATTTCTCCTTGCGGCAAAGAAACCGTGCTGAAATCGTTTTGAATCATTTTTTCAAGTTTAGTGACTACGAGTACGCCAATCATACCATTTGCCTGGGACACATTATTGACAGCTCGGACATAGCTTAATGTTTTTGATTGGGAAGGAGAGTTCATACTATCAATGACTTTCAGACGACCCTTCCCTTGCATCTGAACTGCTTCCAGAAACCAATCGGGCTTATCTTGCTCCGTCAAAAAATATACACCGGATTGTGGAGCGATCCGAACTTTTGGAGCAAACGAATAGTAGTCGGCAGGATCATAAACATAAAGGGAAAAGTAAACCGCTTCTCCCCCATTTACGCCAATCGAGTAGCTTTTGAGCAGTTTGTCCAACGCTTCATATTTACTTACCCGTTCAAGAATGGATTCGGTGCCGCTCGGAATCATTTGCTGTGTAAGGGGATTTTGAATAATGGTCTTGGTCATTAGATCAATGGAGTCCATATCCCGATTTACAAGGTATAAGTTCTGTTTGTTTAATTCCAGATAGGCGTTCGTGACGGTTTTCTTCAATATGTGCTCTGCTGCCAAGTTTCCATAATAGGAAAGAATAAAAACAGGGCTTATAATAATTAAAAACAGGAAAAGAAGTTTGTAGGTAACACTCATTTGGGGTATAAATCTAGTAAGTATTTTTCGCACGTACTTCGCCCCTTCAAAACTTCTGTTTAATTGGATCAGGCTAATCGATATAGCAGATAAGTAGAAAAAAATCGACCATGATTCAAAATTCAAGGAGCTAAGATGTTATTTATGTCATTCCAAAAAATTCGATTATAATACATTATTTAACTATATTTGATACATTACATCAAGTATCTTCCCATGAGCAGCTCATGGGCGAGATTCCACCACTACATCCATTTTTACAATTTCAAGCGATTCCAGAAGAAATGAAACAACCTCAGTCCAGTAAAATACCGATATATCTATCCAGTTGCTGACTGATCAGAACCACTTCTTGGTCCGTAAATTCCCCCTTATTTTCAACGATCTCCGTTAATTTCTTTCTCAATACGTTTATTTTATTCTCTATCGAACAATGATTGTTCACCTCACGATATGATCTCACTCATAATGCACGTTACAGTAAAAACTGTATAAATGTTCCACTGCAACCCTTTGTCGAAACATATTAAATAAGCACCTTTATAGCAATAAGAGACAATAGAGCGAGTCAAGGACTACAAAACATAAAGAACTCCCGCAGTAAAGTAGTTCACGGGAGTTCGTCTTTAATCTGAACCCGGCCTAAGGCTGGGTTGTATGAGATTGTTCTTATTTTTGCGTCCACTTTTTAGGCAAGTATTTATTGATCGTATGAATACCCTCATCGTTGATTGCATAGTACATACATAATTCCCCGTTAGCATCCAGCTCGTACTGGATCTCGTTAATCAGTCCGTTTGCCTGCAACGACAGCATATGATCCAGAAAGTTTGCTCTTGTAAATTGACGTTCTCCACCGTATTCGCTTTTCAAAGCGTCCATCGCATCATCAATATTTGCCTGCTGCACAGTGGACATGAAAAGCAGCACCCGGGAGCGAATCGGCAACAATGGCATTTGCTTACGCCTCCTTCTTTTTGAACAGATCCATTGGATTCATCGAAACTAAAAGCGCTCCAATTGTAATGATAATTGCACCGGCAATTACTGTAGGAGTTAGCGCATCACCGAGGAAGATAGCAGCAAAGACAACCCCCCACAGCACATAGGTAATGTTGAGCGACATTCCGACAGCAACGCCAACCATATTGTTGGCCATATACCAAGTCAGGAAAGAAATAGCCGTAAACAAGGCTGCAGCCGCGATAATGAGCATTGGTGATACGGATCCAAGCGCGGAAGCAAAGAGATCCGTTGCCCCGAAAATAGGCACTAGCACGGCAATGTAAACGATTCCAGAAACACCTTCGCGAATGGTAATGGCGATATTAGAATCCAGCATGGACATCCCGAAAGTGGCAAATACACCTTCCAGTCCCCAGCCAAGCGCGGCTACCAGAGCAAAAACAATGCCCAATGTGAAATTCTCCACGCCGCCTTCAGGCTTGACATAGGAGATGAGCGCCGCTCCGATAACACAGATGAACATGCCGACGGCCACCCGTTTATCAATCTTCTGCTTCAGAAACATTCGCGCGAAAATAGCACCAAACATCGGACAAAGCGCTGAAATAGGGATAGCCGCCGCTCCAGCCATATCAATCCCAACCAGATAGGCCCCGTTGGCGATCGGGCCGCCAAACACCGCGGCAATCGCGACCATCAATCCGGGTATCGTTACCAGACTGCGGCCGATTTCTTTGATCTTTCCTTTCTTTATGTTCCAGATCAGAAGCCAGATCGCCGCCAAAGCATCATTAATCGCCGATGCCACTATGGGTGCCGCAAACGCTCCTATAATCCCCAGAAAAGGTTCCTTCATCATGGCCAGGGCTACAACGGTACTGTAAAGGCCGAACGTTAACCCGGAAATCAGTCCGTAAACGATTCCATTTCTTCGGAAACGACTGTTCATCTTTTGTTTCAGCATGCCGGCCGTAGCCGCGGGAGCTGCCACTGTTTCCTTCATCATCCATACACCTCTGTTAAGTAGATTTATCTTCGTAGATGTATCTTCATTGTATAGCAAAGAGGCCATTGCGCCTGTTACTAACCGTACCTCTTGTTGGACTTCCTGAATCATTTTTTCTCCATTCTGGTACTATTCGTACTTTTAGGACGATAAAGCCAACAAAAAAGTCTCCCACCATAATCGGGGGAGACTTTAGGAACTCTATTTCGTGTTTTTTCTTTCGGCAAGAACGCTTTTTTTATATTCCTTCGGCGTCATATTCATTTGCTTGTAGAATACCCGGTTGAAATAAGATGGATCGGTAAAGCCGCATTCTGTGGAGATGCGGTAGGCGGGGTACCCGGTAGTCTCAAGCAGCTTGCAGGCATGTACAATCTTGAGCTTGTTCACATAATCCGTATAAGTAACGCCGAGCTCCCTTTTGAAAATACGGCTAAAATATTGGGCATTCATATACACATGACTCGCCACCATTTGCAAGGTCAGCTTATCTTTGTAATTCTGCTGAATATAATCGACAGCTTCTTTAATAAAGCGCTGACATTCTTGAGCCGATTGTATCTGATAAGTTTCTGTTAAACACTTTTCTTCTGATTGAGCGGCCTTATCCAGCCCCTTACGGATCATTTGCCGCAATTTTTCCGGCTTGACCGGCTTAAGCAAATATTCATGTACCTGCAGACTGATTGCCGCCTGTGCATAAGAGAAATCCGAACTGGCCGACAAAATCGTCACGCATGCGTCAGGGAGAAAGCGGCGAATTTCCTGCAACGAGGATATTCCATCCATTTCAGGCAGCATGATGTCCATAAAAATAATATCCGGCCGATATTGTTTGGCGAGCTTAATCGCTTGCATACCCGTATCGCAAATAAGCAGCTTATCTTCAGCACCCAGAATTTCCTGCGCGATGGATTGAAGAAACTCCAGTTCTATCGGTTCATCTTCAACAAACATAACTACGCTCATTGCATCACCTCGCAATTGGTTGGGTGGGGATGCGGATGTTAACCGTGCTCCCGCTGTAATCGGATTTCACGATCGATAACCCATACTCTTCTCCGAAATAACGCTTTAAACGGCTATCGGTGCTCCGGAAGCCCACGCCGATCTTGCTGCCCGGCTGATGAATGAGCTTTAGTACCTCCGGCGAGAACCCGTTACCGTTGTCTATAACAGAAATGGTGATATCATTTCTGTACTTTTCGGCAATCAGACGAACGGTACCCCCGTCTCGCTTAGGGGTAATTCCATGAATGACTGCATTTTCCACAATAGGCTGAATCACCAAATTAGGAATGCGATAAGCCTTTAATTCATTAGGAACAATGATTTCATACTGCAGGCGATTTTTGAAGCGTGCCTTTTGTATATACAAATACTTCTCAATGTTATCCATTTCGGATGCGATGGTATGAAGCTGATCATCCTGCTTAACATTGTATCGCAGCAAGTCGGACAGGCAATAAATCAATTCCTCCGTCGTATGGGAGTGTTCGAAATAGGCGATGCGGGCAATGGAATTCAAAGTATTGAAAAGAAAATGTGGATTGATGACGAGAGACATGTTTTTTGCTTCTAAGTCAATTACTTTCTTCTCCAGTATTTCTTTTTCCGCAGACAGACGATTGATAATTCCTGTGTTGTCCTGCGCGCTTTCGGCGATGTCGAGCGCAATATTCCTTGCGATATGATGGCAAAGCTGCTCATGAATATCTGCTTTATCCTGATCAATGGTTGGAAAAGCCGATATCGCCTTCGCTACAACCTCCAAATCCAGCCCCTTCATTTCGGCCAATTCCGCCGTATTAATCAGGTACTTCTGAAACTCCCTCTCCTGGGAATACGCCTGCATCCCCGAGATGAAGCCAACAACTTCATCTTTGATCTTAATGGGCAGCAAAATATTCTCCAGACCGTAACAGCAAACAAATCGCCCCTGTTCACCGGTATTAAAGCGCTTCAAATAATCCGCGCAAGGTCGCGTAGGATTCTCCCAACAAATATGCCTGCAGAAATCAGGAGACGGATTGAACTCAAGCAACACGTCTCCATTGTTATCGTGCAGCAGCAGCGAGAACTTAGAAAGAGACAGAATGCCGCTGTATCGTGCGTATACTTTGGTTGCGATCGGGCTATTGGTTTTCAGCATAATCTCGTTGCACCCTTTCACCGAAAATGAACGGGAAAATAACCATTGCATGCTAAATTTTTCACAATATATCATCTCTATTATAGCAATTTTCAACCTGTTTGGAAATAGTGCATCCCTCCTTCTCAAATCCTTATTTATAGAAAAAAGACTACTCCGACAAGCTTTCGACAAGCGGATTGTTGCAGACAAAAATAAAAAGGCCAAAACCAGTTTTACCGAGTTTTGGCCTTTGCAGAATATCAATATAAATTATAGCTTAGCACCGGGAAGAATGTTTTCCACTTCACTGTGAGGGCGAGGAATCACATGTACGGATATCAGTTCCCCTACACGCTGTGCGGCTGCAGCACCAGCGTCCGTTGCCGCTTTCACCGCTCCTACATCGCCACGTACCATTACGGTGACAAGTCCGCCGCCTACCATCTCTTTGCCGATCAAGGCGACATTGGCCGCTTTGACCATAGCGTCCGCTGCTTCGATAGAACCTACCAGACCTTTTGTTTCAATTAAACCCAATGCTTCTGATTTCATGTTACATTCCTCCTAAAAGTTTTGTGAGAATCAAGCGCTAGCTCCGAACAAAACTTACTTCGGAAGCATAGGCCTAGTTTTGTGAGAATCAAGCGCTAGCTCCGAACAAAACTGCTTCGAAAGCATAGACTTAGTTAATAATTTTTTGAATTATGCCTTAGCAGCCGGAAGGATATTCTCCACTTCGCTGTGGGGACGAGGAATCACATGTACCGACACGAGTTCCCCTACATTTTTCGCAGCTGTGGCACCGGCGTCTGTCGCCGCCTTCACCGCACCTACATCGCCCCGTACCATAACGGTAACAAGTCCGCCGCCTACCATCTCTTTGCCGATTAGAGTGACATTGGCCGCTTTGACCATAGCGTCCGCTGCTTCGATAGAACCTACCAAACCTTTTGTTTCAACCAAACCAAGAGCTTCTGATCTCATGTTCATTTCCTCCTAACGATTTTTAATGATTTTAACAACAGACGCCGATGTTAAATCCATCGCGTTGGCCTCTTCAACGTCGATATGACAGTCGAGAGCAGCGTCACTGCTAACTCTGATTGCGACCTGATTGTACCCTCCGCCCCGGAGTCCATCAAATTGAATACTGACCATTTCTCCATCGATTACGCCAAAGAAAAGGGCATCATCAGGCGTCATATGAATGTGGCGCTGTGCAACCATCAAGCCGCAGGAACTATATACGCTTCCCTTCGGCCCGACCAACGTAACGCCCGGTGTGCCTTCAAGCTCCCCGGACAAGCGCACTGGAGCTTTCACGCCCAACTTAAAACAGTCTCCCCGCATAATTTCTATCTGGGTCTGTTTCCGCACTGGACCGAGAACCCGTACTTTTTCGATGGCCCCCTTGGGCCCGCAGACCGTAACGGTCTCATTACATGCATACTGTCCGGGTTGGGACAAATCACGCATTTTGGATAGCGTATATCCGGATCCGAAGAGCGTCTCCACATCAGCCTGAGAAAGATGCACATGGCGATTCGAAATCCCTAAAGGGATGGAGCGCGGCTCCTCCTCCGCCTTACCAGCACCGGATACAACCTCCATTAACAAAGAAAGTACTTGATCATAGTTCCCCACTAGCTGTCACCGCTTTTCTGCAAAATGGACATTAGCTCATCGACCAGATTCAACAGCAGCGCATCGTCCTGTTGCTTTGGCAACTGCGGAGTTGGAACAGAGTAGGGGTTTTGTGCCGTACAGTCCTTAATGCCGTAAGCCACACGCTTGATATTAATCAAGTGCTGTGGTCCCACATTATCTGAAGTGGCGCTGCCCCCCCAGGTTCCACATCCCAAAGTGAAGGCCGGGGCAAGTCCGGTGCTTGCGCCCACACCACCCTGAGTGGAACCCGTATTCACCAAAATGCGGAACACAGGTTTTTGCGCAAATTCCATGACCATATCATGATTCTGCGTATGGATGGAGAAGCTATGGCCTATTCCTCCATTACGCAGCAGTCCAACACTTAGATCGCAAGCCTCATGCCAGTCCTGTACGGTGTAAAACGCCAATACGGTAGTAAGCTTCTCATAGGAAAGCGGGAATTTCTCTCCCACGCCCTGCTGTTCGCCTAATAGCACCTTGACCCCTGCAGGAATTTGAATGCCGGCCGCTTCCGCGATCACCTGAGGTGAACGTCCCACCAGTCTTGAATTCATGGCATGGCCTTTTACAAACAACTTTGCTGCGACTTTAGCAGTTTCCTCCTGATTCATAAAGTAACCGCCCTGACGCTCAAACTCTGCGATCACCTGAGAACGGATACACTCCTCCACGATAACAGCCTGTTCAGAGGCGCAGATTGTACCGTAATCGAAGGTTTTGCTGGCAATGATATTTGCTACCGCCTTTGGAATATCAGCGGTACGCTCAATGTAGGCTGGTACATTGCCCGGCCCGACTCCCAACGCCGGCTTACCCGCACTGTAGGCGGACTTCACCATTGCCGAGCCGCCCGTTGCGATAATCATGGCGATTTCATCGCACTTCATCAGTTCCTGCGTCGCCGGCATCGAAGGCTTGGTAACGCAGCCAATAATTCCTTCGGGAGCCCCTGCCTCGACAGCGGCGGCGTGCATCAATTCCGCGGCCCGCATGATAGATTTCTTTGCCGAAGGATGCGGCGAAAAGATGATTCCATTGCGAGCCTTTATCGCAATGATCGATTTAAAAATCGTAGTGGATGTCGGATTGGTTGATGGAATAATACCCATGAGCAGTCCGACTGGCTCGGCAATCTCTATTAATTGATTCGTCTTGTCCTCGCGGATAACCCCAATCGTTTTCGTATCCCGAATGGATTCATACAGCTCCGTGGAAGCCAGTCGGTTTTTGAAGATCTTATCCTCAATCTTGCCAAATCCGGTTTCCTCTACTGCCAGTGCAGCCAGTTCAGCGGCGTTGACCTCCGCTGTCCGTACCATGTTTTGTACAATTCTGTCAATCTGTTCAGCATCGTAGCCGGCAAGGACATCGGCGGCCGCTTTTCCTGCACGGGCCAAGTCCCGCGTTTCCTGAATCGATTGCAAGTCATAATCATAATTTTCCAAGTGAAACATCCTCCTCTCGCTTACTGTTTACTGCTGATAATAATGGCGGAACCGCTTGAGCAGTTTGACCTTGTTTGCCTTCGAAATTGTCGTCATGCTCATCCCATATGCGGGGCTGCACTCTCTGGCCAGTCCGCGCAGCTTCACAGCAGTCATTGTTTCCAGCAGTTCCATTGCTTTGTCAAGCCCTGATTCCTTTACCAGCACATCAATTTGGTGTTTGAGTGGACTGTCTAGCACTGCCGGATCTCCATCTGCCGCATCTTGATTATCCATTTTCGGACTTACGTTTCCAGATGCAAGATTCTGATCGGGATCGGCTGCCAGTGCAAGGAAGTCTTCACCACCGCTATTGATTGAGACATCGGACGCGGCGTCCAGTGGAACATCAGACGCGGCGTCCAGTGGAACATCGGACACCGGATCCGGTTCTGGAGTCTGCTCCGGCAACGGTTCTGCCGCCCGTGTATACTGTACTGGCAGTGCCAGCTCGTCATTCTTCTTGGCAATGTTCGAAACGTAGCGCCGGCCAATGATGCTCTTAATGTCGTTGTGGGGTCTTGGAATTACATGTCGGCCGACCAACACATCACTGCCCAATTGTTGTGCCGCGGAGGCACCTGCTTCCACGGATGCTTGCACAGCGCCGACATCGCCGGTTACCGCGATCGTTACTAGCCCGCCGCCCACATTGCACTTTTCTATCAGTTCGACCTGAGCTGATTTGAGCATGATGTCCAGACATTCAATCGCTGGAAGAAGTCCCCGCGTTTCAATTAATCCAAGCGCCTGCATGCTATCACCTCCTGTTACTGCAGCTTCCGATCAGGTTCGCCCGCCGGGTAAGTCATATAAAACATCCTCGCGCAGTTCGACGATCCCTTGGTCGCTTTCACCCCTTTGGGGATGAAGAGTACATCCCCCTCATGGGCGGTGAAGGTTCTCTCGTTCAAAGTGACATCGAGCGTGCCTTCCAACACGATATAAGTTTCTGCGTCGGCTGTCTCCTGCTCGAAGCTACCGCGGTCGACAGTCAGAAACCCTGCGCTCATCGAACTATCCGGCTTCCCGATTACCTCTTGACGATATACCTTGGCGCTAGCTGTTCCCGTTTCGTAAGCTTCCATTTTTACCGTCCGGCCCCGCACAAGTTTCAAGCCAGTCGGATCCGTCTCCGCTTGATAAGGTGGCTCGATAGTCGTTCCCAACAGCTTTTCAACCAGTCCTTTTTCCGATAACATCTTGAAAATTTTAAAAATAGCATTCATGTCGAGATCATCTTGAGTCTTGCAGCCTGCGGCTTCGGAGCTCGTAGTCCCACAAGGCTCATTGGTAAACTCTAACCCCAGCTCTATTGCCCTATCACGGGCCGCCGGTGTCACAATCGTGTTACGGTCAATGCAGCATTGCTTCTGTCCGGAAGCCGCCCATCCTTCTACATCCGCAGCACATATTAGTTTTTTCACAGTTCTCGCCCCCTCTCGCTGCATTCGATTACTGTTCGAATATTTATTCGAACACGCAGTCCGCGTCGATGATGCCGACGACGACGGCATCCACTGGAACATCGTCTGTATGCAGCATCTTGCGGGCCGAAGAGCCGGTGCAGACAATCACCCGATCACCTATGCCAGCGCCGATCGTATCGACTACAATCAAACGGCGCCCGTCGTCACTTCCACCAATCACCTCGGCCAGCATCAGTTTCATTCCTACAAGGGAATCGGCTTTACGGGTAGACCAGATATTGTGAATCAATTCAGCCGCAATCATTGCATTCCTTCCTCCCCGCTTTTCCGCTTCTCTGCTTAATCTCGGCGATGGCGTCCTCCACGGAAGCTGTGTCCCCAAAAATAGCGAGAAGAATCATGTTTTGCGGGCAACTGCCGCGAATATCCTCCACGGTTACGCCCACCACTTTTTCAGCTACATCAGCGGCCCAGACCATATCAATCAGCCTTCCCTGCACCAATCCTATCGCGTCACATTGGGGAACTTCCCGACTACTGGGCGCTCCTCTGCGACGAAGCAAAATGTCAAGCGTCCCCTTGGAAGGAGATTTGATAATCCGAAATTCCACTCACATCGCCTCCCGCGTACAATTCAGAGCAATGCCCAGCGGCGTGACAAACAGAGGGTTGCTAGGCTTATAGGTAGCAATGCTGGTCTTCTGCTCAATGATTGTCTCCATATCGGACAAGCAGCAGGTGCCGCCGACCAAGTACAATTCCTTGACCTCATGGCCCACAACATGGCGGTTGATGATGGAAGCAACCTTATCGATGACCGGCCGGAGCAGCGGCAGCAATTCTTGGTGATGGGCAGGGTCGCGCTTGAAACAGTCCGCTTCAGAAAAACTCATCTGGTATGCCCCGGCAATCACCAAAGAAAAGTGAGTGCCTCCCGTTGCTTCGTCGGCGACATAGACAACCTTTCCATTTTTCAGAATCGAAATGCCTGTTGTTCCGCCTCCAATGTCTACAATGGCTCCGTCGGATATTTGCAGCACGGCATTAGCCGCCGTAGGTTCGTCCAATAAAGCCGTAACTTCAAATCCCGCACCCTGGATCACATGCTTGATGGCTCCAGCATCCAGTAAATCGGTTCCCGGAGGAATCGCCGAAGCCGCATATTCAAGTTCTGCATCCAATTGCTGCTCCAACTGCGCTTTAAGCTCCCTCACGATCTGAATTGCTCCTAAGTAGTCCACTACCATTCCGTCGCGGACGACATCGGCGTAGCGGTAAGCTCCTGCCACCGGTTTCCGGGTCTCATCCAACACCGTAAGCACCACACAGGCCGTTCCCAGATCCACACCGGTATAGTAGAACGAAGACCGCCCTGGAATCGGTTTCTGGATGACCGCTTCAAATTGCTTTACCAGTTGATCGCAGTATGCGAAGGGTTTTGTTTCTGGCATGTTCTACCTCCTGTAGTTCTGCAAATAAGCGAGCTTAATGCGTTAATCATATAGTTGATTCCAGGAATAACAGGTTTCTCCGGCTTTTCTAGGGGACTGCCTGCTGCGGCTTCCAACACCGCAAACCCAAGCTCCCGCAAAGCGCTGCGCAGACGGTGCAGCAAAGCAATTTCTTTGCCCTTTTCCAATTGAATGTGAAACTCGGTCACCTCAAAGCAATCTCCCGCATCCTCAAAAAGAACATCGCAAGTAATGCCGGTACAACCATGGAAAGATAAATCGGCAGCAGATGTGCCGCCCCCTTCCCCTCTCTGGAGGGCTGAAAAAAGCTTTGACAGCTCTAGTACCTTCTGTGCCAGAAGCACATCCCGCTCCAGCAGCTCCTGCCCAGTTAACAAGAACAGGGCTGAGACGGACTGCATCTGACAGCGCAGCTTCCCACGCCGCCAATCCGGCTCTTCCGCTTGTCGCTCCGGATTAGGGGTTGGCTCTTGCTTTTGTTCCTGGTTTTTCTCTTGCGTACCATAGGACACGGCGATCTGGCGATCTGTCAAGAACTGGCGCGCCTCCGGCGTTAATCGGCTTCCATGCTCCACCATGTATGATGTAAAAGGCCCTATCCTGTACACATTGCGCAATTCCATTTCGGTAATAAATTTCATGGTCTCAACTCCACTCATATTACCCGAACAAATAACGTTTCAATTCCCCGATTCCCCTTCCCACGGGAAGACTAATGCGGAAAAAGGGTTCGGTTATCCCGGCACGTTTCAAAACTTGTACACAATCGTTCTCATTTTCCAGCGCAAGATCGGCTTTCGTTATTACCCCGACAACGGGCTTTGTGAAAGAAGACGCAAAGCCGGGCGAGTAGACTTCCAGATGCCGGGACTGATCCACCAATATCAAAATATGGCTTGCGTTCTGCGCCGTTGCAATCAAATGGCTGTACATCCAGGTATTCTCGACATACGCGCCCGGTGTATCGATCGTCTTCGGCCCATAGATAATATCCTGCGTCCTCCGCAACGGGCGATTCGTACCATCAAGCGCATGGGCCAGCGTCGTTTTTCCGCAGTCTGTAGGGCCGATCAGCATAATGCGTTTTTTCATGTCCGTGTAATTTCCGCCGTCGCAAAACCCAGACTACCGCTCAACGTCTCAATGATTGCCCGTAACGCCGTTTCCACACTGGCTATATCTCCGCTGAGAAGCACCGAACCAGTAAAGCGATCCAGAAAGCCGATTTTCACATCTGCCACCTTGGTGGCGATATCGGCGGCAATAATGGAGGTTTCGCTGGGCGACAGTGTTAATATGCCAATTGCCCCCGCTTCATCGATGCCGAGTCTTTCATACATGTCAGGCACGGGTAAAGCAATGATATGGGCCAGCGTCACTTGTTTGCCCGGCACCGACTCCTGAATAATCCGCCCGAGATCAGGTCCAGCAGGCTGCTCCATAAACGTCCTCCTTAAAGATTTGCGAGTTTGTAAAGCGCTAGCTTTACTAAACAAAACTGGCTTCGCAAGCATGCTCTTAATGTTTGATTACCCGGACTGGGAAATGGTATTGGCTGATTTGACGTTCAATACGGTCCAAATCTGCTTCATTAAGACGTAAATCGCGTTCAACGCTGTAAACCATATCCAATTGCTTGTATTTGTTAATCCCCAACTTGTGATAAGGGAGCAAATCGATGCCTTGAAAATTCTCGTATTCCTGATACGGAAGCAGAAACTCCACCGTATGACGGATGGTTTCCTCATCATCATTAAGCCCCTTCATTAGCGGCATCCGTATCTTTACGTTATGTTTGCGGATGATCAGTTCCTGCAAATTTTCGAGAATGCGCTCGTTGCGTACACCAGTCAGTTGATAATGGCGGTTCGAATCCATATGTTTCAGATCGTATAAGATCAGATCGGTAAATTCGGCCATGGCCAAAATCGCTTCCGGTTTGGTATGCCCAGAGGTTTCAATGGCCGTATGAATTCCGGAGCGCTTGCATTCCTTGAGCAAATTGACTGCAAACTCGGACTGCGCGCATACTTCGCCGCCACCCAATGTGACACCGCCGCCAGACGTCGTGTAGAACAACATATCCTGCTCTACAATTTCCACAATTTCCGATACCGTCATATTCATCCCGACGATAGAGAGTGCCCGTGTAGGACAAACCTTCTCACATTCCCGGCAGCCCATGCACTCAATCTTCCGATCCACCACATGCTGCCACTTGGACGGCTCCTGCGAGCCGGAAGTGGCAATACGGTGGATTTCCCGGGGGCACGCCGCAACACATGCGCCGCAATCATTGCACAGATCCCGTTGGTACATCACCTGATATTTCTTTTCCAGACCCTCCGGGTTCGCACACCACTGACAGCGCAGAGGACATCCCTTGAAGAAAATGAGCGTCCGAATACCGGGGCCGTCGTATATCGAATATTTTTGAATGTTGAAAATACGTGCCTGCTTTTCCGGCATACCTGACTCCATAGCTGTAGCTCCTTCCTTGCTGTATATCTAAATGCCAGAATGCCTCTTCCCCAGTGGCCAGCGCCGGAGAAGAGGCACGGGGCTACTCTAGAAATGCTCAATCATCGTTCTGCTGATGATTTCATCCTGCACTTCTTTACATAATTCCACAAAGTATGCGCTATAGCCGGCGACCCGAATGATCAAATCGCGGTATTGATCGGGATTTTGCTGCGCTTTAATCAGCGTTTCATTATCCACATAACTGAATTGCATTTGGCCGTTTCCAAGAATGGAGGCCGTCCTGAGCAGATTAATCAGTCCGTTCTCTCCTTCAGGTGTCTCCAGCAAACCGCGTAAAAGTTTGAAGTTATGCACCATACCAATATTCATGGCTTCGACATCTATCTTGCTCACCGATTTGATAATAGCCGTCGGCCCCTTTTTGTCATGGCCCTGAGTAGGACTGATACCGTCGGACAGCGGCAGCCAAGCTTTGCGCCCATTGGCGGTAGCGCCGGTCATCTCGCCGAAAGGCGTATTATTCGAAATCGAAAGCGTACCGTGACTGAAGGTGGAGTACAGCGTTTTAAATTTGCGGTGATAGTTCTCAGTCCACCCGGTGATATCGGCGGCGATACGATCGGCATAATCGTCGTCGTTGCCGAATTTTGGCGCGTCCAGACAATCCTTGTGAATCTGCTCATAACCTTCGAAATCGGCCAGCAACGCGTCACGGATTTGCTCGAGCGAATATTTTTTGTCGTCGTAAACCAGCTTCTTGATGGCAGCCATCGAATCGGTGTAAGTTGCCAGACCGGACCAGATCAAGCCAGGTCCCCAGTTATACATGGCGCCGCCGGCGGAAACGTCGCGGCCAGTCTCCATCGTGCCTTCATACATGATCGACATAAGCGGCTTTGGCGCATAATCGCGGTGAACGCGCTGGCTGATCACGGTACCCACTGCGGAAAGCTCGGTGATGTATTCTACCTGCTTCTTAACCGCCGCTTCAAATTCCTCATAGGTCGAGAAGTTCCGCAGATCGCCCATGTCTAATCCTGGCTTGCTTCCGTGCCAGAGCATTTTGCCACGGTTAAGGACAAACTCAATGGCAATCGGCCACTGGGTGTATCCGGTGGAGGTCCATTGATACAAGCGCCCGGATTTTTGCGGTTCCACACAGCCCATCAGACAGTAATCGCGAGCATCTTCGATACTGCAGCCCTTCATCAGCATCATCTTGATGTGGGAATCATCGAAATGGCAGGCTGGGAAGCCCAAACCAGCACGAACGACATCCACAATCTTCTTCAAATATTTCTGAGGAGAACTATTGTGGATACGGCAAGCAAGTGAAGGCTGATAAACGCCGACATGACGTACTGCATCCATGAGCAGGTAAGTCAAGTCGTTGGTGGCGTCGCCACCCTCTCGTTTTTGTCCGCCGACACACATATTGACGAACGGCTGGTAGCCGGCAAAGAACTTGGAGCCGCCCGCGCTGGAAACCCACATCATTTCCGAGCATTTGATTAGGAAACAGCCTGCAATCTCAAATGCTTCAAACTCTGTCAAACGGCCTGCTTTTCTGTCCGCCTCATAGAAAGGATACATATATTGGTCCACACGGCCGACAGACATGCCTGTCTGATTTTCTTCCACTACGAGCAAAGATTCTACGGTCCAGACCGATTGCATGGCCTCATGGAATGTAGTCGGAGCGTGAGCCGGCACGCGAGCGTTGACTTCGCCGATTTTTTGCAACTCCGCCTTGCGCTTCGGATTTGTTTCTTTAGCAGCCAGTTGGTATGCGTATTCAGACATCCGTTTGGCATACGCCATCACGCCTTCGGTCGTATCCAGCACGGATTTATAGTAATAGATTTTGTCGATGTCTTCCGGGTTTTGCATGGACAGCTTCGCAATGTGCTCTTTGGCTTCCCGCTGGATATCCAGCATCCCTTTCTTCATAAGAATGACATCGTAGCCTGGGTTGGAGTCTCCGCCGCCGTTGATCTGATGATAGGAAAGATCGCTGACGAATGCTTCGCCGGAAAATTCCCACAGACCAGCATCCCGATATTGCTGTTCACAAATTTCATCCACCGATTTGCCTTCCCAGAACGGGAACAGCTCCTCGCGCATAATCCGCTTGTCTTCCTCGGAGATGTAGAACGGATCCTGAGGACGGTTGTGAATGGTATCGAGCTCATCCCGGGTCCAGCGCCAAGCAATGTCAGGCGAGAAAGCGCCTGCGCGCGGCGCGCCGCAAGGATGACCAACAATCAACTCGTTGTCCTGGATGAGCAGCGGAGCCTCTTCACACGCTTTGCGGAAAGCCTTGGCACGCAGCATAATTGCTGGCAGACCCGGATTTTCCTTGTATACCTGAGTAAAGGCTCTGGCACGATAGGTTGTAATGCTTGGCGTAGCGGTCAAATAATGTTCTTTCAAAGCCCGCAAACGCTCGGTCATTCCCTCCGGGTATGCGCATTCTTCCTTGCGATGCTGACTTGAGCCGTCTGCTGTCAGCGGTTGAGCTCCTTTATCTGATAGCCCCTTAGAAATTCCCTGGAACAGCTTCATGATCGCTGCTCGTTCTTGAGGAGCCATGGCTTTCGTAGCTTCGGCAAATTTGCTTGAAAACTCATGAATATCCAATATATTTCCCTCGCAATCTTGTAGGATTTATATATAAAATGCGTGTTCAAAAAGGCCGGTTTTCTGCACCGAAGCTTATGCTTCCGATGTGCGTTTTTTCAAAACGCTTCAGTTGGATGAAGCTAGGGCCTGAGGAGCGGAGTGTACGTTTTGGGTACATGAGCACCGGAAGGCCCGGCTGAATTCAAGATTCGATGCCGAGTCCACTTCATGATTTACTTCGTGATCAAAAGCGGACTATTTGAACAACCTATTAAAAGCTTTTGCGGTAAATGTGCTCCAACTCTTCCTCCGTTGGCTGACGAGGATTGGTTGGCGTACAGCGGTCTTCCATCGCGGTTCGCGCCATACCGGACAACGCCTCCTCAAAAGCATCCTGATCGACGCCAAGTTCGCGGATTCCGGTTTCGATACCGATGGAGCGTTTCAGCTTTCCAATTGCCTGGATCAAACTTGCGGTTCCTTCACGGGCGGTTCGGGCCGGCAAGTGCAGCAGCGAAGCGAGCCTAGCATAACGTTCGCAAACCCTGTCTATGGCTTTTCCGCCCAAGTTGGCGTTATACTCCATTACCGCCTCAAGAAGCAGGGAATTTACCCGTCCGTGAGCAATGTGAAACGTTCCGCCAAAGGCGTGGGACATACTATGAATGATACCAAGACCGGCGTTAGTAAACGCCATTCCCGCCATACAGGATGCATGCTGCACCCGAATCCGCGCCTCTGCATCTGCCGGATTGTGGTAAAGCGTTTCCAGATGAGCAAATACCAGTTGGACGGCCTTTTCGGCTAATGCATCGGTAAAGTCGGTCGCTTTGGCAGAGACATAAGCCTCCAGCGCATGAGTCAGAACATCCATTCCGGTGTCCACCACCACTTTGTTTGGCAATTGCTTGGTAAGGGTGGAATCGAGAATCGCGATGTCTGGTGCGATAAAATCATCCACGATCACGATTTTGTCTCCGTCTACCGTAATTACCGAAAAGTCGGTTACTTCCGATCCGGTGCCGCTGGTAGAAGGAATGGCAACAAATGATGGTTTGACAAAAGGCGCGCCTTTCTCCTGTGCATATTGCCGGGCGAAGTACAGAACGCCCTTTGCTGTATCAATGACCGAGCCGCCGCCCAGCGCCAGTAACACATCAGCGCCGCTTTCCCAATACACTTGAAGCGCTTCGGCCACAATACTGACGTTGGGATCCGGCTTAACACCGGTAAACACTGCAGTAGAGATTCCACCGCTTTGCAACAGATCAACCACTTGCTCCAGATAACCCAACTTCTCCATCATCTGGTCGGAAACGATACAGGCTTTCTTACCTTGAATTTCCGCCAGTTTCTTCAGTGACTGTTCGCCTGAATAAACCTTCGATTTCATAACAAAGATGTCGTTTATCACGGTCACCTCCCTTGAATTTATCGATAACCTGCCCTTAAGAAGGAAGGGCATAGCGGGCAATGATCTTTTCAATGTCTGGGTGTGGATTAGGAATAACGTTAGAACAGTACACCTCAGTCCCCATCGCCTGTACAGCGGCAACGCCTGCATCTACTGCAGCCCTTACAGCCCCTACATCTCCGCGAACAAGGACAGATATATAACCGGACGCCACGTTTTCGTAACCGATCAAATCTACATCGGCCGCTTTGCACATGGCATCCGCCGCTTCCATGACGAATACAATTCCAAAGGTTTCAATGAAACCCAGTGCATCATGCTTGCTCATAACCTCTCTCCCTTCCCGGCAATTAAGCGTTAATTGCATGCGCTTTCACAATTCCTGCAATAGAACTGAGCGGACGCGGCATCACATTATGGGCAGTGACTTTGCCGATCTTCGCTGCCGCTTCAGCGCCAGCCTCTACTGCCGAACGAACTGCCGCGACATCACCTTTTACCATTATCGTTACAAGCGTGGAACCCACATTCTCATAGGATACAAGAACAACATCTGCTGCTTTAAGCATAGCGTCCGCCGCTTGAATGGCAGGAACCATGCCCAATGTTTCCACGAGCCCAAGAGCTTCTTCTCCCCGGTATTCCAATCGAACCTCACCTCACCTGGGTATTTTAATTTGTGAATCCGCTATTAATATCAGATACTGCAACTCCTACTTGCAGGTTAACATAGGTTCGCTCCGTGATTATGGAGGATTCGGTAGATGATTTTAGGATTCTAATGCCCCTTTTACCGACAATCTGGTACAAAAACGTCTTTCTTGCATCACAAGTACCAGAACGCCCTCAAGCTCGTTCGTTTCATTGAAATTCTCCTGCTATCTTGCTATAATTGTGGAAAAATCTGTGCGGCGAGTGTATACAATGGTTAACGTATGTATATGGAATGCCGAGAAAAGGCCATCATGAAACCTCTAACCGACTTTTTATCCAAACAAATGAATATGGAAGAACTGGTGCAGCGAAAACTCCGTCTGTTTTTTGAAGATGAGCGTATCGTTTTTGACAAATCTCGTTTTGCGGGCGGGTTGACCAATTATAACTACATTATGAATATCCACGGAACGGAGTATGTGATTCGCAAGCCCGGTAACCTGACGGATCAGATGATCGACCGCAGGATAGAGCGTGTGAACAACGGCATCGCTTCGGAGTTTGGCGTAAATTCGGAGTGTATCTATTTTGATGAGGAAAGCGGCATTAAGATCAGCAAATATATTCCCGATAGCACAACGCTTGCCGCGGCAGGCCCCATGGCTTTGCAAAGCTTGCAGGCCGTTTCTTCTTTACTAAAGAAGATTCATGGTAGTCCCAAGCACTTCCCTAACAAGTTTGATTGGCTCAGTGAGCTTGCCAAATATGAAACTATTGTCACGCAGATCAACGGTGAATTGTTTTTTGACTACGCGCCCTTAAAAGAGCAATTGCTTCGTTTCATGCAAGACCATGTCAAAAATGTCCTTTCCGTACCTTGCCATAATGATACGGTTCCAGAGAATTTTCTTGTAGACGGGGACGGCAGTGTCTATTTGATTGATTGGGAATATTCCGGAATGAACGATCCGGCTTTTGATATTGCTGCGTATATCATCGAATCGCGTTTGACAGCAGAGGCGATTGACCAACTGTTTGAAGCCTATTACGGCAATGCGTTGACGCAGGATGATCTGATGAAGGTCAAATGCTATATGATGGCCCAGGATTTGTTATGGACGGTGTGGGCCCTGCTGCGTCATTATACAGGGGATGATTACCTGGATTACTGCTCGCTGCGATATAACCGCCTGCGACGGAATATTCAAGTATTAAGCATGCAACCGGATTATCCTATCGCCGACATGGTAATGCGCTAGCACGAGCCTTCGTTTGCGCTGGGATGAGAAACTTTTGGAGGTTTATCCAGTCTCTTTAAAAACGATTGACGGGTCAGATCATATATAAAAAACCTGTACTTTCTTATCTACATGGATAAAAAAGTACAGGTTTTTTGTAATTTAAGCTCAGAATTTGCAATTGAATGAAGGCGCAGTACCCGCATTCCATTAAAATACACTACGTACTAATCCTCCATCGATTCTTAAAGCAGAACCATTAATAGCTGAAGAAAGAGGACTACTTAAAAACGTAACAAAATGTGCTATTTCTTCTGGTCGAATAAGCCGCTGAATGATAGAAGTTGGCCGATTTTCTTTCATAAACCGCAATTCAGCTTCCTCCATGTTCAATTTCTCATTTGGATATAAGCTGTTTAGCATCGTTTCCACGCCTTCCGTTAGAGTGGAACCAGGCATAATCGTGTTGACGGTTACGTTTGTGCCTTTCGTCAGCTCGGCTAAACTGCGTGACAGCGAGAGCTGCATCGTCTTAGTCGCGCTATAATGGGCCATTTCTTGAGAAGGCATAATGGCTGCTTCACTAGCGATAAATATAACCCGGCCTTCTTTTTTTTGAATCATTTGATTCAGGTACCATCGAGTAAGCCGAACACCACTCATAATGTTGACCTCAAACATCTTAAACCAATCTTCATCAGGAATATTAAAGTATTCTTTTGGCTCAAAAATCCCTAAGTTGTTAATAAGAATATCTACTTCTGGGTATTCCTCTATAGCCTTTTGGCACCCTTTTTCTGATCCTAAATCAGATACTAATGACTGAAGGACAGCTTCAGGAGCCTGTTCTTGAATTTCTTTCATGGTTTGCTTAACCTTTTCTTCATGGCGTCCATTTATAATGACCGTAACGCCTTCCATTGCTAATGACATAGCAATTGCTTTCCCAATACCTGCTGTAGATCCCGTAACTAGCGCAGTCTTCCCTTTCAAATTCATAAACATTTGAAATCCCTCCAACATTAAATGTAGTTTCCTCTTTCCTCGCATTTACCACAACTGCTTTTAGCTCAATCAACACTTCATTTTTATAAAATAAGGAGTGGATAAGGATATGAACTCCAACAATTCCACTCCCCTGTAATTTTCTTATTGCTGCTTGATTGCAGGAAAATGAGGCAACACGTCTTCGCCTAGCTCATGAATAACTTCTTCAGCCGGCCTTTTCCCATCAAATAATGCAAAGAAAAGATGATTTACGCCAATTTCTTTATATATGTTCAGTAATTCTACTAATCGATTCCGCCCTACTCGGAATCCCAAACGAATCGGGGTAGGCATTTCATTTGGATCCTCTGATAAATCCAAATGCATGGGTTGTGTAAATGGTTTAAAGACCCCAGGATGGTACTGCTCCACAAGTTCTCTCCACTGTCGAATCGCCTCGGCTTGAAATTGCGGACTTCTCGGATAATACATCCATCCGTCGCCATTTTCCGCAAACCATTCCATCGACTGCTGCGCATATCCTGTAATGATCGTCGGAATTCGCTTTGTCGGTTTTGGAACTAAATTACTGCCCTGAATGACTCCTAAAGAAGATCGAATAGAAGGATACTCTTTATATAACACTTGATTTAAATAATGAAATGATTCAATGAATCGATCTCCTCGATCATCATGATTAACGTTCAGTCCATGGAAATCGGCTCTCCGATCACCAGAAGAAACTCCCATAATTAAGCGTTCTGGAAATAAACGGTCGATCGTCGCGATTTCCTTAGCCACTCGTAAGGGATGACGTAATGTAAGGACAATCGCAGACGTTCCTAAGGCGATTTCTTTCGTCTGGCTTGCTAAATAGGTTAAATAAATAAGCATATCATAAATTTGACCTACTGCTGGGTCGCCAAACGAAGGATCTTCTAATATTACATCTCGAAGCCATAAACCGGTAAAACCATAATGCTCAGCTAATTGCGATAACTCTACTTGCTTCTCCATTGTCGGAGTTCCGAACTGATAATTTTCTAATGGAATGTGGAGTCCTAGTGTCAACTCCCCTTCTTTATACATCCGATTATAGCCGTGGTGATTGGAAAATACACTCATGAAGTTCTCCTTCCTACACGTTCCTATATATGAAGGAATTCATTAGAAATCAAAATTGTCCGGATCTGGACCCACTCGATGGTTCTGATTTAAACCGTCAATTTTTTTCATATCTTCTACCGTTAACTCAAAGTCAAACACTGTAGAGTTTTCAATAATTCGATGTTCTTTTGTAGACTTTGGAATCGTCACAACACCATTTTGTAAATCCCATCGTAAAATGACTTGAGCTACAGATTTGTTATATTTTCTCGCAATTTCTGTTAAAACCTCGTTGTCTAATAATTGCCCTTGCATTAATGGGGACCATGCCTCTAGCTGGATTCCATGTTCTTGGCAGAACGATTGGAGGTCTTTTTGAGTCAAACGCGGATGATACTCCACTTGATTCACCATCGGTTTAATTTCTGCATCTTTCATCAATTCTTCAAGATGATGAATTTGAAAATTACTTACCCCGATTGCTTTTACTCTTCCTTCTTTATAAAGGGTCTCTAACGCTTTCCATGCGTCTTTATACTTACCTTCTACAGGCCAGTGAACGAGGTATAAATCAAGATATTCCAGCCCGAGCTTTTTTAAACTTGTTTCGTATGCGGCAATTGTGGACTCATATCCCAAATCAGCATTCCATACTTTGGAAGTTACAAACAAGTCTTCTCTTGAAATCCCAGCTTTTTGAATTCCTTCACGGATGCCTTGTCCGACTCCTTCTTCATTACCATAGATAGCTGCAGTATCAACACTACGATAACCATTCGCAATAGCTGCTTTTACCGCATTAACTAACTCAGGCCCCTCTTCTACTTTAAATACTCCAATACCAAACCAAGGCATTTTTACACCGTTATGCAACGTCGTTGTATCCTGCAAATTTTTGGCCATTCCAATTCCCTCCATTATTATCTGTTTCGAATGCGTGGTCTTTATTTAAAATGTCCGACTTTTGGAAAGAAAGTCTTTATCTGCTCCCGTTACACCACTTTGTCCCCAGTTACCTGGAATCATTTCACGAATGACGATAAGTACTTTGTCCATAGGTGCATGAGTGAATTTAGAAGTTATTTGTGTAAGCTGGTTTACCCATTTATCCTTTGTATCTTGATCAAATGTATTCCATATATCAATCGTGATGACAGCCATTCCATCTATGTTATTATCCAGTGCATGATAAGACTCTTTTGTATTCCAATTGACCATCCTGCTCTTCTCTGCAAAATTAGCATCGATTGCGGCTGCCCCAGCTTTTCCCCAGTTTTCTTTCTCGAGTTCTTTTATCAATACTTGAATTTTGTCAGGGACAATCTTTAATAATTTTGTTGTAAGTTCGGTTACATTATAAATGAATTCCTTTTTTTCATCTGTTGACATCGTTGGCCAAGTATTTAGCTCAATGAATGGCATAGTATCCTATCCTCCTCTCTTCAAATTCTTTATTTCAACCAGACTTTGAAGTACCCGATCTTTACCGCTATTTTGATCGTTTTCTTCTAACGCTATACTCCAACGAATAAGGATTCACAGCTCCAAGCACCATATTAAAGCTGTATGAATAAGTCCAATGGAGTTAGTTCTATCATTCGCGTTAGGTTTGAAGATGTCCACAACATGTATTATAAGGAGTATCTTTTGCGAAGGTAAGTACGCACTTTTAAGTTATATAGGCACCTAAAAGTAACATTTAGGATCTTATGTCCCTTTTTTGAATTGAATGGACTGAGTAACGAAGAAGAACAGAAAGAAATATTGGATTAGATGGTCGTCAGATGATATCATCATCCGATTATTGTGAGATCATGTTAATGCCAACGCAAAAAACACCTCCAAGGTTGTCTTCATATCTTGCGACATAAAAACATTCTCTTGAAGGTGTTAAGATGCACACCAGGTGGTAGATATGACTGCTTCTTTATTACATCGTATTTACAATTAATCCAATATGAGTGAAATAATTCAATGCTCCGAATAAAGTGAATGACACTCCCGTAATTGTCCAAACAGTACTCATAATTTTAACAACAAAAGACTCTCTATTCGCTAATGAGAAGGGCAGCAAAATAGCTCCAATTCCAGTAAGTGCGTATAGTCCTGAAATAAACGATGCTTCAAGCATAGGGTAGTCTGCAAACTGACCTGAAATAGGTTCTTCAGGCGGCGCTGCAAACAGTTGGAAATATACACCTGCAATTGCAATTGAAATCAGGGCAAGTCCCATCGCTGAAGCAAAATAAGAAAGAGGACGAGCCATTTCGACAGTCTGATCAAGAATTACTTTTGAGTCCTTTTTGAACTCTTTTGTCATTTGTTCATTTTTCGATATTTTATTTGACATACGCCAAAGGATAACTGCCCCTGCAAGCAACATTACTCCAAATGCAAGAGAGGGTTCTCCAAATATAATATCGTCAAAAGGAAATCCTACTTTGGATAAAGGCCATGTGAGCGTCATGGCTCCACCCAGAAGAGTAAGAATAAAGCCGGATACAGCAAATCCTATAGCCCATCCCTCTAAACTTACTTGTCTTCCTCTTTTAAGAAGCCATCCAAAACGGACTAGCTGCAAGAGACCTATTCCTGTTGCAATAGACATAATCGTGTTATACATCTGTGTATTTGACCATTCAATATGCATACAAATACTTCCTTTACTAGTGAAATAAATTATTAAAATTAACGAATTGTATATAAAGCTTTGGACCAAGGAATTAATTGGTCTAACATTTGGTTAACAGAATCGGTTTGCACTGCTTTTGGTTTAAAATCAGTACCATTTTCAAAATCTGTGAATAGTGACAAGGCTGGATGTACACGTACATCTGCAATTAATAGCTCACCCATAATACCACGCAAATGTTCAGCCGCTCGCGCACCACCTACAGAGCCATAAGATACAATACCCGCAGCTTTGTTATTCCATTCAACTCGTAAATAATCCAGTGCATTTTTGAGAGCACCTGTAATGGAATGATTATACTCTTGTACGATGAAAACAAACCCATCTTGCTTTGCAATCACTTCTGACCAAGCTTGTGCACCAGAAGCATCTTGCCCTGGTTCACCTAGTAAAGGCAATTTGTAATCTGCAATATCAATAATTGTATAATTCGCATCTCCGCGTTGATCTGCAATTTCTTTTACCCATTGTGCCACCTGTGGACTTACACGCCCTTCACGTGTTGATCCAATAATGATTCCGATATTTAATTCTGCCATTACTTTTTCCTCCTTTTTATTTGAAGCAAAGAACCTATTTAAAAAACCCATTTCTTAATCCCACCTTTAAAAAGTGTAAAAAGGTTCGAATCCATATATCTTGAATTCGAGATAATAGTAACACGATTATTCACATTTCGTCAACATTTCTAGACTAGGAAATAATATTACTAAATAAGTTAAATAGTCCCATCTGTTTTGTTGTCAATATATTTTGAAGCGGTATTTTTAGCTATTCGAAGTCTGAGCATCAGCAAGAACAATTTGATATAATACACCACACAATAAAGCAAGCATGAGAAGGTGATTCTTTGAAGATTGACAGGTTGATAGGCATTATTGGGGGGTTAACGAATAAAGAACGAGTTACGATTCAAGAATTAGCAGATAAATTTGAAGTAACGAAACGTACTATATTCCGTGATTTAGATACATTGAATATGGATTGGGTCGCAGATTTCGTAATTAGCCTTCAAGGGAAGGGTCGTGCATTGAAGCCCGCTTCCCTACGTCAAATTGTAAAGGGTAAGCTTGAAAACATGGTTTCTTTCTATAAAGATGACATATATCGGTTGACTTCCATAGTTCAAAATAAGGACATTCCCATACCATCAATTGAATCTAATCATGAAATCAAGTTAATCATAGTATACAAATAGTACAAATAATTTTTGTATAACCCCCGAATATCTCTTCACTACCGATGTAATTAGTGCAAATCCTATCATAAATGAGTAAGCAGCAAAAACATGCAAAAGCAAAAAACATCTCCCCAAGTAAATGAGGAGATGTTCATACATTCATATATAATTAGTGAGTAATGGATGATTTCGGATATAACGTTGTTCCCCAAATCGAAACATTAATATCGCTTGCTAACGGAACGTTATATTCATCAACAACTGTTCTCCACCATTCCCAAGCAAGACCTGTGCATTCTCTCGCAAAAATTCTTATGTTCTTAGCATTAGGAGGAAGTGGGATTTCTGTTGAGAAATGAGCAGTTCTATCGCGCCAATTTCCATCCCAACTTTTACGAGTCACGATTTCTTGTCCATCTGCATCATATGAAAACTCATCCCAATATACTTCAAACTGAGCTACATATGCACCACTATGATCAAGCTTAATTTTACCCTTCGAATATTCCGTCGTTTTCGTCTCGATATACTCGGTATTGTTGTGAACTGCAGCAATGGAATTGTCTTTCAAGAAGACACTTGTATATGAAATCGGGTAAGCTGGGTTCTTGCTGCTGAATTGTGCATTGTCCTTGATTACACTTTGGATAACATTGAAGTCTTTCGTAACGACTTGGTTATGGGTTTGTGCGTCACCGCCTAGAACAACGGCAGTAAACGAGCTGTTTTCATAAATATCTTTGTACTGTCCGCTAGCTTGTATGCTAGGATTATTGAGCAACAATTTAAATGCCGTTTGTACGTCATTGCTCTTAGAAGTTGTTTCCAATTTTACGTAAATGGTTCTGCCGTAAGCCACGTTAGATACCATCAGCGGTGGTGCTTCATTGCTTACCCCTTTGCGAGCTAACTCAGCAAATGTCACACTGTCATCGAACAAGTCTGATGGATTGTTGGGCAGTCCTGCACTTACGGTATAAAAGATTTGCTTGTAAGCAGCAACCATTACTTTTTTCTCACCGTTTGCAACCGCGTTAAAGTCGATTCCGAGCGTACCGTTCAGCACTTTAGCGTTCACATTCAGGGCGCTGGAAATTTGATTTTGGCTGTAAACCATGGATTCAGCGTATTGCAATCTTGCAGGCAGTGTATGCGTGCCGGAATACTTCTCGCCCCAAGTCGATACGAGCTGATCAATGGCACTAGATACAGTGCCGTAATTTGGATTTTGAACAGAAATTGTATTCTCGTTCTTCAAACCAGGCAGATCGATGCTAATATCTAATGGTTTTCTCGCAGCCATAACCAGACTAGGCTGATTATCCGCAAAGTCCTTATTTGCAAGCTGTATTGCGCCTGGATAAGTGCGATTCGTGATTGAATCAACGATGGAAATATCTACGGGTGACGTTGTAAGTGATTTTTTGTCCCGTTCAACCACGATAAATTTGCCATTGGATTGAATGCCTTCTTTGGGAACAAAACTACTGATTTGATCCCCTTGTACAGCCAAAACCTCATTGCGATTATAGTTCAGGCCTGCGATCCCCATATCAATATCATTGGGTTCGGTTGGTGCAGCGGAGGAAATACTCGCAAAAGCGAATACTTGTAAGCTTACTAACAAACTTACGAGTACTTTCCTTCCTTTCAAATGGTTTGATTTTTTCTTCATACAGTGATCCCCTTTTTATGTGAATTTGTAGTACTAATGTACTACATTAATTTTTTTATCGGTAATTTGGTATGGATTTTTTATATTTATAAATAGAAAGAATACGAAATTTCATAACTTTTATGACAGGAATAAAATTTTTTTGAGTCTATTTCGAGTATTTAGCATAATACATCCCAAATATGGGTTTTCTTATCAAACATGATAGTGTATATATAACACATAAATACCATATTTATCCTTTAAGAAAGAATCAAATAAAAAAACTCCCCTTACAGCTCATTAGGAGAGTGTGTTTGAACCTAGTTTAGCCAATCTATTCCACGCATGAGAATGCACCCTATTTCAAACCATAATTATGTGGTAACTCTAATATGTGTTTAAGCAAATTGACTTAACTTACGGAGGTGAAAAAACTTGAACTGTAATGTTGGTAAAACGGAACAAGCGATTCGAATTTCGGTTGGAGCTGCAATCATCTTTGCAGGACTTTATTACAGAAGATGGTGGGGATTAATTGGATTGGTTCCAATCATTACAGGCACAACCCGCTATTGTCCGGCGAATGCGCTTCTTGGCATAAAAAATTGCAAAGGTAAATAAATGCCCCCTTTCGCTTTTATATTTTCCGTAATTCAATGACGAATGGTTGAAGTTTCTAATAATGAGTCTAAAACCTGATGATAGGTTTTGGACTCCGCTTCATCCAATCCCTGCAGTCATCTGTTGTTCGCCAATTCCATTTTCCGAGAGTTCCCATTCATAAATGGAACCAGCCAATGTTCATAATCCTGGATGATTCGGGGGATTGGCCTTGAGATAGGAAATAAACGCGCGGGATGCATATGAAATATATTTATCCCGAGGATAAATGAGAGCCAACTCCCAAGCAATTTCCGGTTGAGAGACGGTAACGGCATGAATGGCAAGATGGTGCAAACGGTTCGCCATCGACCGAGGAATCAATGATATTCCAAGTTGCGAAGCTACCATCTCGCAACAGAAATCCCATAGAGAGGTCAAATGAGCGACCTTGGGTTCGAACCCAGCCTGCAAGCATGCTTGCTCTACTACGTCATGAAGGGCAAATTCCTTGGTGAACAGTATGAACGGCTCATTCTGCAATTCAGTCAAGCTGACGGATTTTCTCCCGGCCAGCCAGTGATGACTGCTCACGATGACTACCAGTTCTTCCGTTAACAAGGAAACCGTTCGATACAAACGTGTGTTCACCGGCAGCACCGTGACCCCAAAATCGATATTTCCTTGCTCCATCTGTATCATTACTTGTTTCGCGCTGTATTCTACCATTTGAATCTCAATTTTTGGATATCTCTTCTTGAATCCGGCAATGATTTTTGGGAAAAGCAATGCGCTGATTGTAGGCATGATCCCCATTGTCACTTTTCCTCTTTGCACGTGAACCAGTTCATTTACAGAAGAAGATAGATCCTCTAGCATCTGTAAAATTTTCAAAGCCTTCTCGTTAACCAGCCTTCCTGTATCGGTGAGTACAATCTCCCTGTCGGAACGGTCAAGCAAAGTAACACCCAACTCATCCTCGAGACTTTTGATCATCTTACTGATAGATGGCTGAGAAACAAACAAAACCTGCGAAGCTTTTGTAAAATTTTTATGCTTGGCTACTTCTGCAAAATAATGAAGCTGTTTAATATCCATCTGATCCGGATCTTCCTCCTTCCCCTACAGGCAAAGTGGTATCCAAACCATTCATCCCTTGGCTCAAGATCATGATATGCTTGACACGCCAAAAACAGCACCTCGCGCCGCTAAACGCTTGGTGCTGTTCGAAAATGTCGATGGTTTAAACCGGATATACCGGATGCTTGCGCTCTGAGAAGACGACAGCCTTTGATGAATAAGCATCGAAACGCTTGACTAACTCGGTACGCAGCAAATTGGCAGGAATAATTCCGTCAATAATCATTTCCGAGGCTAGCCGGTAAATATCAATGTCCTGCTTATATTCCTCACGCTTTTGTTCGATAAAGGCAGCTCGCTCGTTTTCAGGAAGCCCCGCAATTTTATTGGCATATACGGCATTAACTGCGGCCTCTGGCCCCATCACCGCAATTTGGGCCGTAGGCAATGCAAGACAACAATCCGGTTCAAATGCTGGACCAGCCATCGCATAAAGGCCTGCTCCGTACGCTTTGCGAACGATTACCGAAATTTTAGGCACGGTTGCTTCGGACATAGCTGATATCATTTTCGCCCCATGGCGGATAATTCCTGCTCGCTCCACCTTCGTGCCGATCATAAAACCGGGGACGTCGGCAAGAAATAGAAGCGGGATATGAAATGCATCGCAAAGGGTAATAAATCTGGCTGCCTTATCCGCTGAATCGAGGAACAGCACGCCTCCCTTCACCCGCGGCTGATTGGCAATAATCCCGACTGGTTTTCCGTTCATTCGGGCCAATCCTGTAATGAGCTCTCCGGCAAACAGCTTCTTTATCTCAAAGAATGATCTCTCGTCGATAATCCGATCAATCAGGTCATACATATTGAACGGGGCATTCTGATTGGTCGGGATGAGCTCTTCCAATGATTTCTCAAAGAATGGTGGTGCCACTGGTTCTGCGACCGGCGGTTGTTCAGAAAAATGGGAGGGAAAATAAGAAAGATATCGCCGCGCCATCAAAATGGCTTCTTCTTCGGTTTTTGCCAGTACATCCCCGCACCCTGAAATCGAGCAGTGCATATGAGCTCCGCCCATCTCTTCTAGCGTAACCTTTTCTCCAATCACCATCTCCGCCATTCGCGGGGATCCGAGATACATCGATGCATTTCCATCTACCATAATCACGATATCGCAAAATGCCGGAATGTAGGCTCCGCCCGCAGCCGAAGGGCCGAACAGCAGGCAGATTTGAGGGATTTTGCCCGACAATTTGACTTGATTGTAAAAAATACGGCCAGCTCCGCGCCTGCCGGGAAACATCTCGACCTGATCTGTAATACGGGCACCGGCTGAATCCACGAGATAAATCAACGGAACTCTCATTTTCTCCGCCGTCTCTTGGATTCGAATGATCTTCTCTACCGTACGCGATCCCCAAGAACCGGCTTTTACGGTAGAATCATTGGCCATTACACACACGGTTCTCCCGTTCATCTTTCCAATCGCCGTAACGACGCCATCCGCCGGAAGATCTTCTGCAGCGCAGTTAGCGAACAATGCATCCTCCAGCTCGAAACCCGGATCAAACAATAGCTTCAACCGGTCGCGCACAAATCGCTTTCCTTTATCTGCATTCTTTTGATGATAAGACGGATCCCCTCCTTTGAGAATTCGTGAAACACGTTCCTGCAGCTCCTCCGGATTGAATTCGATGGACATCCCCTATTCCTCCTTATCTGCGACATGCTTGTTACTCGCCCTTAAATATGGGAGGACGTTTCTCTTTGAACGCCTGCAGTCCTTCCAAGCGATCCTTTGTCGGAATCGTCGCTTCATATGCATGCTGCTCAATCGCCAGCCCGGTGTTCAGCCCCACTTCCAATCCCTTATCGATGGCAAATTTGGCCTGGGTCACAGCGATTGGAGCATTTCGAACAATACGGCCCGCCATTTCTAAGGCCTTATCGAGCAGGAATTCAGGCAGAGTCACAGCCTCTACCAGCCCGATGTTCCTTGCTTCTTCGGCATCGATTTTTCTTGCCGTGAAAATGAGTTCCTTCGCGCGCCCCTTCCCGATCAGCCTCGGCAGCCGTTGCGTTCCTCCAGCGCCGGGAATAATCCCGAGCGAAGTCTCCGCAAGGGCGAATGTGGCGGTTGTAGAGGCAATCCGAATGTCACAGGCCAACGCCACTTCCATTCCCCCGCCAACAGCGGCTCCGTTCATAGCGGCAATGACAGGCTGGGGCAAGGCTTCTACCTCATTGATGGTCTCGCGAATCAAAGAAACTGTTTTGCGTACCTGGTTCATGTCCATGCCTGCGCGTTCTTTTAAATCGGCCCCTGCGCAAAATGCTTTCTCGCCAGCGCCCGTGATTACGATACAGCGAACAGTCCGATCCAATTTACATGCCGCTGCCGCATCACGCAATTGTTCGAGCATCTTGATTGATAACGAATTGGCGGCTTCCGGCCGGTTCAACGTGATGAGCACAATTCCATTTCCCCTGTTAGAAACTAATACGGCTTTTTCCATGATCGCTCCTCCTTCCCTGAACCAAATCATGCACCTGCTTATTCGTTCGAGCTGTCGACCTGTAGATTCCGGCTCGGCAACGTTCTTCCGATCTTCTCCTGAATGAAGCGCGCCGCGGAGAGCAGCTTTTCCTGATTTACCCCCGTCTGAATCCCCATCGCATCCAGCATGAAAAGCAAATCATCCGAAGCGACATTGCCGGAGGCTCCAGGGGCATACGGGCACCCTCCCAGTCCTCCGACAGAGGCATCGAATGTTGTGATCCCCATGTCCATGGACACCAGAATATTAGCCAGTGCCGTTCCACGTGTATCGTGAAAGTGCAGAGCCAGTTTCTTGGCATCAAAACGCTTTAGAAGCATATCCAATACGTCTTGTACCTGCTTTGGATTTGCAATGCCGATTGTATCCCCTAGAGATAACTCGCTTATCCCCATTTCGAACAACGTATCCGATACTCGGATGACCTCGTCGATAGAAACAGGACCTTCATAAGGACAGCCAAAGACCGTTGATACATAACCGCGGACTGACTTTCCTGCGGAAAGAGCAGCTTGCACAACTTCTCGCAGAATGGGAAAAGTAACGTTTATTGACTTGTTTATATTCCTTTGATTATGGGTCTCGCTGGCAGACATAAAGACGGCCGCTTCATCCACGTTGGCTTCAAGTGCTCGCTCTAGACCCTGCCGATTCGGAACGAGCGCCGAATACGTAATGCCAGGCATACGCTTAATTCCTTTTGCAACTTCAGCGGCATCTGCCAGCGCTGGAATCCACTTCGGATTCACAAATGAAGTGATTTCTAAGGATTTCATTCCGGTACCGGACAATTGGTTGATCCAAGCGATTTTATCTTCTGTTGCAACGAACACCTTCTCATTTTGCAATCCGTCCCTTGGACCTACCTCTTTGATCGTCACACTCGCCGGCCAGTTCATCTCCCCCAACCCCCAGCATCCGTTTAATCCAACTCGATCAACAGCTCTCCCTCATCAACAAAGTCGCCTTCGCTCACGTTGACCTTGTTTACCGTCCCTCCGGTGCCAGATGTAATGGAAATCTCCATTTTCATCGATTCCAACACAACCACATTTTGTCCTGCCTCGACTTGATCCCCAGGCTTGACAAGAATCTTATATACATTCCCCGCCATAACCGCCACGATTTTGCTCATCTGAATAACCTCCTTTTTTACGAATAGCCTTTCGGTAACTCGCCGAGGCCTTATCCAATCAAGTCATGTCTGCTTCAGTACATATTTCGCAACAAAGCCTGTTGTTGTATTGCCTGAACGAAATGCCGGATGCGCGAGGACTTCTTGCAGCATTGGGATGTTTGTCTTGATACCTTCAACCTGATACTCGGCCAGCGCCTGTTGAAGCCGATCAATCGCTTCATTGCGATCCTTCTCTTTGACGATCAGCTTCGCAATCATCGGATCATAGAAGGGCGTGACCACAGAACCATCGTGTACAGCCAGCTCATGGCGGATTCCTTCTCCTTCAGGTATAGAAAACTTTGTAATTACTCCTGGAGATGGGAAGAACGTCTTCGGATCTTCCGCATAAATCCGTACTTCAATCGCATGGCCTTCGCGTTTCACATCAGATTGACCAAAGTTCAAAGAATGTCCTGCCGCAATTCGCAGCTGCTCTGCAACCAAGTCCAAGCCGGTAATCTCTTCTGTAATCGTATGCTCCACCTGCAGACGAGTATTCATTTCAAGGAAATAGAAATTTTTGTGCTCGTCGACTAAAAATTCGATCGTTCCGGCATTCCGGTATCCAATCGATTTAGCCGCCCTAACCGCCGCTTCTCCCATTTTTTCTCGCATGAGTTCATCCAAAAAGGCAGAAGGAGCTTCCTCTACGACTTTTTGATGACGCCGTTGAATGGAACATTCCCGCTCCCATAAGTAGACGGTATTCCCCTGGGCGTCAGCCAAAATCTGAATTTCGATATGCCGAGGATTTTCCACGACCTTCTCTAGATACATGGCCCCATCTCCGAAGAAATTAGCAGCACGCTTCTGGTTCCCTTCAAATGCTTGCTTCATCTCCGATTCGTTATTTACGATTTGCATGCCGATGCCGCCACCGCCGGCCGAGGCTTTCAGCATAACCGGATAGCCGATACGGCTGGCTGCCTGTGCCGCTTCTTCCGCATCCGCTAACGGGCAGGAAATGCCGGGGACAACAGGCACGCCTGCCTGTTCCATGCTGTTTCGGGCTTCAATTTTACTGCCCATACGGGCAATGACATCTGCTGATGGACCGATAAATACGATACCGGCTTCCTCGCAACGGCGTGCAAATTCCGCATTTTCCGAAAGAAGTCCGTAGCCGGGGTGTATCGCATCCGCTTTTGAAAGAAGGGCGATTTCTAAAATTTTGTCAATTTTTAAATAGCTGTCTGTTACTTTGGGATTTCCGACTTCGTAGGCCTCATCCGCCATTTTGACGTGAGGGGCTTCTTTATCCACTTTCGAGTAGATGCTGACGGTGGCAATGCCCAGCGTTTTGCAAGTGCGGATCACTCGAGCTGCAATTTCGCCTCGGTTGGCGATTAGAATCTTTTTGAACATAGTCACGATCCCCTTTAACAACCGATCTGGCGTGCAATGACCATTCGTTGCACTTCCGAAGTTCCTTCCCCGATCTCAAGCAGCTTGGCGTCCCGGAAGAACCGCTCAACCTGGTATTCTTTCATATATCCATAACCGCCATGGATCTGAACGGCTTGATCGCACGCCTTCATGCATATTTCCGAAGCAAATAATTTGGCCATTGCCGCTTCCTTCTTGAACTTCCTGCCTTTATCCTTAAGCCATGCCGCTTTATACACCATAGTGCGTGCCAGTTCAATATTCATGGCCATGTCGGCCAGCTTGAATTGGATGGCTTGAAAGGAGGATAAGCTTTGTCCAAACTGTTTTCTTTCTTTAGCATATTGGAGTGATTTTTCGTAAGCCCCTTGGGCAATTCCAACCGCCATCGCTCCGATACCAATTCGGCCTCCGTCAAGCGTAGCTAAAAATTGCTTGTATCCATGTCCTTCTTTCCCTAGAAGATTTTCTTTGGGAACGGTTACATCTTGTAAAATTAATTCCGTTGTATTTGAAGCGTGCAGCCCCATTTTTTCGTAATTGTTAATGACCGTAAATCCTGGCGCATCTGTAGACACGATAAACGCACTGATTCCATCCGTCCCTTTGGTGCGATCGGTGACGGCCGTGAGCGACAGGTTTTTGGCAAAGCTTGCGTTGGTAATGAAGCATTTGGAACCGGAAATGATCCACTGGCTCCCATTCAACTTCGCTGTCGTTTGGGTTCCGCCTGCGTCGGAGCCTGCATTCGGTTCCGTCAGTCCAAACGCGCCCATGTATTCCCCTGTACAAAGAGGAGTTAAGTATTTTTTCTTTTGCTCGTGCGTTCCGAATAAATGGATTGGTGCTCCGCCTAATGAAATATGAGCGGAATAGGTAATACCCGTAGATGCGCAGACCCGGCTTAATTCTTCTACAGCGATAGCAAAGCTAATGGTATCCGCTCCCCCGCCGCCATACTGTTCGGGAAAAGGAAGACCCATGACGCCTACCTTCGTTAATTTATCGAAGACATCCTTCGGAAATTGCTTCGTACGATCCCGTTCATCCGCGCCCGGTGCAACCTCACCCTCCGAAAAATCGCGCATCATTTTTTTGATCAAGGCCTGTTCTTCGGTTAAATCAAAATGCATGATTTCATCGCTCCTTTTTAATAAAGTCCGATGTCCGTGCCGTAACTTTCAATCTTTTGCTTGACTCTCTTCAAGAAGCGGCCGCACACAAGACCGTCCAAAACCCGGTGATCCAAGGAAAGACAAATGTTCATCATATCGCGAACGGCAATCATGTTATTGATGACGATCGGACGTTTGACGATGGCTTCCATACTTAAAATGGCTACCTGCGGTGGATTGATGATCGGGGCTGAAAGCACGGAGCCGAAGGAGCCTGTGTTATTCACGGTAAACGTTCCGCCAGTTAGATCCGCCTGCGTTAACTTGCCTTCTCTCGTTTTCGTGATCAATTCGTCTATCGCTTTGGCTAGACCGAAAATGCTTTTCTGGTCGGCGTCCTTAATGACCGGAACGAATAAGGCATTCTCGGTGGCTACGGCAATCGAGATATGAACCGTTTTTTTGGCGATGATGTGATTGTCTGTCCACTGCGAATTTAAAATAGGGAATTCCTTCAGAGCTTCCGCTACTGACTTAATAAAGAATGGCAAATAAGTGAGATGGAGTCCTTCTTTTTTCTTAAACTCGTCTTTGATCCGGCTGCGATAACTAACCAGATTCGTGACATCGCATTCCACCATAAGCCATGCGTGCGGGATTTCCTGCTTGCTTTGTACCATTCGTTTGGCTATCGTCTTGCGGACGCCGGTAACCGGGATCATCTCGTCGGTTTGATGAATGGTAGCATGTAAGACAGAACATGCATCAATGGATTCGGACGGCAGTGAAATAGCGGGAATTGATGGTGCCCCTTGTGATAACGACTGAGATGGAGATTCTTTTTGCGAAACTGGGGAGTCTTTGGGTTGTTTCTTTCCTTGTACGATTTGCATGATGTCTCTCCGGGTGATGCGTCCCGCAATGCCTGATCCTTCTATACGGGAAAGATCGAGGTTGTTGTCTTGCGCCAGTTTGAGCACGGCTGGCGAATAGCGCTGCTGCCTGGCTGATTGTACGGTAGTATCAACGGTTTTTTCATATGGGTCGGCGGCAGTTGGCTTGGATTCACCCGGTATGACCGCTTGTTTTTCCTCCTCAATACAGCAGAGCAAAGTTCCTACTGCTACCGTTTCGTCTTCTTGAACGACAATTTCGGTTATCGTGCCGCTAAAAGTAGAAGGAACCTCCGCAGTCACTTTATCTGTCAGCACTTCGCATACAGGATCGTATTTATTGACTTTATCCCCGACGTTGACGAGCCACTTGGAAATGGTTCCTTCCGTTACACTTTCACCTAACTGGGGCATAACGATTTTCTCAGCCATATTCTCCTCCCGTCGGATCACAATTCAGCCAATTCTTTCATGGCCTGATATACTTTATCCGGGTTGAGCATGAAGAACTTTTCCATTGGCAAGCTGTAAGGCATAGCGGGGACGTCCGGAGCGCAAAGGCGTTTGATCGGAGCATCCAGTTCATAGAGGCATTCCTCTGCGATGATCGCCGCGACTTCAGCACCAACGCCGCCTTCCTTGTTGTCTTCATGAATAATGAGCACTTTTCCGGTTTTGCGAGCAGCCTCTACAATAGCTTCCTTGTCCAGAGGATATAGGGTGCGCAGATCCAGAATGTGAGCGCTGTATCCATCTTTGGATAGCTGCTCTGCCGCTTTTAGCGCAAAATGCAAGGTTAGACCGTAAGAAATAACGGTGATGTCTTCCCCTTGCTGCTTAATATCCGCCTTCCCGATCGGCACCGTGTAATCCGAGGCCGGCACTTCTCCTTTGATCGAACGATAACATCGCTTATGCTCGAAGAAAATAACAGGATCTTCATCGCGGATGGCCGCCTTAAGCAAGCCTTTGGCATCATACGGAGTGGAGGGCGTGACCACTTTTAAGCCAGGAATGCAGCAAAACATCGCTTCTACGCTTTGTGAATGATAGAGGGCTCCGCGAACCCCTCCGCCATAAGGGGCACGAATAACCAAGGGACAGTTCCAATCTCCGTTGGAGCGGTATCTCATTTTGGCTGCTTCATTCACAATTTGGTTGACGGCAGGCATGATATACTCGGCAAACTGAATTTCTGCAACTGGCCTCATTCCATGAGCAGCCGCTCCAATCGATACGCCTGCAATGGCCGCTTCCGATAGCGGCGTGTCGATAACCCGCTGTTCCCCGAATTCCTCATGGAATCCCTGTGTAACCCGAAATACGCCCCCACGCACTCCGACGTCTTCTCCTAATACAAATACCCTGCTATCTTGCTGCATTTCCTCTCGAAGAGCTTGGGACACTGCTTCAAGATAAGAAATTACGGCCATTTCTCCTCACTCCCCTTATTTTGCATAAACGTGCTTAAGGGCATCTTCCGGAGCTGAATCCGGGGCATACTCCGCATATTCCGTAGCCTCATCGACTTCCATGAGTATTCGATCATGGATCTCCCTGTCTGTATGTTCATCCAACAGTCCCGAATGTTTCAGATAATTGCTGAAGGATACGAGCGGATCCTGCTTCCTGGCCTCTTCCACTTCTTCGCGGGAACGGTAGGATCGATCATCGTCATCGCTTGAATGCGGGACTAAACGATAGAGCACCGCCTCGATAAGCGTAGGCCCTTCTCCTCTTCTTGCCCGATCGACCGCTTCTTTCGTGACCTTGTATACTTCTAATGGATCATTTCCATCCACACTGATGCCGGGAAACCCATAGCCCTTTGCCCGATCCGCGATGCTTTCGCAAGCCGCCTGCTTGGAAAACGGAACCGATATGGCGTACTTGTTGTTCTCGCACAAGAAAATGACAGGCAGCTTGTGCACCCCCGCAAAGTTCGCCGCTTCATGAAATTCCCCTTGGTTGCTGCCGCCGTCCCCAAAGGCTGTTAATGCGACTAGCTTTTTTTCTTGCATTTTTCCAGATAAAGCGATTCCAACTGCGTGCGGAATTTGGCTCGACACGACACTAGAGCCCGAGAGAATATTCCGGCTTTTGCTGCCGTAATGACCCGGCATTTGGCGTCCGCCGCTCGTTGGATCTCCTGCCTTTGCGAAAGCGGAAAGCATTAATTCCTGTGCTGTCAGGCCGAAAGCAATAACCATACCCATGTCCCGATAATAGGGACACAGATAATCTTTCATTTGATCCAACGCGTATGTCGCCCCTATCTGTGCTGCTTCATGACCTTGGCAAGAAACGAGAAAAGGGATCTTACCCGCACGATTCAGCAGCCACATCCGTTCATCTACTTTCCGCGCCAAGACCATATGCTGATACATTTCAAGAACCTGTTGATCTGACAACCCCAGTGCTTGGTGCCGGTTCTGGACTTGACCATTTCCGATGTTATTCATATCGTATCCCTCCGACAATTGTGCCGCTGCATACTGCGGTTTCCTTTATGTTACATACTGCCATTCCAATCGTGAAATACAAATAGTGCATAGTAACGATGCAAAAAAAATATAGTCATTTGAAATGCTTCAGATCTTAATCATTGCAAAAGAATCATATTCAAACGGTTACAGTAACGGGGGATGTTCAACAGGAACCATGTGAAAATAAAAACACAGCGCCTTTGTCGGCGCTGTGTTTTTTTAGTCTGATACGATGAGGTACGACCATAATAGATAGCATTTTATAAGGAATGGAGCAGCAAAGGGGTCACTGGAGAGCTTTCATTGTAACCTTAGCAGCCTCTGCAATCAGTTCGTTATGATAGGCAGCATCTTTCTTATCGCGGCTGGATAGAACTGCAATGATAATAGGTGCTCGATTTGGTGGCCATACGATGGCGATATCGTTTCGTGTTCCGTAGCCTCCTGCTCCTGATTTATCGGCAACTTCCCAATCTATTGGAACGCCAGCGCGAATAAGCTTGTCTCCGGTAGCATTTCCGCGCATCCAATTCATTAGGAGATTTTGTTTATCGGCCGGGAGCGCATTTCCGACTGTGAAAGCCTTCAGATCATCAGCAAGCGCTTGAGGTGTGCTTGTATCACGAATGTCTCCAGGAGTAGCCTCGTTTAATTCTGTTTCATAACGATCCGCGTGAGTAACCTGATCACCAATTTGTCTTAGCGCTTTTTCGATTCCTTTTGGTCCATCTAGTTCTTTAAGAAAAAGGTTGACTGCCGTATTATCACTGAAACGAACGGCAGCCTCTGCAAGTTCCCCAAGTGTCATTCCCGTATCCACATGCTTCTCCGTGATCGGTGAATATTCAACAAGATCATCTTTTGTATACGTAATAACTTTGTCAAGCTGCTCAATTTCGTTTTTCTGTAGTAGAACTCCTGCTGCCAAAGCCTTGAAAGTAGACGTATAAGCAAACCGTTCATTTGAACGATAAGTGATTGTCTGGTTCGTGCCTGTATCGATCGCATAAACGCCCAGTCGAGCATCATACTTTTTCTCAAGTTGAACGAATTGCTGATGAGCTTGATTGGCAGGCTTGGGTATTTGGTCGTTTTTTTCTTTTGCTTCTGCCTGTAAGGATACCCCAGTAAACAAGTTGACATTTGTAAGAGACAAAGATAATATTCCGACGAAAAGCGCTATTTTTCGTATTCTGGTATGTTTCAAAAAGATCCCTACCTTCCCTAGTTTGTTTCCATTCATGTGTTTTCACCACATTGATCGTGTTGATTATAAGATGTGTAGTTATTACCAGCTTAACAAGCGTTCCCTAGAATTACAAATCTATCTGCCTAGATATGGATTGTAAACGAGTTTATGGATGACATGAGGCTGAAAATATCCTTATTTTTAAAATAGAAAAAAGTGCCTATATGAGCTCTAGGCACTTTCTATTTATAATATTTAAATTTATCGCCTCTATATAGAGACGGATTAGAACTTGGTTGTAGGTTCCTTCACTTTATCGAAGACGATGATACCGTCGAACTGTTCTTTTGGAACGAATCGCATTGACATCGGCTCAATAATCTCCGACGCCATTCCATCCTCCGCTGCATAGATCGGCTTGAACATCCATAAGTTGCTCTGCTTCGGGGACTTATGCTTGGAAAGATCGGCATATGCAATTTTATACCCGCTTCGCATCATCAACTCTTCCAGACTTCCCTTCGGCATTGGCTTAATATCGAAGAGCTTCTGCGTCGTAATGGTGCTTGCCTTGCCGCTGTTCATATAGAGCCCAATGACATAAGCTTTATCCTTCAGCTTCTTATGGAGCAGTTCGCCCATGCTGGTGAAGCTGCCGATCCATTTTCCTTGCTCTTTGGTCTGAATCTTAGATGTATTCTTCGCTAAATGATCGTTATGTGCCCATAATATCACTTTTTTGCCGGGATACATCACCTTCATTAGCCATTCGACATTGTCAGCCATAATTCGGTCGCGGAATTCATAGCTTTCCTTCGTATTGCACATCCCCATCTCGATGAACTTTACTCGATCTCCGAGCGTCTTGATCGCAATATCCACCATATTCGGGTTGGCTGGATAAGCCGCTGCGAGCTCCTTCTTGTGCTCTTGGATAAATTGGATCAAAGCGTTATATTTTGGCTCGTACGTTTCCTTGACCTTCTTAACGGCTGCCTTTGCCTCTGGATGGCCATCTTCCATGCCATATTCATTAAGTACCTTATACAAATCCGTCATGGCTTGCATCTCGAAGTTGAAATACTGCTGGCCTTGCTCCTTGTCCACCTTGGAAATCCAGCCGGCAATAAACTGTGTAAGATAACCTGAGGTGAATTGCATGTCATAACCTGCGAGATGGAGCGGGTTTTTGGTTCCCTGCGACTTCTTTATGTATTCGAACAGATTCAGCGTTTCCTTGGAATGCCAAATTGGAAAAATAGAACGCTGCATCATCTCTTTCGGGGTCAAGTTGCGGGCATTCTCGCTCGTCATGAAAGCATCCCCAAGTCCGGATTCAAATGCGATCACGTCAAACCCCATCTCTTCGTGTAAATACTTGATCAATCTTGTCTTCATGCTGCTGTATTCTGCAACACGGTGGAAATTCTCACCGAGACTGACGACCGTCTTGTCCTTCAAGATCGGCTTCAGAAACTCTAAATCTTTATAATTCGATGACGTGGTCGATGTAATCTCCCTTATATTTCCCTTCACTCCGTCATTCTTTTGCGCTGCCGCTGAGGCATTGAACGGGGATAGAATGAGCGTAAACGCCATACCTAGAGCTATTAATCCTTTTAATCGTTGTACTGCTTGCATGATGAAAATACTCCTCCTTAGAAATCCATTCTCGTTACTCTTTTATATGCAAAGTCATCGTAACAGGAATTTCTAAGGAAAGTATAAAGTTGGAGTTGCTTCATTCATTATCAAATAATGTCCTTGTAACCCGACGACTTAGCAGTCAGTAGCCCTTGTTTCTTTTGCCATCCTCCATTTCCATTCAGCTTATACTCGATATCAGAAGCGTTTTTCACTTACTATGATACGAACCTAGGCAAATGAAGTTAGATTAGCATATATTGCTTGACAAAGGGGGGAATAACTATGACTTCTAATAAAAGGAAAATAGGTAAAACACGCAAAGGCATTGCAATTATTTCACAGCGAAGACCGCCGTTATGTATAGGCTGTTCACAGTATGCCCTGACTGCAATCAACGGCGCGATCAAGGATTTACGAGCGGCAAAGCGATTTCTTTCCCTTGGGAGATTTGAACGGGCTGAAACTGCTCTAGCTAATAGCCTCCCAGACATTGCCAAGGCAATTCGTAATATTAATCGTATAGAACGCCATTAAAAAAGAGACGGTTTGCCATACATATGGTAACCGTCTCTTTTTTAAAAGGAATATATTTACACACCTTTATTAAGAATAATCCTCCCATTAGTATATACCCTCCTTGGGGCGTCTTTCCACGCCCTTAAGGTCATTACTTGCGGCACGGTTCCCGTGCTGTCTGTAACGACATGTGAAAAGGCCATCCTTTGCCAGATGGCCTTTCTTTTTAGAACATGATCGTACTCTCTAAGAGTAATTTACTGAGTACTGGTAAAGCTATTTGAAAATGAAGGTAAGGAGAATCCTTATGACTGAAAAACCGATAATTGTTTACTTTAAATCACCGGAACAAGCGAAGAAAGCTTTGGATCAAATGAAGAGTGAATTTGAAGTAATCGAGTCCGAAATTGATCGTTTTGACGGGTACCCTGGAAGTGGGTATGACCCCAATAACCCTATTACTGGAGATATTCCAAGTTTGGGTTCGATTACACTCAACGGCAACTTTGGACGCGATTCCGGTATTTTAGCTGCCACAAGTACAAGTGCAAGCGGTATGAGTTCTGGTGGGACGATGGTATCTGGCTTTGATATTATACTCACTGCAATTGTTGACAAAAATAATGGCGATAGGGCTATGCAGATTGCAAAGGAATGCGGTTGTTTGAATCTGGAATCGAACATAAAAGTTCAAGAGGGTTAAAGGACTGACCCCCGTAATTGCACGGAAGGAATTAGTGCTAGTGATTATCCCTTCCGCAGCTTAATGAGGCCACCCGATTGTTCCCGCGGCAGCCTCGTAATGTTTTAAATAGAGCTATCGTCTCCTTTTTTTCAAGATAAAATTATCACGTGCCTATTCCAAATACCGTTCCTTCAGCACACGCAAATGATGCAGCTCATGCCCTGCGATCGTATAAGCAAGCGCACGAGCGGATATCGTCATGTTGTTCGTGGTGCCTGTGCGAAGCGCAGCTTCATCGGTAAGACTACGCAGCAGCGTCAACGTCGCATGGCGGACGGCTTGATAGTCCTCCAGCAGCTCGGACATTGGCATTGAATCGAATGCGGAGCCGTTCATGAACTGATTCTCATCGAATTCCGGCAGAGGAGTCTGATCCCCTCTTGCAATGCGCAACAACCGGTATGCCATGACGCGTTCCGTGTCAGCGATATGACCGAGCACTTCCTTAATAGACCATTTGCCCGGCGCATAGCGATACTCCCCCTGCTCCTTCGAGAGGTTCGAGATGAGTTTCGTCGTTTGCTCTAGCTGCTTACCTAGCATCTCCCGCAGATCCCCTGCCGGCACCTGGCCAATGTAATTTGCAAATGCTTCCCCATACTCTGTCGCAAGTGGCTGTGTTACCATGTTCCCTCCGCTCCTTTTCCAAAAATCATTTTTTACGAACTTTATCTAGCTCCCTTTTTACATTTTATCATTACAAAATTCATAGCAGGCTTATTTTCCATCACTTTATTCGGCTCATCAATCTCTGAAAACTCGATTAGTCCATACTTCCCAAATTCTCGTTTTACTGAATTCGAATCATAGAAGAACATTTTGACGCCATCCATAATCTCAAATCGATCTTGACTCAGTTCTCTGCCCTTGCCATACATGGGAGCCTTTTTTGTAACAGCAGTAAACATCATATATCCATTGGGATTTAACTGATTATAGCAATTTTGAATTAATTTTTTCCGCTCACAACTGTTCAGTAAATGAATCAGAGCATAACAGAATATGCCGTCATATCGTTTGTTATCAAATGGCATATTCGTCACTGAACCATGATAAATATTAGCAGTAACCCCGTTATTCCTAGCTAGATCAATCGCAGTTTTTGATATCTCAATACCTGTTACTTGAATTCCGTTGTCTGAAAAAATCTTTGCATTTCTCCCATAACCAAAACCAGGTATCAATATGTCCTTAACTTTCTTTTCAAGGAAAAAATTCTTTGCCAAAATAGCGGAGTTAGAAGGTTCTAATCCCCACATCATTTGTTTCTCTATAAAGCTTGCTTCCCAAAATTCTGTCATATTTATCTCCTCTGTATTTTATTTATGCGAAATGATTAATATATATTACAGACATTCAATATCTGTAATTACAACATGGAAATCCACATTAGGACTAAGTGCAGCCAATTCACCGTTAAGTTTTTGCTTTAGCCATTACTTTTGAGCGTATAAAGCTATTAAAAAGATATTATAGATCTTATTTGTCCATTATTGTACAGATGCTAATGATTCTAGTCAATCTCACTATCTTTGAAGGAGACGATTTGAATGAGGAATCTTCCAGTAGAAATGTATAACTACCACACATGGGCGAATCAAACGATCCTAAATAGGATCAATGAACTTCCGTCTTCTGTACTAAGTCAGGAAGTGAATAGCTCCTTTCCCACCATCGCCCATGCCCTTAGTCATATTTATACGGTTGATAAGATGTGGTACATGATTTTAACAGGTACGGATATGCGGGAGGCGCTGCCAGCGTGCATACCGCTAAATGAGAAAATCCTGAATTCTGTGGAGGAATACGCTGAAATCTATGCCAAGTTATCGGAACAATATAGAGAAACCTTCCGAAGCCAAGCTGATTTGGAACAAACGATATTGCTAGACAATCCATTTGCTGGAATTCGCCAAATACGCTTATCGGAAATTGTACTGCATGTGGTCAACCACGGAACCTATCATAGGGGCAACTTGTCAACAATGCTGCGTCAGTTGGGCCACGCATCGGCCATGAACGACTATGCTCTTTTCTGGTACCAGAAACCAGCGGAATCCGTATAATCGCTTTCTCTGCAGGATGCGGTAAATCGAAGAGAAACCAACGGGCCGACGCGAAATGCGTTAGCCCGAACAGTCTGCTCAAAAATGTTCCCATACATCAAATAAGATGTCTAACTCAGTTATCCCTTAGCGTATTAGCGAAATCATTCTTACAGAATTGCAAACTGATTACTTACTCTCCAAGAATCTCGTAATTTCAGCATAAAGCTCCTCTTGAAACTGTATTCGATCAAAGCCAGGAGGATCTTGTGAAGGGGGAAATGATGGCGAAACCATCGAAGCTGGAAATGGGCTCAAAAAGGAAAAATGTCCGGCATTTTGCACGGTTCTATATTGAACCTTATCTCGGTCAGCAACTCCATTCATAATAATTTGCGCGTGAAAAGCAGGCGTGAACGGATCTTTTTCGGCATCAAGCATTAAGATCGGAATGTTGATCATGCGTAACGCTTCTTCGGATTGAAACCATACCGATGCTGGCGCAAGCAGTACAAGCGACTGAATACGGGGATCCGGCATAACCTCAATGCGCTGCGGTTGACCATCCGGTGACTCATGTGGAAATGAGGTTGGCTCGCCGCCTGCCGCTGCCAAAGCAGTGTATCCCCCGAGCGAATGACCGATAACCGAAACATCATTTGGTATAATTTTTTCTGCAAAGCTCTCATTTTCAAAAAACCAATCGATGGCCATCCGAATATGTCTTGGTCTGTTCGCAAGATTTTGCATCGTACCTTCCAAGCTATTATCATTTCTGTTATTGAAGGGGTGTTCCGGCATTCCTATGATAAAACCATTACGCGCTAAATGCTGGGCTAACATGCGATATGCGAAAGGAGTGCTGCCAGTACCGTGAGAGATCAGCACTAACGGGAACGTTCCTTCCAAGACCTCCGCATCACTTGCTAGCTCGGTCGGATAAGGCCCTAATTGAATAGTTTGTTCTGCAGTGCCTGTAGGATACATGATCCACATTGGAAACGATATGCTCAGAGCATTATCGGATATTTCTACTTTACGGAGCCCAGCATATCCGGGCTGTTTGATTTCATCTGTATTCATAGGTGTTCCCCCTGAGATATTAAGGATATAGGCTCGATTGCCTCCATGGAGCTAACATACATATTCTATGCTGTAATTCATGATATCGTTTTTGAACTATTTTGCGAAATGGGATGTCATTCTATTTTAACATTCGAATTTGATCATTTATTTTTCCCCTGCTCAGTCCTCCGTGATAACATATAACAGATTCAATGTGAAACTCCAAGTACTTGTTCACCGATAATCGAGCTTCCTCGATATTGAGAGTGGTTGGCTCATGAATGCCTGTGAGTATTCCGTTTACACTATACATCGAATCGCCAGCAATTAATGTTTTACTTCTTTTTACATACAAGCTGATATGACCGGGAGAATGTCCAGGAGTGTGAACGATTTGAATTCCCCCGCAAAAGGGAAGTTCCTGACCGTCGATTACCGTGTTGTCTACCCTACCTTTGGGGGGATTTTTAATTTGTCCATCTTTGAGGAGAGGGAGTTCCCCTTGAATATAAGGCTGATCCAATTCGTGTGCGTATACTTGAACATGATCGCTGCACTCTCGCAAAATGTCAGGTAAACATCCAATATGATCAATATCCTGATGTGTCAAAATTACAACGTTAATCTGATCAAGTGAGACTCCTACTTTCTTCATAGCCGCTTTTAGATCTTCGATTTGTCCTGGAAACCCGGTATCTATTAATACCGCCATTTCCTGATCCCACAAAAGAGTTGGATGGATGGTATTCCCGTGAAAGTTCAGCTCAAGCATGTATAGGCCATTCGAAATTTCCACGTTTTTCAGCTCCTTATCAGCAAAGTGATGTAAGCATTCTTGCTAGTCGTCAGACCCGACAAGCTCAATTCCCAGTCGCATCTGCTCCGCAGCGCGGTGGCATACACGCCTTGCTACACTGCTCCCCTGTTCCGCAGCCATTGTTACTTGCGGGACGAACTGCCTGAACTGTTGATCGCGCTTCATCAATAATTCTTGATAGTTTAGAATAAACCTTCTTTTCATGACCCTAGTTTGCATATCGTTTTAATTGATAATTGTCGCGAGATGGAAATTAGATTATTACATTTCCATAATAAAGGAGAATAATCCAATAATAAGTGAAATAAGTTTATATTAGGAGGTGATTATATGAGCAAAATAACAAAAGTGATGGCAGTTGTTGTGTGTGCATCTGTATTCCTCGTTGCGGTGCCAAGCCCGTCCCAAGCAGCCTCGTGCGGCAAAAAAATTTTAGACTACACCGAAAGAAATTGCTTCAATGGAAAAACCATTATTAAAAGACACTACAGTCAAACCTGCTTGTATGATAATGGCAAAACGGATCGAAAAGAATGGGTGGAGACAGAATTCCTTGACTATTGCAGAGACCCGAACTAATACGGTTCGCTAACAATTTCTTACATCGTTATACATAAGCGGCTCTTATAATTCGTCCCCTACCATGGTGATGGTTCAGTGGAGGAATCGAAGAGCCGCTATATCCTCTCTTTTTTCATACTCTCGCCACTTCTCCCCTGTTTGTGTGGTCTTCTCTGCATTGTTCAATCTCATTCCAACGAAATCGATGTTTTACGGTTACAAGCCCCTGCATATATATCCCGTAAAGCCCGAAAAAGCATACTGCAATGATTTCAACTAAATCCTGGTGACTCACTGTTTTGTTGATGGGGCTGTTGCACAAAAAACGCATCCGCTCCCAAAGGGATGAATGCGTTGAGATACAATCCTTCATTAACATATGCTAGCCCAATTGGACCTTCCCCAATTATACTACATAATGACATCCCCCGGTGTCCGCTGGCAGTTTACCGTCATTTTTCCACACTGATACGATGCCGCCTCTTTACCATCCTTCTCCGCACGTACCAACTGTAACCGAGCGGAAGCAGGCTGGCAGCGCCGATCCAAGCGCCGAAACCAAAGATATTCAGATATGCGTCCAAAGGTTTGGCAGGATCGCCGTCGTCTATCAATCCCAGTCCCAGCGCGGCACCAAGCACCAAGCCAATGTTACGGGTCAATGCAATCATGCTTCCGAGCGCCCCTGCGTCTTCCTTCACTGCGTGGCTCATAATGAAACTGTTATTCGGCGAGGCGATCAGCCCCATCCCCGAACCGATCAAGGCCAGCGTACAAATAACTGCCCACAACGGCAATACGCCGAATACCCCGGAGAACAGCATGAACCCGCCTGCCATGGCGCATAGTCCAAGTCCCATTAAGCAGCGTGATCCTATCCGATCAGATAAGTGCCCTGCGACGGGACCGATTACAGCCAGGAGAAGCGGATACGCCAGCATAACATAGCCTGTATCCGCCGTGGATACCGAAGTGATACCCGAAATATAAAATGGCATGAGAACTAATGCAATATTGGCCATCAGGAAAGATGCGCAGCTAATGATGAGACCGCAGGCTACGGCTGGAATACGGAATGCCGTGAGTGGCAGAAAAGGCTCTTTCTGTCGGGACTGCCACAACCAGCCCAAAGGCCAAAGAATTAGCAGGACTACGTACAGTAGAAGCATATTTGAAGATCCCCACCCTATGGCGCCTCCGTTCACAATGGCGTAGATTCCAATGCCGATGCTGCCCATGAACAAAATGGCTCCAACTATGTCCAATGAGCTTTTCCTCGTTTCTTTCTTCTGATCAGCAGGGATGAAGCGCAGCGCTAACCCGGTTGCCGCGACTGCCACTGGCACATGAATCAGGAACGCCCATTGCCAGCTCAACCAGGCCGCGGTAAAGCTGCCTGCAACCGGTCCCGCCATGCCCCCCAAAGCAACAGCGGTACTCACGAACCCGAGAGCCCGCCCTCGAATCGCGCCCGGCATATGAAACGTGATGATTGCCATATTCGTTGCTTGAAACATTGCCGCGCCAGTTGCTTGCACAATACGCATAAGGAGGAGCACAGTAAGATTCGGCGAGATCGCTACCAGAACAGAGCTAATTGTAAATAGGGCTATGCCGCAGTTATGGATGCGGCGATGCCCCCAGCGATCGCCTAACTTGCCCATTAAGGGAAGTAGCGACGTAATGGCGAGAAGATACCCCGTCGTCATCCAGTGCACTGTCCCAATATCGGACTGAAACACGGTGACGAATCGGGGGAGCGACACATTCACTACCCCGGCGGTAAAGTGAGACAAGAACGCGCTGAGGCAAATTGCTGTCATCATCCATGCCCGCTGGTTGTCAGCTGTTCCGGGGCTTTCAAGTGCGGAAACGCTCAACAAACTTCCCTCCCTTTCAGCGGAAGAGCGGCTTGTCGGCTGTCGAACATGATAACCTGCCCCCGTTTTACGCAAATGGTACTCCCTACATGGCCGTTGCCGCTGATGACCAGTAACTCATCTTTTGCATGCATCTTTATCACCATATCCTGTAAAATTTGAATTAATAAACATTCTTGATTATACAGGGTCAAATTATTTTTACCATCCCATATTTCAGGGGTTGCAGCATGAGTTATTTATTAAACTGTATACAGTATGAAGTCCTTAACTTGTTTAGTGCCAACTCCGAACAGATAAGAAATATAATCCCTATATCGACTTTAGGTATTTCGTTATACAATGCACGCGATATTTGTTGTGTGCAAAAAATAAAAGCCCGGCGAATATCCACACCTTAGCGCAAGTGTCTCCGGGCTTTCATATATTCTACCTAAAATCTGACTACTTCTCCATTTTGTTTTGGGCAATAAAAGGTGATGAACGAATAAGCGTCCTTATCGGCCATAATGAGCTGTAATAATGCTTCTTTGTTGCCTTTTTTGGCTTGTTTGACAAGATGGCTTACTCTCATGTTCACTCCCCTTTTCATAGATAAGAGATTGGGGATAATCCAATCAAGGTTGATGTAGAAGAATTATTTCTGGCTATTTATTTCTATATAATTCCTATCAATAGAGCAGTGACGACGAGAACAATACTTATGCCCCATATCCAGAACAGTGAGTAGCGGATATGGCGGCCCATCTCCAGACCCGCTAATCCGAGCGCCAGCCACAAGGCCGGGGACAGCGGGCTCACGAATGTACCGACGATATTACCAATGACCATCGCGTACGCAGTGGACAACGAAGCGACGCCGAAGCCGGATGCAATCTGATCGACGACGGGAAGCAGGGCAAAGTAATACGCATCCGTGCTCAATATTAAATCGAACGGAACGCCCAGTAAGCCGACGATAATATGCAGATAAGGCGCAATGCTGCTCGGGAGTATCTTCACGGCGTCGTTGGCAATGGCCGTAAGCATGCCGGTTCCGTTCAGAATGCCCAAAAATAAGCCGGCCGCAAGAATGATTGAGGCCATCGTGAGCGCATTAGGCGCATGGGCACGCAATCGTTCCATCTGCTCATTCACCTTGAAGAAGTTAAGCGGCAAGGCGATGCTTACCCCGATCATAAAAGCTAGGCCCGCCGGGATAATTCCAGCTACAAGCACGCCAATCACCGATAAGGCGAGACAGGCATTGACCCACAGAAGTCTGGGGCGAGCGAGACCTTTCACTTGTTCGGACTGGACTAAAATCGAAGCAGCCGCTCCTGCCGCCGTCGCCTCCAGCGTGGCCGCCTCCTCCCGTGATCCATATTTGCGGATGATTCTCCGCTTCTCCCGAATGCCGAGAAGTGTGGCCAATCCAAGCATGAGCACCATGCCGATAATCTGGACAGGGATGAGTGGCTGCCATAATTCGGTGACATCCGCTTTCAGTACGGTAGCCGTTCGGCCCAACGGACCCGCCCACGGAATCATGTTCATGACGCTTGCGCTCCCTCCGACCAAGAGGAGCAGCAGATACGGATTCATCTGCAAGCGTTTATACACGGGCAGCAGCGCGGGTATCGTAATTAAGAAAGTCGAGGCGCCCGAACCGTCTAAATGGGCAATCGCGGCCACCAAAACCGTTCCGACACATACCGTGATGACGCTTCCGCGTGAAAAAGCGACCATTTTATTGATTAATGGATCAAAGAGTCCGACATCCTGCATAATGCCGAAAAAGATGATCGCGAAAATAAACATGATCGCGACTTGGATAACCGAGCTGACGCCATTTCCAAAAAAAACGCCAATTTCCGAAAAACTATACCCTGCGAGTAATGCGCCAAGGATCGGCGGTATCACCATGGCAACAATCGGGGTCACTTTGCCGCTAATAAGCAAGGCGACGATAATTAAAATTGTAATTAGACCAATCAAGCTCAGACTCAATAGGATATCCCCTTTCCGTGATCGCGGCTTTGCTCACCATTCCGTATTCCGCAATGGATGAATGCGTTTACAATTCGCTATGAACGAAACACCCGCTTTGCTTACTATGAAATTTATCACGGATAAATCGGGCGATAAATATTGCAGCCATAAGAACGATAGAATTCATTTTATCGATTTTGTTCATAAGTTTCACAAAGGATGTATCTGCGTTCTGGTCTTCCCACCGTGCCATAGATAAGGATCGTCCGTACTCTCTTCAAGGATACTAAATATTCTAAATAACGCCGCGCCGTTGATCGGCTAATGCCAAGCTCGGCGCTTAATTCAACAGCCGTAATTCCCCCGATCACTTGCTGCGTGAAAACGCAGTAAATCTTTTCTAGTGTGATAGAATCAATCCCCTTCGGGAGAGCCGCATCCGCCCGGACGGAACTCAACACGCGATGCAAGCCGAACAAAGCGTCGATATCACTCTGCTTCATTTCTTTGGTGGAGCGCATCATGCTCCGATATTCCTTATATTCTTCCAAGGTAAGGCTGAAGCGCTCCTCGTCTACCGGCTTGACAATATAATCGAACACCCCGGCGCGAAGCGCTTCCTGAACCGCCTTGGCATCCTTCTCCGCCGAGACGATAATGATATCAGCATCATGACAGGACTGACGAAGCTCCCATAACAGATTCATCCTTTCCACGTCAGGAATATATATATCCAATAGAATCAGATCCGGAACCGCGTCACCGCTTTCTAAATAATCCAACGCTTCTTTACGGTTCTTGGCCATGTATGGAGCGGCAAAGCCGGTTGTTTTTTCGACATAATGCCGATGAATATCCGCTACTCGAAAGTCATCCTCGATGATCAACACTGAAAACAAGTCCTTCATAGCGATCTCCTCTCGTCCTTCGGTATCATAATCATAAAACAAGCTCCTCCGAGCTCACCTTCCCCTGCCTCCAGCAATATCTCCCCGCCGACTACATTGAGCATCAGCTTCGATAGTGCCAGACCCATTCCCCGATGGCTGCCCTGCTTCGTTGAAAATCCTTGCTGAAATATACGGGGGATATCCGCCTCGGCCACCCCTATTCCTGAATCTTCAATCTCAAAAATACAATCCTCTCCGATATCCGTAAAAAAGATGGCAACCTTACGTTGACCCTCTTCCTGTTGCCTTACCGCCTCCAATGCATTCTCAATGATATTGCCCAGGGCGGTTAACAGCGCATCTTGCTTCTCATCTGCAAATGAGCCTTCCAAACGGCTGTCGGGATGGATGACCATGGAGATATTCAGTTCATTCGCTTGATTGAATTTTCCTTGAAATAAGGCTTGAAGCAGAGGATCGGCTACTTTTTCCGCTAAGAATGTTAACCTGGCCTGCTGCATATTGCTTTCTTTTTTTATAAAATCAATCGCTTCCTGTAGTCGCCGGTTCTGCACCAGCCCCAGGATGATATGCAGCTTATTGGAGTACTCATGCGTCTGCGCCCGCTGCGCATTCGCATATTGCTTAATACGGGACAGCTCCTCTGTCACTGTCTCCAGTTCCGTTTTCTTGCGAAACGTGTAGACGCTCCCCGTGACGGCATCTTCCCTTACAATGGGGGTCTGATTGACGAGTACGATGTCTTCGCCCAGCACCATCTCTCGGTTCACCAAGCGGCTTCTCTCCTTGTCCTGTGCGTCACTGTGTAAGGAAGGGACAATCTCATGAATGGATGCTCCTGCATAATTCAATTGTTTCTGCTCCGTGTCTGTGAAAAGAATATCCTTGGCCGCTTTATTCATTGCTGATATTGCCCCATCATTAGTCACCGCGATAATTCCTTCATGCGTGGACTGCAGTATCGCTTCCTTATGCAGATACAGATGGGAAATCTCCTCGGGCTCCATATTATGCAATAATTTTTTAATATGAGAAGCAATAAAGACCGCTCCCGCGATGCCAAACAGAACAATGAGACTCAAGGTGAGCCAGAGGGATTTGCTATTTTCCGCTACGATGCGGTGCACATTGTTAGTAAGAAAACCGACCGACACGAGCCCCACGATCTTCCCTTCATCGAAAATGGGAACCTTCCCTCGAATCGACAAACCTAGCGTTCCCTCCATTTTGGACACGTACGACTCACCATGATGCAGGGCCCTGTCATTATCGCTTCCGACCATTTTCGCCCCGATAATGCTTTCATTGGGATGCGATTGCCGGATTTCCCGCGTATCTCCGACAACTATGAATTCCGCGCCAGATTCCCGCTGTATCGGCTTTACGATCGGTTGTATCACGACGGAAGGATTATTCAGGCGAAAAGCGCTTTGTATTTCGGGGATATTCGCGACGCTTTGCGCCAGACTCAATGCTCTTTTTCCCGTCTGATCTTCTACTATCTTCCCTATGAAGTGTTCCAAAAACACCCCGAAAATCGAACAGATTCCAATAATCAGTAGGCTGATGAGCAAAATCATCTTCAACCGTAAATTACATTTCAGATGTAACAACCGGATCATTCGCCAACTCCTAAAAATCGAAATGATTAGTTTTGAGTATCCTATCGTCAAATAATTCCATTATAGCATGATCCGTTTCTTAACGTTTTTGCTATAACAAGCAATGGTACGTTGTAGAGGAATATATGGTTTGGCAATGCTATATTGCAGCAGATGACCCCTGATTCTCATCTTGGAATTTCCTCCTGTGGTCATAAAGTGCTTCGAACGGAAATAATAGGTTTGATAAAAACAAAAAACCGCATTATCATGCGGTTTCGGATATGAAGCATGTTTATGAGTTGATAAGCATAAAAGAATACCCGTTTCGATCGAACCCTCAGTTCGTGGAGTCAGGCGAAATGACTTCCCATCTTCCAAATAGTGTTACTGTGGCTTTTGCCAAGGACGTAGACGCATAGTTGTCAAGCTGGCAGCTATTTGGGGTTCGTACCCTTGCGAGTAGGCGTACTTGCTAATGGAGCGCATTACTCTACATGCATGGTCTTTCCCTCGATAGTCATTCAGTGTGAGCACACCGGTATCCGCTGCGAATCCAGTTCAATGCCTAAAATCCCATAAGTTCCTTTACATGTTCCGTATTTTTTTTAGATGTTAGTTTTTCGAGTAATAAAAATGCAACATCAAAAGCTGTGCCTGGATTTGAAGATGTAATAATATTTCCATCCTGAACAATGAAATCATTTTGCACAACTGCACCGAATTTCTGTAACTGCTCTTTTCGTTTACTCGTTGAATGATTGTATGTGGTAGCTTTTTTTCCTTTAAGAATTCCGCTTTTGCCAAGTGCTAATGATGCAACACAGATACTAGCAATCGGTTTCTGATTGGAATAAAAATGTTGAATTACACGTAAAAATGGCGTACTGAAGGCATCCTCGTAAAATCCAGCTTCTTCAAATCCTCCTGGAATAGCTAGTGCATCAAACTCATCCAGTTGAATTTCATTGACCGTTTTTTCAGGTATAACAGTAAAATTCCATGTACAGGTTAATTGATTCCGAAGACCAACTGTTACGACCTCAGTTGATCCATCTCCCTCCCATTTATTCCAACCTAGTACATCTGTAAACACACTAGCTTCTACTGCTTCAAATCCGTTAGCTAATAATAATAATATCTTTTTCATATCCCAAATTACCTCCTGATATCCTTATTTTATAAAAATATAGAAGGCTCATAAACAAGCTAGAAAAGGATATTTTATTGTTTGGCTTTAATTTTTTAATTATTTTAGTTATTCTATATTATAAAAAAAGGTTGGATACGTTATGGATCAAATTGATAAAAACATCGTGAGAATATTACAGTCGAATGCGAAAATCTCCATGAAGGATCTAGCAGAGGCTGTTCACTTATCTTCTCCATCCGTCACTGAGCGAGTAAGAAAGTTAGAGGAGCAACAAATTATTGAGGGTTACCATGCACGTGTTTCTTTAAAAAAAATGAACCGTCCAATTTCTGCACTTATATTGTTTGCGTCAAAGGATTGTAAATCATTAGCAAACTTTTGCCGTAATCATCCAGATGTACTTGAGTGTCACAGGGTAGCAGGGGAAATTAGCTATATTGTCAAATTAGCAACCTATTCTGTAGAGAGTTTAGAACAATTTATTGATGATTCCATGCAATATGGTACGCCCTCAACAAATATCGTGTTATCTTCTTATGAACAAAAAGTAATCGACCCTTTTCCTAGTAAAGAATAAAAATCCTAGTAATCAATTCATTATTAGTGATACTTTCCCCTGAAATATTCATATGTTATCAATCGACAGGTCAAAAGGAGGAATGCTCGGATGAATTGGGCGTCTGTATTCGAAGTGTGCTACCAGAAGCATCCCGGTTTAACGGAGCTAGAAGCGCAACATTTCATTAGCCATTGGAACAAACCTTTATCTGAGGAGGAGATTACGGAAATACGGGGAAGGCAGCGCAATCCCTTTCCTGTAACCGATCCTTTACATCAGCTATACCAGCCGTTCGATCCGGCAAAATGGTTCATTCCGAACAAGCGTCTCCCCGCCGCTTATCTTGATTTCCTTCGTTATTCCAATGGCGGTGAATTCGGGAATGGTACACGTCATTTTCAGTTTTTCAGCGCTGATGAGTTCAGGGCAATGATGCTAGCCTATGAATTTCCCGAGTATATGCCAGAGTCGATCCCCTTTGCCATGGATGGCTGCGGTATTCATTATGCTTGGGATATGCGCAGCAGCTCGGAAGAAAATGAATATCCCATTCTTGTGTCTCACTCGGGAAATTTAGGCTATGCGGACAGCGCGCAAGTTGCTTCAACGTTCTTAGAGCTATGTATGGGAACGATCTCGGCAGAAGCCATACTGTACGGGGAATAGGGGTACATGCAGTTTGCGGGAAAACCATGGTGTCCATATGCGATGGGCCAACCGCCAGTCCACTGCCCTTCCCCATCGATCCGTTCCGCATGGAAAATGTCTTGAATCCTATTTCAATATAACCTCTTCCTTCACAAACGCCTTTGGCTCATAGACAAGGTTGATTCATTGCAGGAAGAGGTTTTTTGCATATATCATAACGATGAATGTGCCTTAACTTTCATTTTTAAGGATGTATTGGAAATACTCAATGATTGTCTAACTCGAATACAGGGAGCAATACGTATGTGCAAAGTTCCCTGCCAGCAGATCTTCCTTTCGAATAAAAAATTGCAGCTCGCCTGCATCCCACCAGCAAAATCCAACATCCTGATCTGAATCTAGTGCCAGCAGCAACAGCGTATCGCGGACTTCACGCTCCGCTTTGTCAGCATCCCCGTTCAAATGAGCCGTTATCTCCTTCAGGGCCGTCTTTACGGAATAGTTGTACGCTTTGCCGGTCAACAGTCGAAGCGCCGCTTCATATTCACAATCGCCATGCTGGGTTGCGGGATAACCGAACATAAGGGCGAGATCGTTGGAGCTCTCTTCATTCAATTCGAAGCAAAGTTCTTCGTATTGCTCGAAATCATGCTCATCATCCTCTACTTGCTCGTAATCCACATAGCCGAAATTGGGAGGCTCAATCGTGGATCTGGCAGTTACCTTGTAACCGGTAAACTTCTCCTCAAGCGTAGTTACCTCTGGCGAAGGACGCCGCTTGGCATCCTGCATCTTCTCCTCCGGTAGATAGAATACCTTGTGTTCAATATGATAGGCAGGTTCATCTACGCCAACGAAAAAGGAAAGCATGCCGCTCACCGGAAGTAAGGACGTCTCATCAACAGCCGCCAAATCACTTAGACGCAGTTGAGCCAGGAACGTCATGGCGGTTCCGCTAGAATCAAGCGGCCACTCTACGTCAGTTGGCAGATCCGGATCGCCCCCAATGCGGGAAGAGCACATCTCCTTGTCATTCTCTGGCCCCTTTTTGGACAGACGAATCCCTTGGCGCACAGAATGCTGTAAATAATCCAACGCGTGTTCGAAGTGATGTTCCCGAACAATTCGTTCCAGCTTCTTCTTGTTGTTCTCGCTTAACATGATCTACACCTTCCTTATATATCGGGGATATCTACTAATTCGGAATCCAAAATTGCCATACATAAATTCAATTGTAACATATAGAAAGGGAGAGGAATTCTTTGCATGCAAGATTAATGAACTCTTCATACGATGAACTGAGCATGCTCCCCATTCACTCCCCCTGATCGTGCTCTTATAAATGTACACAACTATGTATTGATGTTACTATTTAGAAAGGTAGAAGATACCATGATTTATACTTGTTCGCATATAAGGCGTTCAACAATTGGAGTCAATACTCCGATATCGTTACTTGTGAAACTTCTAATCGTCAGATAGGGTGATGTTTGTTAATCCAAACAGTTGGAGGGTGAAATGACGTTTTTACTGTTGATGGCGGGGGCCGCTGTAAATACGATTCAATGTGTGTTTATAGGAGGCGTTGTTTTTGTAGGCTTTGTTTTTTACCTAGTTGGGTTGGCTCCAACCAATTCCTCGCAAAAAAGGTTCTCGCATGACAAAATTAAGTTTACACTAACGGTCTCTTTTACCTTGTCCATTTTAATTTTGTACGCGATTATTGCCTATTGGAACGTACGAACCGCAGGAACCTTAGCTTTCGACCGACCAGATTCGACCGGTGCTTATCTGGCGCAAGCCAAGCAAATGGTTCTTTGGGGCACGGTACAGGGTGCCTACGCGCCCATTGCTTTTGTATGGCTACTGCCCCGGGTCATTGGAGAAGTGAAATTAGATAAAAAGCATATATGGATCATATCAGCGGGTGCTCTATTGGCGATCGCGGGCGGTGGTGCCGCATGGCTGACGGTATAAAGTGATGTACAATTTATAGAATTCATGGAGGCAGCGATGAACCAAGTACATATCGATCAATTGAATCAATGGCATGAAGATGATGAACACCAGCGAATTGTGGATGCACTGTTAGCCATACCCGAGAACGAACGGGATTACGACATAATAAGTAGACTGGCCCGAGCTTATAATAACTTGGAACTCTATGAAGAAGCGCTCCATCATTTTGAAAGCATCGCTGAAGCGGGACAGAACGATCCGCTGTGGCACTATCGGGTAGGTTTTGCTCTTTATTATGTAAAGCGCTATAAGGAAGCAGTTCAGGCATTGCGTACCGCTAATCAATTACATCCTGGTGATCAAGATGTCGAATACTTAATGCGGTTAAGTGTGCAAAAAGCGGAAAAACAGCAAAAACAAGAACGCCGTATTGCAGCGAAGAAAGAAGCAGCCTTGAAAGAGAATGGATCAGCAGGATTATCAGTAGATGCGCCATTTTCAGATATGTCGCTTGACGATTTTTGGGACGACAGCGAGTATGCAAGAGAGGCATATCTATCCGAGCCGCCTACAGATGAGCTGATCGCTTCAATCGAGGAAGAATTGGGATATAAGCTCCCGTCCTCCTATATCGCACTGATGAAGCACCGCAATGGCGGAGTTCCAAAGAACACCTGCTTTCCGACCGAGGATGCTACTTCTTGGGCGGAGGATCATATCGCAATCTCAGGAATTCTGGGAATCGGCCGAGAGAAGAACTATTCGCTTTGCGGGGAATTTGGAAGTCCGTTTATGATTGAGGACTGGGGATATCCTGACATTGGCGTTGTGATCTGTGACTGTCCTTCGGCAGGCCATGACGTGGTCATGCTGGACTACCGAGCCTGCGGTAGAGATGGCGAACCGGAAGTGATTCATGTCGATCAGGAGGGTGATTATGAAATTACGTTCCTAGCCGATAATTTCGAAGCGTTTATTAAAGGTTTGGTGAGCGAAGAGGACTATGATACCTCTGAGGAGGATAAGCTAGCAGACCTTTACAGGGTAACTCACGGCAAATTTTCTCCGTTGCTGGAGGAGTTATGCGCTAACGTAATCGAAGTGGATCAGATTGAGCAGAAAATCCGCCGGTTCTGTACACAGATTGTCGAAGCGAAAGGCCATTTTTCCTTTCATGCAGATGAAGGCTCGTATTTGATGTATGATGTGCAGTTTTGGTTATATACAAAGTCATATCCAGAGACCGGCCGTGAGCAGTACCTGGGTATCTATGAGAAAATGATCGCCTTCGGCGGCGAGTTCGGTCAAGGCGGCTATGCCCCATCCTTTATTTCAGACTGGTTGGATCGCCGCATTCATGAAGGACGGATCGTACAGGTGAATGGCCACCTTCGGTTTACAGAGCAGTATGCGGAGGAGTTGGTTCGACAACTGCAAGAGGCCTAACAAGACCGAGCAAGCATCATGCAACCAATATCAGAAGAGCCCACGTTCGGACGAGGGCTCTTCTTCTTTTTAGTAATGGGAGATTCGCTATACAGCAGGGACAAGAATATTTCCTTCTGTCAGAAGAAAATAAAGACTATTTCAATTCAAAAGCATAGTCAAAAAACGATTTAAAATTGGGATACAAAAATTTCATTGACGCTTTCAGTTGATCGCGCCCGGTCTTTTCTTCATCAAAATCAAATAATATTTCATGGTCAATCTCATAGATTGCATAGTGCTCCTCATCCGGGCCAGTAAGATCCATGCATAATATGTGACCATACTCGGAGTCCCAGGCGAATGGAAGGTAACCACACTTGCACAGGATTGGATTATACATATCTTGAATGTTGCGTAACGGCTTATTGATCGGTTGTTCTGGTACGATGCCGAAATAGTGATGATAGGTTGAAATGAATGCTTGATACCATTCCGGAAAGTCCAGCCCGAATTCTTTTTCCAGCGCACAAATGTCGCCATCAGTTACGGTAGAAGGAACTAATCTCCATATCGACCACTCCTCATTAGAGTCGGTAGCCTTCATTTCACCCGGAACGTCTGGTACCATCCATCTACAAAATCCATCCTCTGTTACTTGGTCATATCGGCGATAATAAGCTTCAAATCCTTTTTTGATATAGTCCCGTTTATCCAATACATCGCCTCCTCTCAATTATAGTAATCGCATGTAATTATTTATTATCCAGTTTATATCCATGAATTCCTTTATTCGGATGTTGAGTCTAAAACTAATTTTCAAATATCAAATGATTTAGAAGGCCGAGCCTCCTTATATGATAAAGGGTTCTGGTCTAATCCGTTATTTCCACTGAACAGTAAGGTAATTACAGTCGATCTCGTCACAAAACACCCTTCTACGGAGTATGTATTCCCAACTGCTCCACGTAGTATCGATGTGCTTTTTCCGCGATTTTATCCGGGTCTTCCCAAAATTGCTCGTCCAACTTATCCAGTCTCTCTATCTCTTCCTCAGTAAGGAACTGCGGAATATCCCATAGCTGTGTAAGGCGCTTGTCTCCTGACAACCGTTCGATACAGGCATATCCAGATTGTATAATTTCGAGTGCATGAACCGCCCCAATCGCTTGTAGCGCTCGAACCGCATGGAGATATGCCGCTGCTCCCCAATTGCAGAAAAATTGAATAAACCCGCCGTTATAGAGGTCAGCTTCCAGCAGCCACAAGGCAGTGATCTCTTGTTCCTCTGGGGGTAAGGCATCCCAGCCAGAATCATTCTTCTTATCCACAAAGGACGATGCAAAATCGAACCAAATGTCGCAGATATCCGTCTTCTCCATTTTGTTTCCCCCTTTAATGTGTAGACCTTATGGATCAGAACATCATTTATACACACAATGTCGCTGCTTTCCTGTCTATTTATTAGGCTAATTTTCAATAGAGTTAACATTGCGAAAGAGCCAATAGCTGCTCCAGTCTTTCTTTAAGCGGCGACTCTGCTTTTCGTGCTGTTCCCTCCAGCTTCTTTACGCTTCCAAAGATTCGGCACACAACCATCTCACATTGATAATTCTCTTTGTCTTGCAATGCCTCGATAAGCGCCTCTGCAAGTTCAGGGCGGTCGATAGTCAGATTTTTTACCTTCGTCCCCTCGTCAATGCCTCCCAGCAACATAGATACGATCACTGGCATATGCTCTGGCTTGACGCCATGCGCCTCGATAAATGCCTGCGGATATCCATCCTGCACCATTTGGTGCTCTGTATCCACCATGCCCATATAACGGCATACCAATGGGAAATAATCCTCGCTATATAAGCCGAGGCCTAGTACAGCATAAGTGCCCGGCATAGCCGATTTCTTGCTGGGCTCCACATCGCTGTACCATGCGAACTCTTCCATTGCCGTCTCCGCATATTCTGCCACTTTGGGGAACAGCGCCGGATAGCTGAGTGCATTGGCAAAAAAACGATGCAGCTTGGACTTCGCCAGCTTTTTATACGGAAGGATATGCTTTTGGCTGCTTTTCAGCTTTAGGTTGTATTCTTTGGGGAAACCCTGCCGCAACAGATCGATGATATAATCGAGCGCTTCAGCGTATGCTGCCTCCTCTTCAGAGAGAATCCGGATGTCGATTGTCTTCGTCACATCATTGTTGTGGGCCTCTACTTTCTCTCCTCGATAGGTGCTCACAAATTTACCGCTGCCTATTTTCAAATAATCTGCTGCCCGCTTTGAACCCAATTGCGCCGCAAGTCCCAGGTACTTCAGCCGATTATCCGGCTCGGTGAAGCCAATTTGTACGGCTGCATAAATAAAGAACTCCAATTCTCCAGCATCTGCGGAAGAAGGAATCGCTTCCTCCTTCAACACCCATTCGTTTCGATAATAACCGGTTTGGTTAAAATGCTGCGGTAAAAAGTAATCCTCCGCCCAGCGTTTGAAGGTATAAGTATATCGGCTGGTCCATTCTTTTTTGCGTTCTTGGTTCTGCTTCAGCTTATCATTGAGTCGTCGGATCAACGGCTCGATTTCTTCTACTTCCTGCTTCATTAAATCAGGATTGACCAAATGACTGGCAAAAAAGAAATAGTCATCTTTTGCTGGTAGGACCGGTGGATCAGATAATACCTTTGATTGAATAAATTGCTCCAGGGTCTGTTTCAGTTGACTTAACTTTGGCTCATTGATGAACGGTTGGTTAAGTGATAATGTAGACTGTTCCCATTCAAACTCCAATACTACTTCAAACTTATAATCAAAGAAACGGATCCCCAGCTCCTCAGAGCGGAACAGTCGCTCTACCTGTTCGCACAAGGCAGGAAAGAATTCCTCAATGAGAAGTTCATCGGTTAACTCTGTTATGTATGCATCCGCATTTATTTTATACGAACTGTCACTCCAGGATAATGGCTTGTATACATCGATATGAATATTTCCATTTGCCCATGTAAACTTGCCTTTTCTCCATGCGACTCGAAGATAATCCTTCACTCCAGCCTGTAAACTTCTTTTATCCTTAAATTCGCTCAGCCTTTTGCTCTCTTTTGCGTAAATCGAAGTGACTTCTTCCCACACATCATTCAGAAAAGCTTGTACAGCCTGATTCAACGTTCTTTCCTCCCAACCAAGAAATAAATATGCTCCTGCCTACTGTTTTGATGTTCACATGCCCTGCTAATGAAAGCTAACCCCTGTTCAAAGGGCCCTGCTCCAATCTTTCCTTCAACCTTGTGGTAAGCTCTTTCCAGCGCATTCCCTCCGCCGTTCTACGGAGCTCAGACTCGTCCTTCTCCAGCCAGTACTCCCCTTCCATCAGTTCGTACATATCCATCAGCGTTATCTCGGGGGTGTCTGGATTCTCGAAGGCGGACAGCATAGGCTCTGGACCATCATCCCAGTTATAGCCGTTCACGACTGCATGCAGCAGAACTGGTGAATCTAAGAGACGAATCTTCTCACTCATACTGCTCAGTGACTCTTCATATAAAATTTCATCAACAGCTCCCTCTTCTTGCGCCGTCAACGATAGACGAACCGCTCCTTCCGTAGCGAGAAGCAGATCTGCAATGTTCTGATCACTACGAGCCGCGTTTGTTGCGAGCGTGGATCAGCTCTGCTGGTATAATGTAGCCGTCAACCTATCTTCAACACAAATAAACATATAGAAAATTCCTTCACCATATTGGTCAAAATCAGCCCAGTTCATCTGGCCGATAAACCGCATTCTTTGGGCGCAGCAAGGGCAATGCGGATAGTCGGCATCCTGCACCCAGCTTGGGTGGCCTCCGATTTGCGAGTCTTGCTGAGTCAATGTCCAAGATGCAGCATAGTACGGAGAGTGAGGCTCAGATGCTAGGCTAAGCTTCATATCTTCAACTGCAACGCTGATGTCCTCATTATCCAGACTAGGCAAATAATCGGGCTTCTGATTGAATTGACTCCAGACCGGTTCCCCCTGTTGATCGAGCTCTATGTAAATGGTGCTGAAGCTACCGCAGTGCTCGCATGTTGCTACTTGCAGGCGTTCTGTAGACAGGCCGAGATACGACAAGGATGAATGAGTGGTATCCGCGTCCATCAAGACAGTGAGCTTTCTCTCGCACCATGGACAATGGGAATTTCTGGTCATTAGGAAGTGCGCAGCAGACGTCTCCGCTCCTGAATCTACCTGCTGTTCATCCGTTGCACGAATCGCGTAGCATAAATTACTGATCAAATCACGTCTTTCCCCATTCGATGAGAGCTCCCAGCCCCCCTCTAAGGCATACACGTCAGGATTGACGAACAACTGTCCCGCCCACTTCGGCGGATGCAGCCGCCATTCCTCAAATTGTCTCACAACCTCTGAGTCACCAATCCAGCTCAGTATGAGTAGGATATGATTGCGGTTGTCGTCGTCCCATTCCACTTGCTGGAGCAGGCGATCCCGTATTTCGGAAGGTGCATCTTTAAATAAGATCGAGGAATGATATAGGTCACGCTCTATAAGCTTGGGCAGAACTTCTGAAATATCATCATTCCGGTAACACACGAGCGATAATAGGATTTGTTCTGCTTCATCCTCATGGCCTGCATCCAATTGCTCCACCGCATACTTTAGCATTTGCCCCGCCTCTGCAACTGTTAAAGATACATAGATTTGTTCTCTACTATACGGGTAAGCAACATATTGAATCAGCGGATTATATGTTCTTTGCGTATGCATAACCTTCAAAATGTCTATCGGGTTCGTCAAGCCTTCATACAAATTCACCGTTTTGCGATGCTGATTAATATACGCTTGCCGTTTCTTCCGTTCTTGTTCCTGTTGGCAGGGCATGCAGATACCGCCTGTTTTAGCCGCCGTAGTCGGCAGGATCGTCGAGCTGCAGCCTTCCGTTTTGCATGGAATGCGTTCTGCCATAGTTGAGTACCCTCCATATGTTGTTCTTTCATCTAACAATCACGATTTGGTTCATTTTGGAAACTGTCCTTTAAGATAGGAACTCCAGAGTCTACTGACAAATGCATTGGCGAGCTTGCTGTCGAAGGCCTTGGCAATGAGACCAAGGTCATCAGACACATAACTGGCCAGCTCGGAATTTTGCGTGAGTCGAAACGTTTGCTTGAATGCATATTCTCTAATATTTCGAATTGTCGCACTTTCAGTGGGATCTTTCTTATGTAGGGTTTCGTAGCTAGCGTTCCATGCCGCATCGAATGCAGATGATTCTCTAGCATCTAATTCTGCATCCCAATCCCCTTCTACTAGGAAGACTTTTTCAAAGAAGCCGTCAGTTCGGATGATCGTAAAGATTTCATTTGCTGTTTTCAACGGAATCCCGCCTCTATCAAATTTATTCGTCAATCAACCTAACCTCAACATTCACCTTCCGTTCACGATCCGATATACAGCGTGTGCTCTGAGAAGGTTGCGGAATATCCCAGTCTATATAAGTTGAAATACGGTGCGAACGGGTCGCCCTTAAGTCCGTAGCGATGCCACTGCAAATAATAAGAAATCCAATAATCGCAGGCAATCGAGTAATAGGCCTCGTCTAGAATTTCAATCGGTGCATCATAATCCTTGTGCTCACTCACAACCTCAAACAGCGCATCATAAACATCAGGATCGTGAGATTGGCGGATAGTGCCTATTTTCCCATGCGGCAGAAGCTGAATTTCTTTTATTCCAGACAGGTATGCCGCTGTATCTGCCGCACCTTCAATTTGTTTAAACTCATCTAGCAGTTCCTTTAGCCCTTTAATAAGCTGCTCGCCATGTCTCCTCAGCATATCTTGAGGCACATCTGCAACCTTACTAGTAAAATAGCCTGGCACCGTGTCACCGCCAAAATCCGCGGGATCGAGGATGTCATACATTTGTACAATTCGCTGTAAATAGGCGTCTCCATCTTGCAGCGGCGCAAAGGTAGGCTCCACCCCTTTACCGCTCGGCATATACATTTGAAAATATCCATAGAGCGAGTCCTCATCAATCATTTCATCGGCTTCTACTTCTTCATCCATGAGATGGAGCAGGTATCTTGCGTATGACTGCTTATCCAAAGTAATCCTCTCCTTTATCGCAAATAAGCGGAGTTATAAGTTCTCATTCGTATATTTTAGTACAAAAAAAGACCTTATGGCTAAAATAAGGCCTTTTTTGTGCGATTATTGGCAGATTTACGAACTTTCATCTTTTCATTTCATTTTCCTTCAGAATTCCCGACGGACCCAGTTTCCCTTCTTCCCAAACTTGCAGATGTAATGAAGCGATAACCTCCGCCTCGGCAAATTTGTTAGCCCATTCCTTTTTTATCCCTTTCCATGCATAAGGATGTTGCCGGTGAAAGGCTTCCCCGAATCCAAAAATATCTGTACCGAGGGCTTGTGCTTCTTGGATTACCTTTTGAACAAATTTGCCGGTTTGTCTATTTAGCTCTTGCTGTACCAATATCACGTTTTTAGACTCTCTTAAGTCTAGTCGCGTGTTATTTTCCCGAATTGTACCTTTTCCGCCAAGTGTAACGGTAATACTAACCTTATTGCCGCGCTGGGATGTTTTGATGTTTCTCTTCAAATGGTCTAACTCAACTAAAATGTTTCCCTTCTCCCCAGGAATATTGACGGTGAAGACATTGGAATTTAATTTCCCTACGATCCATTGCCGGATGAAACTCTCCTTCATCGGCAAATAGGTAACGAGACGGTTTTCCTTATCGAAAATAGCGAAGCCCCTTAGCTTCATCTCAGGAGCTGTTTGTTCCGAACCTTCTTTAGAAGGGCTGTCCGTTTTTTCAACGGCAGGCAAAATGGGGCAACTTTCCTCGCTCGAAGCGGACATCAAAAAGTTTCGCAAGGTGAGATCTGGATTTAACCCAGCAGCCTCATGCATTTTGACAAGAGCATTCGCCGAAAGGCGTTCCAACGGATAGGGTAATTCAAGAAAATCCTGCACCGATCCGCCTTTCAAAACGAACATATCTGCTCGCAGCCGTACAATGGGATCCCGGCTTAATTGATCCAAAATTGTTGCAAGACCATGTCGCGCTAACTCTTCTCCAATCAGAATTACCCTGCGATGCCCGGAAAACCATGTACGGGAAACTTTAAGTTGCATATCCCTAGCGGCTTCGTACAGATTTTTACCAGTTCCCGAGACAGTAACAAAAGCCTTGTTGCCCTGACTTGCCGATTTACCGCTGCCCATTTTCGATGGGAGCGCAAACTGTGTCGTCCCCCGATACGTTCCATCTTTGTTCAGATCAAATCCCCATGCGATAATAATGGCTCGATCATTCAATTCTTTGCGATCCCAGCAACCTGTCGTCAACAGCATGAGCAAAATGAAAATAAGAAAAATCACCCTGTTTTGTTTCATTGTTGCCTCACCTTCTTGTTGGATCTCTTTTTACGGATCGTCCCGACAATCCATAATAAAAGAGGAATTCCGAATACGTTAATCGGCATGACATAGGGCAGCCAAAATTTTTGTGGGTAATCGATCATGACCTGCGCGATGTTTTTTGGCAATAGTGAAAAACCGAATATGATCGGAACAACGACCCAAATTAACTTTCGCCAATCCTTCATGTTCAACCATTGTGCGGTTCCGTAAGTAGTGGCAAACAGGAATAAAGAAAGCTTGGTAAAAACAGAGAACATCCAGACGACCACAACCAGGATATCAACATTTTGAATAAAACCCAAAACGGAAATAAAACGTGACATATCATAGAAAGGATACCACATCCGCGAAGAAAGTATCGGCCCAAACGTCATAATAGCCACCGCTGCCGCCACAAAAACCAATAAAGACGGGACAGCCATTCCCCACAATGCCCGTGGGAGCGCTTGGCGGGAATCGGATAGAAAGCAAAACACCATCATCAATATGACCGTTTCACTATAAAAAGCAGCGCTTGGAAGTGCCCCTTTCAAAATCGGCCCTAACCCGGAATCGGCGTAAACTGGAGTTAATTGCTGCCAATCCAAATGATTCAAGCTAAGAACGCAGGTACCCAAAACCATTAGGACTATAATAGGACCCACAATTTCACTGCAACGGGCGATGCCCTCAATACCGCTTGTATAAATAACATAAACCGCTAAGATCAATTGTGTGAACAATAGCACCGTTAACGGTGTTTTCTCAAATAATGCAAGGTGTAAAAAATCCGAGGAATCGCGCAAGATCACTCCATCTATCGAATACCACATCACAAAGTAAGGGAGGACAATGATTTTTCCTAACCATTTTCCCAGTATCGTTTGGCTAAATTGGATAAAGGTTTGATCCGGATATAATAGACTTATCTTAGCAGCTAGGTATACTACACCAAGACCGATGATTCCCGACAGTAAAACGGATATCCAAGCATCTTGCTTGGCCTCTGCGATAGCTGGAGTCAACGTAAACAGTATACCTGATGCGGTTTCAGTACTCACTATCAGCCAAAAGAGCTGTAGTCCGGAGATTTTCATAAGACTTGCTCCTATCCAATGCAATTCATGTTGGTGTGTAAATATCTATTTATGTACGCTTCCCACGTTGCGGATCAGGCTTTTGACCTTCCGGAATGCGCTCTTTATCCCTTCCTACAAAAAATGGGCGATCTCGCATTGCCCATCGCGGCGCTCGTATAAAAATATCCTTTGAGTTTCCGGGAATCTCGGGGGAAATCGGAGTGAGATAAGGCACTCCAAAAGAACGCAGATTTACTAAATGAATAAGCAGTACAATCAATCCAAGGCCAATTCCATATAAACCCAGTGCCCCCGCCAAGATCAGAAGAGGAAACCGAACGAGTCGAAAAGCGAGTCCAAAATTATATCGTGGAATAGAAAATGATGCGATGCCAGTAAATGCGACAACAATGACCAGAGGAGCAGCAACGATCCCTGCATTGACTGCAGATTCCCCAATCACCAATGCTCCAACCATGCTAACCGCTGAACCGATCGGTTTGGGCAAACGAATCCCGGCTTCCCTTAATGCCTCGAACATAAATTCCATCAAGAGCGCCTCTACAACGGCCGGAAAAGGAACGCCTTCGCGAGCGGCGGCGATACTTAGCAATAATTCTGCTGGAACTAACTCCGGATGGAACGTCGTAGCTGCAACATAAAGGGAAGGAAGGAGTATCGAAATGAAAAGCAACGTGAACCGCAGCCATCGAATGGCTGTGGAATAGATAAAATGCTCGTAATAGTCTTCTGCCGCCTGAAGGGCCGACCAAAAGGTCATGGGAACGATAAGTACGAACGGGGAACCGTTAACAATAATCCCGATTTTGCCTTCCAACAAACTTGAAAGTACAACGTCAGGCCGTTCCGTGTTCTGCACGGTTGGAAATGGGGAGAAGGGAGCATCTTCGATAAATTCTTCAATGAATCCGGAATCCAGTACTGCATCAATCTCAATACGGCTAACTCTCTTTCGGACCTCGTCCAAGATGGAATCTTCTACAATGCCTTCAATGTACACTAAGGCCACATCCGTCTGAGACAATGCACCGATGGTTACCGCTTCGGTTTTCAGCCTTGGGCTTCTTAACCTTCGACGCAGCAAACTCGTATTCGTTCGTAAGGATTCGGTAAATCCTTCACGGGGACCGCGTACTACGGATTCGATTTCCGGTTCAGAAACCTGACGCTTTTCAAAATTAGTAAGATCGGCGAGCAAAACCTGGTGCTCCCCTGCTGCAAACACGGCGACGTGGCCACTTAAAATGTCCTGTACTGTTTCCGATACACGATCTGTCAGCTTGATTTGCCGGGTAGCGACAGCTTGATTAGCTATCAATTCTCCCAAGCATTCCAGTTTACTCAACTCATGCGGCAATCCCGTGTTGATTAGCGGCTTAAGAATGGTTTCTTCCAAGCTTACATTATCAATCATCCCATCAACATAGATCAATAGTGCTTGCATTTGCCCATGAAGTTGAACTGAACGATATACAACATCCGAACAGTTTCGGAACAGCTCGTTCATCATTTTCTCATTTTGTTGTAAATCCAAAGTGAACTGCTGATTCAGAAGGCACCCATCTTCTTGCAGCACAAATTCCCTCTTGGCCCGTCTTTTAAGGAATGAATTCAAAAACCGCTGAGTAATACGTGTCATAAGGAAAGCTCCCGAATTTAATAATTTATACCGATTATTAATCCCCAATTCAGGGACATTCATACAAAATCAGAAGCCCTTGAACTAACAGGCGAGACTTCGATATGATATGTAACCCCTTTAACCAACAGGCATGACCGCCATTTGCCGGAACGTCAAGAAGATCGCCAACCATCTGGCCAAGTGGGCCGGATAAGGCGATCCACAACTCGTCTCCAATCTCTACACCATATAACGGCTCAATAGATTGGTGAATATGATAGCTGCCTCCGGCTCTTTCCACCGTAATCTGCGCCAATGGACGTTCTCCGAGCGTGCCTACGAACCGCACTGAGGTCACGATGGCAGCTCCCTGCTTCCCTTTTTGCAAACGGAGCTCCTTCTCGTAATCGTCTTTTCGCATGACAACCGGAATGACCACGCCAGCTTTCACAGGAAAGCCTTTCGGGACGAAGAGACTGTTCGACTTGCGCAGCCGTTCTGCTTCATCGGTCAGAATGGTTTCCAGCATCATCAGTTGACGATCCGAAATCGTATTGGAAATTCCTCGATGCGGATCACTTCTCCCTAAATGGTCACTTGCTTGTTGTCTTCGAAGCTTACTGCATTCCCATAGCTGTAGATTCTAGCCGCATCTTGAGACAATGCGAGGTTAGCCCTCTCCCCAATGCGGTATGCAAACCCAGAGAGCTCCAATGCAGGCACAGCATAATCCCGGCCGTCAGCCGTAAAGTGGAGCTGTAATACCCGGCTGCGATTGATTTGCCCGCGTTCTTCGATCCGACTTAAGACAGCATCCTTGATCATCTTCAGTCCATCTTGCTCCGGAATGTTATCCTCCGTGACAAATACTGCGCTGTTCTTCCTCCGATTGTAGCTGATGACGACCGGATCCCCAACCTTCACTCCGTTCAAGAATGATAGGACTTTCTTGATCGCTACCTCTTTTGTCTGTCCTTCATCCATGAACCGGACGGTAAAGCGAACTAGCGGCTGGTTGTTTATATAGGTTCCTGTCTCTTCCATTCTAGCGATTGTGCCTGGGAAAATTGTGCCTTCAGCGTTTTTCCACCCTATATCTTCTCCCTTCCAATTCCAATCAAGTCAATTCTAGAGATATGTCCTTTTTACCATGTAAAAAAAATAATCAGGAGTTAAAGAACCTCCGTGATTCAGTGATCGTTAAGCAGCAAGGGGTTCCATGCCTGATTATGGCTAGTATGCGAGTAAAGGAAGTCAGCAATCAACCTATCCCTCACAATAATATAGGAAAAGATACATCTATCCTATTTGTTGCGTCTTTTTTTCAATGTATATTGGCATGGTAAATAGATCAAATGTCACATTTACAATCGAAGCCCTTTATTGTGAACAACATAACACACCATTTATAGAGCAAGCTGCTCCATTTTTATCAGCGTTTTAAAATTGTTACTTGACCTTAGGTCAGACCTAAGGTATATCGTTGAGATATTCCAAGCTTTTCCCTTAGGAGTGAACATGATGAAAAGTGAAATTACAATTAGTGAATTAGCGAAGCTGATGAATGTGTCAGTCCATCAAATACGTTACTTTGAAGAGAAAGGCGTTCTTCAACCCAGCTACACAGCTAACAACCAGTATCGCATGTATGACATGGAGCAAGTGTACCAGTTGGCGCAAATTCTGCTGCTTCGCAAGCTTGAAGTGCCTGTTTCATCCATTAAGGAGTGTATGACTTCCTTCTCTGCGGATCAATATCGACAGCTGCTTCATTCTTCCCTGTGCGATATCGAAGCGGAAATACGGCGGCTTAAGGAGACGCAACAGTTTATCAAAAAAGTGCTGCAGGAGCAGCGATACGAAATGGAAAAGTCCAATTCTTATCCTATCAAGCGACGAGATATCACCTATTTCACACGTTGGATAGAGACGGATTCCCTTACAAAGCTTACTGCCAAACAATTGGTTGAGCAATCAAAGCCCATTCCGAACTTGTTCGAAATGGATATTCACTATATTTATCATGATGATGCTAGCCACAGCTTATGTTTGGAAGCGCAGAACCCTGGCGTTGGGGATTTTGCTCTACCTGGGGGGAATTACCTAACACAGCAGTGCGTCATTGAAGAAGAGGATGAACTTGATGAAATCATTGAACAGTTTTATCAATATGCGGCTGCGCAATCTTATGTTCTCTCAGGCCCTCTAATCCTGATTGAAAAATCATATTTATCTTTATTTAGCAACAACAAGTTGCACTACGAGCTGCAAATCTTGGTAGAGCCTATAGCCAATTCTAAAGGAGGCAATGATCATGACTGCGCGACAAATCACGATTGAACCGATGCAAGATAAGTACAATGCACAGGTTGGCCGATTGCTCGTTCATGGGTTCCGCGGGAAATTTCAACACCTAACGAAGTTGAGTGAGGAGAATCTTGCTTTCTTTTTCGAGAAGCTGTTGGAGCAATCCCCTTCTGAACCGGCGAGCTGTAGAATTGTCGCCCTGCAAGCGGGAGAAATGATCGGTACGTTATCGATCAAATGGGGTGCAAGTGCAGAAGTTCAGGAAACAACGAGCAAGCTTCCCGTGTGGAAGGATGTTAATTACATTGGAAAATGGAACCTCCTTATACTGGTAATTGGATTATCCCTACTAGAACATAAGCCGTTAGCTAAGGAATGTTATATTGCTGACGTGGCTGTCCACCCCCATCATAGAAGCAAAGGAGTTGGAAGATTGCTGTTGGAATGGGCGCAGCAGTTTGCCCTAGCGGAACTAGGCCTGAGCTTACTAAGCTTGCACGTCGCAGGTTCAAATCCGCGGGCAAAACAGTTGTATGAGCAGTTATCCTTCTCTACCTATAAACAAGAATATAGTATTCTGCGTCACTTCTTTTTCAATGAAGGAACATGGAATTATATGACCCGAAGATTGAAATCATAGAGAGCTATTCACAAGGAGAAAATAAGATGAAAAAGAAACTAGCGATATCCTTACTATTGATTGTTTTGATTTTTGGCGGTACTGGACTATATATTTTGAATCAGTACGATTTTGATATGGATGAACAGGCTGTTGAAATCCAGACGCCTCAAGGCAAATTAACAGGCAGCTTCGTCCTGCCTAAGAACTACACGAACAAACTTGGACTTGTATTATTCATTCATGGGGACGGCCCTATTGACGCTACACACGAGGACGGCTATAAGCCGCTATGGGAACGGCTGGCTTCCCTTGGATATGCTTCTTTGTCTCTTAACAAAAGAGGCATTAACGGTTCGGAAGGCAATTGGGAGCATCAAAGCATAGATGACCGAGTGAAAGAAGCCCGTCAGGCGATTGCCTGGGCAAAACAGCAGCCAATGATTGATGAAAAGCAGATTGGGGTGTGGGGAGCGAGTCAGGCGGGCTGGGTCATTCCGAAGCTTGCCAAGCAGGAGCAGCTCGCTTTCAGCCTTCTTCTATCCCCTGCGATCAACTGGATTAGTCAAGGGCAATACAATACACGCAGGGAAATGCTGGCTGTAGGGAAATCGGAAGCAGAAATTCAAGACAGACTGGCCTATAACCGACAAGTGCGACAGTTGTTAGAGAAACATGCTTCCTATGAAGAGTATGCCAAAATCGCACGTGAAAATAGCTTGATGTCGAGAGACAGATGGATATTTGCCGGCAAAAATTTCTTGTCGGATGCCACGGATGATCTTCGCAACTTCAACTCGCCTGTACTGCTGATTCTAGGTGAAGAAGATTTGCAGGTCGATGTGAAGGATACGGAGCGGGTCTATCGAGACATTGTGAAGCCTGGATTGTTGACCGTTGCTGTCTTCCCTGACGCGGATCATTCTATGCTGAGCAAGCAAACAGCGAATTCGAATTTGCGGGCATTATTGATTAGTCTATTCGCTCCAAGACAAATTACGATCCCGGGTTATATGGATGCGATCGAGCAGTTTCTGAGGAAACTTCCAAAATAACATCATGCCCAAATATACATAGATGGGGCGTGGTTATCCCCGCCCTATTGGATTTGATTGACTGATCGAACGAATCATTCTTTCCTGCACATTTGTCCAATCCAAGCTTCCGTCATATGAATATCCTGCATGAGAACAGAGATATCATGCTCATGGAGGTGTCACGTATGCCTTTTGTAGGGCAAACTATCGTTGCAAGCAATGAATTCACTTATATAGCAGATGATCAACTCACAGCAATTAGTTTAGCTGTAACAAATGCCCCTGGCAACAAAGCTACCGTCATTTCTCAATATCCAGTCTGGCCAAACATCACTAAGTATAATAACGATACTAGTGGATTTGGAACTCCCGAATATATTTGGGATTCAACAACCACAGATAACCAGGTAAGGGCATTTGCTGCCTTTAGCGGAGGGGTTGGTAGTGGCGAAAGCTCAGTAATGCTTGACGTTAGTCTTACTGTATTTGCAGATAATGCACATGTTGCACGTCTCGATGTCTACAATTTCGCAGGAGAAAGTCCCGTTTATATCACAACACTTACTCCTCCCGTATTGACTGACGGCAGTATGGATGCCAATACAGGATTGGTTGAAATTTTGCCTTATAATTGGCAGAACATTCGCATTTATAATGTAAGAAGTAACCCGCTGCCAGCAGGGGGACTATACGCGATTCTCGCTTCATTCACTGTCACGAACTACTTGGGCCCTAACCCGCCTGTCACGCCTGGCAATCCTGCTGGTCTTATGTTCTACGCCAATATTACTTATTACTCTTAGAAATGCTTAATCGCGCTTGCCCCTCTGCTTTCTTCCCACTTACATCAGTTAGTCGGCTCATTAATCTGGAGGGGCAATACGGAAACTTCCCGTCTTTCAAGTCGGCGGATATCGGCTTACCCTTCCTCCTCCACTGGACTGCATATTCCTTTAAACGGTACGCACCAACTTGTATCCGGACATAAACCTGGATTTTCTTCACAAAGTAAGCTAGCGTAATAAGGATTTTTTTTGCTGAGATTTTTAAAATAACAGACAATCTCGTGATTACGATTGGCCAAACTATTCAATTGAAATGAGACCGGATATTTCGTTTTAACATGCTCATAGAATAACCCGTCTCTCGTAAATGGAGACGGATACGATCGTTCCGGCAAGGTTGGAATAATGTCATGAATATTGAAAATGCGAATGCTGTTCTTAACCGTTTGATCGAATTTTGATGCAAACACAGGGCTTGCGACACGCGGGCTGCCGTACGTATATACAATAGGTTTCGTAAAAGGAGTGTTAACTGCAATATCATAAGCAGCCAATACGGCTAAGGCTCCTCCTAAACTATGGCCTGTCACAAACAGTGTTTTCGATGTAGAAAGCTTGCTAAGTTCTCTAATCAACGCTTCCCTTGCGGAATGATAGATACATGTGAATCCGCGATGAGTACGTCCAGATTCGTGGACAAACGGATAAGGAATCTGATATAAATCTTGATCCGACTCGTTGTCCTTGAATGTTCGGGTTCCTCTGAAGACGACGATAATTCGACGCTTCGATTGTGCAATATAACCGAACACTTCCTCTTCCGGCTCTTCAACGCCAGCAAGAGCTCGAATGATCCATGAAACGGAAAATCCTTTGGGGAGTACAAATGGTTCTTCTTCAAAAAGTTGATAGGCTTGATGGATCATAGTTGATAGCAAGATGGCGTCTTCTGCGTCAAAACGATGTTCTAATTTGGATACTTTCATCTAGGCAGCTCCCTTTACGAATCAAGTCTCTATCCTCTTAGCATGTTCCCTCAAACGGAACGCACATGTTGGCATTGGGGCAAAAACCTGGATTGTTGCTGCATAACATCTCGGCGAAAACAGGGCTCTTCTTGCTGAGGGATGTAAAGTAACATGCAATGTTGTCATTTCGGGTAACCGTATTCAGTTGAAATGCGAGCGGGTACTTGGTTTTGACATGCTGATATCGTATCCCCTGCTTCGTAAACGGAGGCGGATAATGCCGAGCAGGAAACGTGGGAAATGAATCGTGTATATTCACAATCCGAACCTTATTGGCAACCACGCTGTTGAACCGGCTGGCAAAGCGCGGGTCTCCAATACGAGGACTGCCGTACGTATATACGATAGGGTTCTTAAACTTCGTGTTTACGGCAATGTCTAAAGCGGCTAACGTAGCCAAAGCTCCACCATAGTTGTGGCCGGTAATATATAGTTTCTTTGTCGCAGACAGATGATTCAGTTTTTCGATTAGTTTTGTTCGGGTTGATTGATAAATACAGGTGAATCCACGAGAGGTCTTCCCCGCATTTGGAACGAATGGATACTGTACTTGAAGGATGTCATACGCTGCTAACAAATCTGCCGGATAGGCAGCATACCCTCTGAAAGCGATAATGATTTGATCTGAGGACTCTGCAATAAAACCAAACACGATTTCTGTAGGATTCTCAACATTTGCGAATGCATGAATCGTATAGACAAGCTTATATTCCGATGGCAAGACAAGTGTTCCTTCTAAGTACAATGGATACGTCTGATAGCACATAGCAGCAAGCAAGATTGCTGTCTTGCTATGAAAAGAAGATCCCATATTAATAATTCCTCTCTTATGTCCAAGTCGATCAGTTGCTTATGAGCATGGTATTCTTAACAGGGTTAACAACTTCGGCTCTCCCCTGTTCTAAGTATATGCCTAGAGACATGATATGGTGTTCTACTTACGTATGCCTGTCGCCACCTCACTCTATTTACATTCACGGGAAATAATACGCCAGCCGCAGATTGATTATCGACGACTGGCTATTTGCAATTGAAAAATAATATAAGATTTTATTTCATTACATCATGCGTTGTTGAATTTCACTCGCGAGAAGCCAATGTTTCAGCGATAAGCCGCATAGCTTCATTTTTATATATTCTCCTGCTTCAATGCATCGATAATGTTCTCTTTCTTTACCTTGGCACTGGAATATAACATGGCCGAACCGACGATGATAAATACGGCAGCAATGACCGAGAGAATACTCACCCAAGAAAAAGACAACTCAAAATGAAAGCGTTGCGACAATGCGCTATGAATGAGATACATGACGACGAAGCTTAGAGGAAGGCCGAACAAGAGCGATTTCACTCCATAAAAAATGCTTTCGTAGTTCATCATTTTCGCAAAGCCCTTAGGTGTCATACCAACTGATTTCAGCATCGCGAATTCCCGCTTCCGAAGCGATATGCTCGTCGAGATTGTATTGAAGATGTTGGCGATAGAAATAGCTGAAATCAATATGATAAAGCCGTACGAGAATACAGACATGATCAAAATTCTTTGTTCTTCCACGGCTCTGGACTGGTATTCATTCAAAAAGGACAGATTAGAATCTCTGAATTCTTCAATCTCCTGCTGTGTCTTCAAAGGATCTTTGCTTTTTAAAAATAATTGAGACTGACCGTATGCCCCAATCTTTTCATCAATGAGTCGCTCCAAGACACGTTTTGATACGACAATATCTAACTCGCCTACTGCTGATGAACGTATGCCCATAGGCAATTGATCCGTCTTCGCAGCGATGGTTACCTCTTTTAAATCTGTTTCTTTATTTGTTTCTTCGCTTATATAGCTCAACTGAAGACTTTGACCGATTTTTGCATGAATATTCTTCGTTTGCACAAATTTATTGGTCGCCTCGTCCTTATATTGAATCGTATCCACCACGATCGCGGCGGGATGATCTGGATTCATCAGCTGTTCGATATTTGCGCCAACCGCTTTGGCATAGGCTTGCAAGCTCGAATCGTTCATGGCATTAATATTTATGTCATAAAGGTATTTCCCTTCCTTCAGTACACTCCTATCCTTCTTGACCGCTTCTTGCAGCTCATTGGCGATTGCAGCTTCTCCGATCCAGGCGTTAACCCTGTACATTTCCGTCACATTGTATTCGGTCACACCGTCAAGGGATACAATCGATTGAACCGTCGTATCGTCCATTTGATTCCCATTGTTGTACCAGATGTGAATGTCGTAATTAACACCTTCAAGTGAGAGTGCTAGAGATTGCTTGAGATTGGCGGTATAAAATGACACCGTTAAAAACAGGACGATGCTGATTATGATTGAAAATACGGTGGCATGGTATCTTCGTTTATTTCGTTTTATATTTTTCAATCCGATCTCGGCTTCGATGCCGAATAGCTTGCGCATGAGCTTCGACGTTTTTACGGCTCTCCTTGTAAGTTTCACATCGGCAGTTTGGCGAATTGCGTCAATAGCAGAGATCTTGGAAGCTTTTATTGCCGGGACAAATGTCGAAATGAAAATCGTCAACATCGAAACAACGCAGGCAATCAGGAGCGACATTGGCGTGATGATGAGTGTTAATTTTTCCGTAGTCACAAGTGCCCCTTGCATGATGGGATTGATGAACAAGAAGGTTATCCCTATCCCGGCAAGACCGCAGAGGATCCCGATGGGAATGCTGATTGCTCCTATGATGACACCTTCAAAGAACACCGAATTCCGCTTCTGCCGCTTGGTCGCCCCGACGCTTGCAAGCATCCCTAGATGACGGGAACGCTCTGAGACGGATATCGCAAATGCATTGTAGATCAACGAGATCGAGCCGATGATGATGACCGCCATAATGATAACTGATAAAGAAATCAACATGCTGCTAGAGGCTTTGTTTTTCGACAAGCCATAATAGTGAAGCAACTCATGATTATATAGGACGTTCTCGATGTTGTTGCTATTCGCCAGCTGTTCTGCATGCTCAAACAAAGAACGATCAACGGTTTTTAGGACAACTGCCGCATTGACTCGATCTGTTGCCTTTATACTGGTTTCATCGATATAGCTTATGATGGTATGTCCAGGCGCCCATGCCGGTTCCATGACGGGACGTTTGATGCAGCCTACCACCGTGTATTCCTTATTCGTGATTAGCTGTAAGGATTCAGTCAATTTTCCATTTTCATATCGCAACATCTCTGATTGATCCAGCGGTTTCTCGTTGCCCTTCTCGAATCGTTCGCCGACTGACAAGGTTAAGTGGTCGCCAATTTTATAGTTGACCTTTTCGTTCTTCACGATGGCTTCCGATATCACGACCTCCTTGTCTGTTTGAGGCAGTCGTCCCTTGCTCAACTGAATGGGAAAATGCGTGAAACCCTGTGCATTATACGCCTGGATAAATAAATAGGGCTTACTTGAGTTTTGTTTCCCTACTAACGGAGCATAGCCGAGATCTTGGGTGATCGTGACGACTTTGGTTGCATCATCGTTCTGAATGGCTTCAAGCTGTTCTTTGCTTACATTTTGATAAAGGACATGCCATTCTCCACCATCTGCGATGGTTTGCCTTTTCATGAGATCCAAAAAAGAAAAGCCAAGCGTTGCCACAGCCGTCACCATAGCAACCGAAATGATGACGCCTATGATCGTAACCAGTGTACGCCGTTTATTTTGCATCAAATGTCTGATCGTGAGTGTATTGACGATATTCATGGGCGGATCACCTCGTCCTTGGCAATCCTTCCGTCTTCAATGGAAATGATCCTATCGGCCTGCAAGGCGATTCGTTCGTCGTGTGTAATCACGATCAACGTCTGCTGATAGGCCTTATTTAACATCTTTAACAAGTCAACGATCTCACTGCTATTTTTGCTGTCTAAATTCCCCGTTGGCTCATCTGCAAGCATGATCGCAGGATTGCTAATGAGTGCTCTGCCGATCGAGACCCTTTGCTGTTGTCCGCCAGATAGCTGGTTAGGCAGGTGGTTTAGCCGATGCTTTAAATTCAATGTCCCAACAAGCACGTCCAATTGCTTTTTGTCTACCTTTTGTTTATCCAGCAAAAGCGGCAGCGTCATATTCTCTTCCACGGTCAGGACGGGAATGAGATTGAAAAACTGATAAATCAGGCCGATTTGTCTCCGCCGAAAGATGGCCAGCTGCGTTTCGTCCAAGGCATACATGTCTGTATCCTCAACGAACACTTTGCCGCTAGTCGGCCGATCCACACCCCCCAGCAGATGCAGAAGTGTCGATTTCCCCGACCCAGAGGGTCCAATAATCGCGACGAATTCCCCTTTTCGCACGGAAAAAGATACATCATCAAGTGCTGTGACTGCCGATTCGCCTTTCCCATATTGTTTAGACAGATGGTCGATTCGTAAAATTTCCATGTTATAACCTCCATAGCGTTGCTGATGGATATCATTTTATCTGTCCAACATGACTATCCAGTGACTGTGAAAGTGACGATTTAGTCACTTTCGGTTAAATGACCTGCTTATAAATTTTAATCCGAAACGCAGTACCGTTTTTACCGTCGCTCATCACGTCGATCACTCCGCTCTGGCTTGCGATAATACTATGAGCCATAGCTAGACCGATGCCGATACTCCCCTCTCCTGCATGCTTCCCTCTATAAAACCGTTTAAAAATGTACGGCAAATCTTCTTTCGGGATGCCCTTGCCGTTATCGGCAATGATAATTTCCGTGAATAGCGCATTTTCTGTAAATGAAATGGCGATTGCTCCGCCTTCCTGCGTATGCTCGACTCCATTTTTCAAAATATTAATGACCGCTTCACATGTCCAATTGAAATCACCAATAAATGAGACGTTGTCATCTCCGTTGATCGTAACCGTCTGTTCCTTAATATCCATCGGAATCAGGACGGGTTCTAACGCCTTCTGGATCAGTTGTTTGACCAATATTGGCTCTTTTTTGAATAGAATTGTTTTGGCATCAATTTTTGATAGCTTTAAAAGTGACGATACAAGCCAATCAATCCGTTCCAACTGAATCCGAATATTGTGGGTGAATTCCATTCTTTTGACTGGCGGCAGATCAGCGCTGCTTAACAAATCCGCCATTACCGTCATAGAGGTAAGCGGCGTTTTGAGCTGATGCGAAATATCTGAAATGGCGTCCGTCAATTGCATTTTGTCTCGCTGCAGCAGCGATCGCTGCTCGGATAGCATAAGTGTCACTTTGTATATGTCGTTTTTTAAAATGCTGAGCTCGCCTTCTTGGTTATCGCGTACGTCGAGCGAATCATTGCCCCTGCTGATTTCGCGCAAATAGACAGAAAGCTTCTCAAGCTCGCGGTATCTCCATCTTGTAAATACCAAGCAGCTTCCCATAAGCAGAAGTGAATGGATGACAACAAGTGCTAATGAAGCAGGCGATAAAAAAGCGGCGGCAGCGATCGCTGCTGCGCTGATTGTGCCCATGACTGCCAATAGGAGTTGTATTTCTCGATTGCGGAGCATCTAATCACCAACCTTGTAGCCGAATCCGCGGACCGTTTTAATCAACGTCGGTTGCTGCGGCTCATCCTCCAGCTTTTCCCGCAGTCTCTTGATATACACGGTAAGCGTATTATCGTTCACGAATTCGCCTGCCACATCCCAAATCTGCTCCAAAAGCTGATTTCTCGTAAGAACCTGCCCGATATGATTGGCAAAGATCAGTAACAACCGGTATTCTAATGCGGTCAATAGGATTTCAGCCCGCTCTTTGTACACTTTGCCTTCCAGCGTATTGATGCGTACATTTCCGATATCAATGATTGTTTTTGCATTGGATGGTTTATGGTATCTCCGCAACACAGACTTGATCCGTGACAGTAGCTCGCGAACTCGAAAAGGCTTCGTAATATAATCATCAGCTCCCATATCCAGCCCCATGACGACATTGACTTCATCGTCAATTGCAGTTAAGAAGATAACCGGAATATCTTGCCGCTCCTTCACCATTTTACACAGTTCATATCCGCTTCCATCTGGAAGCGACAAATCAAACAGGCATAACGCAAATTGATCAATGTCTTCACGAAGCATTTTCTTAGCCGATGCGACATCATGGCACAAAGCGGTATCAAAATGATCCTGCTGCAGTGAGTATTCCAGTCCAGTCGCGATCGTTTTATCATCTTCCACAACTAATATTTTCATTAATCGATCATCCTTACTCTATGATTAAATTCATTCTTTCATCTTGTTGTCGACGACATTATATACTCTATTATTTTCTGATGGGAAGAGGTTTCATGCTTAATTAGCAAGATTAATATTATGCTTAAGAAAAATTTATGTTTATTTTGACATAAAAATTCAAATTACGACATAATCATTGATATACATTTTTTGTATCATAAACTAGAATAAGGGTTGTAAATGATGATAACCATTTCATGGTTTACATTCAATTTACTGAAAAAGAAAGATTTCCGTCGTCGCAAAAGTCCCTTTTACTTTCACAAAGGAGGATATTCAATGAACGAATCCAAATCTGCGCTAATTCAGGCAGTAAGAGACGTCCGCGAGAACCATGTACATGGAGTCACGCTCATTACAGGAGATCGGCAAGAACGGTTTTACAGTTACAAGCAAATCTTTGATATTGCCCTTATGTATTTGCATACCTTGCAAGCTCACGGTATCCGTGCCGGCGACGAGCTTGTATTTCAATTGAACGACGACGAATCGGAGCACTTTATTTTTTTGTTCTGGGCCTGCATACTCGGCGGAATCATTGCCGTACCTGTTTCGGTCGGCAGTAATGCGGAACATAAAAACAAGTTTTTTAAAATCTGGGATACACTCCAAAACCCCTATCTAGCGGCTTCTTCGCCTGTTGTGGAAAGATTGCGCACGCACGCCGCAGGTAACGGACAAAGATTGCGTGACATGGACATGATAGCCGATAAGACCGTGTATCTGGAAACGTTGAGGGGCTCCCTCCCCGCTCACGGAACGATTCATCAAGGCTCGTCCCGTTCGATCGCCTTTATTCAGTTCTCTTCCGGATCGACGGGCAATCCAAAAGGAGTCGTTGTGACCCATGAAAATGTATACATCAACACGCGAGCGATCAATAACCGGTTCGGGACAAGGGATGACGACTCATTTTTGTCATGGATGCCGTTAACTCACGACCTGGGCCTAATCGTCTTCCATATCACCCCGCTCATCAAAGGCGTAAATCAATGTATTATGCCTACATCCGTGTTTATACGAAGACCGACGCTTTGGTTCAAAAAAATCAATGACCACAACATTACCATCACTTCTTCCCCTAATTTCGGATACAAATACTTTCTGAAAATGTTCAAGCCCGAGATTGCCGCCGAGTGGGATTTATCTAGACTGAGAATTATTTTAAATGGCGCTGAACCCATTTCGTCAGAGCTGTGCAATGAGTTTTTGGATCAGATGGCGCCGTACGGATTGCAGCGGACAAGCATGAGGCCGGCTTACGGTCTGGCCGAGGCAACGGTTGCCGTCTCCATATCAGATGGCGACACTGAATTTGCGCCTATCCACCTGGATCGCAGCTTGTTGAACATTGGTCAAGAGATTGCCATATCGGAGAAAGCCTCTGAACAAACACTTACCTTTGTCGAGGTTGGACATGCAGTTGATGACTGTGCAATCCGAATTTGCGATGATCATGATCGCATTCTACCAGATAAGGTAATCGGCCATATTCAAATACAAGGGAAAAATGTAACTGCCGGTTATTACAATAACCGGGAAACGACTGCTGACATGTTCACGGCGGATCAATGGGTCAGAACGGGAGATTTAGGCTTTTCCGTAGATGGAAGGCTGGTTATTACCGGACGTTACAAAGATATGATTATCGTGAACGGCCAGAATATTTATCCGCATGATATTGAACGGACAGCAGAAGAAGTCGCGGGCGTGGAATTAGGGAAAATCGCCGCCTGCGGCATATACAACAAAGATAGAGGCGAGGATGATATCGTCGTATTTGTCGTCAGCAAAAAAAAAGATACGCACTTCGACTCGTTGTCCGAAAGTCTGGAAGACCATTTATTTCAGCGTGGAGGCTGGAAAATCGCGCGGGTAATACCGATTCGGCAAATGCCGAAAACGACAAGCGGTAAAGTGCAGAGGTACAAATTGGCCCAGAATTATGCCGCTTCACAGGTGGAGGGAAACAACCACAGGAGCCCTGCCCCTGCTTCGACAGAGCGAAAATCTTCATGCCTGGAGCTGATCATGGCTTATTTGCATCATCATTGCAATGCCAAGACCAACCTGAGCGAACATGAATCTTTTGTCAGATTCGGCCTGGATTCGTTAGAAGCCGTCAGAATGATCGATCATGTTGCCGATCGGTTAAACATGGCACTGTCCCCTGCCTTGATCTGGGACTATCCGACGCCGAATAAGCTTGCACAATACTTAGACACGATCGCAAGCGAGCCTTCCGTCCAAGAGCCAGATGCGGATCGCGGATCGATCGAGGATTCAATCGCTATCGTCGGCATGGAAGGGAAATTTCCTGGGGCGGACGGTATCGCGGCATATTGGGAGCTCTTGAAGGGCGGAAAAAGCGCGATTTCCGACATGAGCGACAAAAGGAAAACGTTGTGCGGCATAAATCCCGAATTTCGCATGTTCGGAGGATTTCTAGAGGGCATCGAACTATTCGACAGTGAATTCTTCGCCATCTCCCCAAGAGAGGCGGCATGCATGGATCCCCAACAACGGCTGTTGCTGGAGGTGACATGGAAAGCATTCGAAAATGCCAACATCAATCCGGCTCATCTCAAGGGCGGGGCAACAGGCGTATTTATAGGGGCCAGTTCCACCGATTATCTCCATCTGCCAAAGCCAAGCGATACGAATGCGAAAGAGCCGTATCATGTGTCGGGCGGAGCGTTGAGCATAATCGCCAATCGGATTTCGTATTTTTATGATTTCCAGGGTCCGAGCATGTGTATCGATTCTGCTTGCTCGTCCTCATTAGTAGCCATTCATTATGCATGCCAAAGCCTGCTGAACGGGGAATGCGATGCGGCTGTTGCCGGAGGGGTAAACCTATTGCTTTCCGCTAGCATCACGGAAGGATTGCAGGAAGCTAAAATGCTGTCAGAGGACGGGACATGCAAGACGTTCGACGACAGGGCCAATGGTTATGTCCGCGGAGAAGGCTGCGGGGTCGTTATCTTAAAGCGTTTGAGGGACGCGAGTGCAGCCGGAGACCGGATTGACGCTGTCATTAAAGGAACGGCCGTTAATCAAGACGGACGCAGCAACGGCTTAACCGCGCCTAACGGAATTGCACAAAGACAAGTGATACGCAAAGCAATCGAGCAGGCACAGATGAAACCTGCGGACATCGGCTATGTAGAGGCTCATGGCACCGGTACCCCTCTGGGCGATCCCATCGAAGCAGAAGCAATTAAAGAGATTTATGGTTGTCCGTCTGCCGGGTACAGCGACGACGTCTGCTACCTCGGTTCCGTCAAAACGAATATCGGACATCTTGAAGCTGCTGCCGGCATTGCCGGACTGATCAAAACGGTACTGGCGATTCAGCACGGCGAAATTCCTGCCCATTTACACATGACCAAGTTAAATCGATACATTAGTCTCGATCATTCCCGCCTCCGCATCCCTGTTGAAACGGAAAGCTGGATCAAGCCTGTAAAAGCGGCCGGGGTCAGCTCGTTCGGATTTGGCGGTACGAATGCACACATTATTGTGCAAGAGGCGCCTGCCCGTGCCGATAAGCGACCTGACAATGCCATGAAATCGAGAGCGCATCTGTTGACATTATCATCCCCTACTCTTAAAGGACTGGGTAGACTTGCTTCCACATACGATTCCTATTTACAGCATGCATCCTCGGAGCAATTAAACACTATCTGCGGAACGGCCAATACACGCCGAACAGCATTCCTGCACAGAGCTTCATTTGTTGGCGGCACACGAAAAGAGATACAAGAGAAAGTCCGGAGCTTCTCCGTTCGCGAGGTCGACGGCATTGCAGGAAGCCTTGTCCATTCTCCGAAAATCGTCTTCATGTTTACGGGACAAGGGAGTCAATATGCAAACATGGCCCGCGGTTTGTATGAAAGCTCAGATGTGTTTCGCTTGAACATGAATCGATGCGCCGATTTAGTAAAGGATCGTTTGGATTACTCTATACTGGATGTCATTTATGATATAGAAAATAAATCTGCGGCAGCCCTTCTACATCGCACAGACTATACGCAGTGCGCTCTTTTCGCGATCGAGTACTCTTTAGCACAAGTATGGCTGTCGCTTGGAATCGAACCAGCCGCGGTTGTCGGACACAGCGTGGGCGAATATGTGGCGGCATGCATTGCAGGGGTATTTTCTCTTGATGATGCTTTGGCTATAGTTGCCGAGCGAGGAAAGCTCATGGCGCAGAAGTGCGATCCTGGAGCAATGGCGGCAGTCATGGGAGATACGGAGGAGTTGGAAAGCGTGCTTCGCGCCCATCCGAACGTTGAAATCTCCGCCATTAATAGCAGTAATAACTTTGTCATTGCAGGCGCGCCGAATCATGTGGCCGAAGCAACAGATCACCTGCAACGAGCATGCGTCCATACCGTACCTGTTGAGGTGAACTATGGATTTCATTCACGATTAGTCGAGCCAATGCTGCAAGACTATTACGATCTCATAAAAGGATTGAAATGTAATTCTCCCCAAATCCCATTTGTCTCTAACGTAACTGGCGAATTTATCGGGTCAATCACCCCCGAGTATTGGATCAGGCATACGCGGGAAGCTGTTCGGTTCAAAGACGCTTTATATACATTGGTAAATGACGGGTGCAATATCTTTCTGGAAATCGGGGCTCATGCCGTACTGTCCCGGATTGGGCAGCGAGAATTCAATGATGGCGCTTGTAAATGGATTCCTTCTCTCCTAAAAGGAAGGGATGACGAATATGCGCTGCTCGAAGCCGTAGGCAATCTGTATGTCGTTGGTGGACAAGTCCAATTTGAGGCGCTCTACCCGTTGGACGCTCATGAATGTGCGCAATTGCCGAATTATCCATTTGATTATTCAAATTGCTGGCTAGGCGGTCATATGAATCCGAAATCGCCAAAGGAGGAAGAGTTGGTGAAAACAACCCCAGAAAGCAAAATCGGAACTGCTATTGTTATGGAGATCAAGGGAATATTTGCTGAGCTGCTGAATCAAGACGTGGCAAGAATCGATGAGAATATGCCTTTGTTGGAAATGGGCGCCGACTCGCTCATTCTGATGGAAGTGATTCAAAGGGTAAAAAATAAATATGGAGTAACCTTTTCAGCGCGCGATTTTTTCACCGAAATCACGAGTATTTCCAAGCTATGCACCGCCATCGAATCGGTTATGCCGCATGAAACGTCGCCAGCGCTGACCGAACAATTGCCAAGCCCGACAACCGGCGATTCGCCGTCCCCGGCGCTCTCCAATCCGATGCCCAACGATTCGGAGCTGCTCGGCTTAATGAGCGAACAACTGGCTTCCATGGAACGTGTCATTCAGCATCAATTATCTTTCATCCACAATCATTCGCTGAATGGATCAGCTGTTCAGCCAAGTTCAACGGCGATCCGACCGGAATCCCCAGCCGCACCTTCACTGCCGGCAATCTCTGAAAAAGCCTGGGTTCCCTTTCAAAGATGGCAGGATCAGAAAGAAGAAAGCGTAACGGGCATGCAAGAACAGTATGCCAGAGAGCTTGTGGCGCGATTGGCCGATAAAACAAAAAAATCGAAAGCGTGGATAGCCAAGCATCGCCCCGTGTTCGCTGATTATCGCGGTGCATCGGGATTCAGGTTTTCCACAAAAGAAGTTCATTATTTGCCGGTTGTCGATCACGCGAAAGGTTCGCGTTTTTGGGATATGGACGGAAATGAATATATCGATTTAACAATGGGCTTCGGGGTAAATTTTTTCGGTCACGCTCCCGAGTTTATCGATGATGCTATTAAGGGCGAGCTCCAAAACGGATATGCACTAGGGCCGCAATCCGGGATCGCGGGAGAAGTAGCCGAGCTCATTCACCAGATTACCGGTATGAACAGATGCACCTTTTGCAATACCGGGACGGAAGCGGTAATGGCTTCCCTCAGGCTTGCGCGCGCCGTAACTGGCAGAAATAAGATCGCCATGTTCGCGGGATCGTATCACGGCACGTATGACGGCGTACTGGCCAGCATGTTCAATCGTCCCGGATCTAACGGAGCTTCGCCTATGGCGCCAGGCGTTCCTGCCGGGATTGCGGAAGACGTCATGATTCTTGAATATAATAATCCGAAATCGCTGGAGATTATCCGATCCATGTCCGGCGAGTTGGCAGCAGTACTGGTCGAGCCTGTTCAAAGCCGTCGTCCTGACGTCGTGCCCATAGCGTTTTTGGAAGAGCTTCGCGAAATCACGCGGAGCAGTAATACGGCGCTGATATTTGATGAAGTGATTACCGGCTTCAGAGTTCATCTTGCTGGGTTCCAGGGCATATCGGGGATTCGACCGGATATGTGCGTGTACGGCAAAATCCTTGGCGGAGGCATGCATATTGGAGTAGTGGCCGGCAGTGCGAAGTTTTTGGATGCCGTGGACGGAGGGCAATGGAATTTTGGTGACCGCTCTTTCCCGCAAGCCGAAACAACCTTAATCGCGGGCACGTTCTGCAAGCATCCCATTACGATGGCTTGTACGTATGCCGTTCTGCATCATCTGCTGGAATCCGGCCCGGAATTACAAGAGAACGTCAATGATAAGACAGCCTACTTGGTGCGCGAGTTGAACGATTTTTTCGAATCCGCGAATATTCCCATGAAAATGGTTCACTTCGGCTCCCTTTTCCGGTTCGTCTATCAAGTGAACATGGATTTGTTTTTCTATGGCTTGCTGGATAAGGGCGTTTATATCTGGGAAGGACGCAACTGCTTCCTGTCGACGGAGCATTCCGACGAAGACATCCGAAAGTTAATCCGGATTATCAAGGATACGATGACGGAGCTTATTGACGCCCAAATGTTTCCTGGCGCCTGTATTCCAACTGGGCAGCATGCCTCCAGTAAGGAACTCATCCCCGTTTCCGAGGATCAGAGGGAGTTATGGGTGCTTTCGCAGCTAGGCGATCAGGCAGCCCTCGCATGCAATGAAACCGTGGTACTTTCCCTTAAAGGCCCGCTCCGCCATTCTCTGTTGATAGAGGCACTGAACAGGGTCGTGGCGCGACATGATTCCTTGCGGGTAACATTCGATCATCAAGGTAATATGTTGCCAATTCGGGAGAGAATTCGGGTCGATATGCCGGTGCTGGATCTGAGTTCCGAAACGGATTCGAGCCCAGAATCTGCTGCAATAGATTGGATTCGCGATGACACGGAGCGCCCATTTGCATCGGAAAGCATGTATCGCTGCACGCTGCTAAAATTGACGCCCGAATGGCATTATTTCGTATTTACCGCAAGTCACGTCATCGTGGACGGATACTCTATTGGCATTATTCTTGAAGAAATGTTCGCCGCCTATTCCTCATTGTTGAAAGGCAAGCTCGTTCATTTGTCTGAGCCTTTACAATTAAGAAGTTACTTGGCATGGAAAAAAGAGTTGGAATGCAGCGAGGAGCGTCGAGCCAATAACCTGTATTGGTTGAACAAGATAGGCAGCAATGCGCCCTTGGATTTGCCGCTTGATAGAAGGCGGCCGCATAAAAAAAGCTATAGTGGCGCCATTGTCCGGCATATGGTCGATCATGCGCTTGCCGATCGGCTGAACCGCTTTTCGCAGCGCAACAAGGTCACTCCTTTCGTAACGTTTTTAAGCGCCTTTGCTTTGCTTCTCAATCGTTTGACAAATCAAACGGATCTGACCGTTGGGGTACCTTATGCCCAGCGAGCTCTGTCTGGCGGATCCAGCTATGTTGGATATGCCATCACATTATTGCCGATATCCATCGAATTGGATGAACATTCTGATTTTGCGCGTTTGCTAAGTCAGGTGAAGGCTTCAATTTTGGAGGCCCAGGAGCACGGCGAATTTTCATTCAGCAGCGTATTCCGGAATCCCGATGCCTCTCATCGGCTAGCACCTCTTGAAGTCGTTTTTAACTATGAACGAAGAGTCAATATCTCGGAGGCTGGCGATATTGTCGTCGATATCATCCCTACTCCCATTACGGCATCGAAATATGAACTCAGTCTCAACGTCATGGAATTCAACCGAAATATTCTTTTGGATCTGACGTATGATCCGAATCTGTTCCAAAAAGATACGATCGAACGTTTTTTAACCTATTACGAAAATATATTGCAAGCCATTATTGAACCGTCCACCGAAAATGCGCCAATCGCGCTGGTTCCTCTCCTTAACGAAGCAGATCGGGAACAGTTGCTTTTTGGCGGAGAACCGTCGGAGCTTCCGCGCGATCATCGCTGCCTGCATGAAGTGTTCGAGACTCAGGCTCGGCATAGGCCCAATGCTGTTGCCGCCGTATATGATCAACAGCAGCTAACCTACGGAGAATTAAATGAAAGGGCCAATCGGCTCGCGCGTCATTTGCGTACGCTCGGTGCAGGGCCTGGCGTGCTGGCAGCAATATTAGTCGAGCGTTCTCTGGACATGCTCGTTGGCATCCTCGGCGTGCTCAAAGCGGGCGCCGCTTATGTGCCAATTGACCCCGCATACCCTGCGGAACGCATCCACTTTATGATGGAAGACGCAGCGCCGGCCGTTCTCCTTACCCAGTCTCATCTATTGCGCTCCTTGCCGCAGCATGGCCTCGCAACGGTGTGCCTGGATGAAGAGCGGAAAACGATAGAAAAATTATCCGGCGAAGATTTGAAAGCGGAACTGTCTTCCACCAGTCTTGCTTACGTGATTTACACCTCTGGTTCCACCGGGAAGCCAAAGGGCGTAATGATTTCGCATGAGAACGTCGTTCGATTGTTTACGTCCACCGAACCCTATTTCGGTTTTCATGAAGAGGATGTTTGGACCTTGTTTCACTCCTATGCTTTCGACTTTTCGGTTTGGGAAATGTGGGGCGCCTGGTTCTTCGGCGGACGGTTGGTGGTCGTGCCGCATCTGACGAGCCGCTCGCCGGCTGCCTTATATCACTTGCTGGAACAGCACAAGGTTACCGTCCTCAACCAGACACCGTCGGCATTTCGGCCATTCGCTCAATACGAGGATTCGCAAGACTCGTCCAAATTAAGCCTGCGTTATATTATTTTTGGCGGAGAAGCGCTGGATTTACAATCATTAAAGCCTTGGTTCGCTCGTCACGGCGATCGTTCACCCCAATTTATCAATATGTACGGCATCACGGAAACGACGGTACATGTTACCTACCGCCGAATTACAGCCGATGATATCGGGCCAGACACGGGAAGCTTAATCGGAATTCCGCTTCCGGACATGAAGGTGTACGTGCTTAACCGCCATATGCAGCCTGTACCTCCGGGCGTGCCTGGCGAAATGTACGTAGGGGGAGCTGGAGTCGCTACAGGGTATTTGAACCGGGCAGAATTGAATAGGGAGCGCTTCGTTCTCGATCCGTTTTCCAATGATCCTGATGCGCGCATGTACAAAAGCGGCGATCTGGCACGCATACGCCATAATGGTGAACTCGAATATATGGGGCGTGCGGATGATCAGGTAAAAATACGAGGATTTCGCATCGAATCTGGAGAAATCGAAGCAGCTCTGAAGGTACACCCTTCCGTAAGGGAAGCTGTCGTTATTGCGGTCGATGATCCGCATGGAGACAAGCGGCTGATTGCTTATGTAGAAACGGATCAATCGGGCGATATCGTGCCAGCGCTGCGGGAGCACCTTGAAAGCAGGCTGCCTGCTTTCATGATCCCTTCTCTCTTTATGAGGCTGCAATCAATGCCTCTTACCCATAACGGTAAAATCGATCGCGATTCGCTTCCGCAGCCTGGTTACGAAAGAACGGATCTGCAGCCGACCTATGTGGCGCCGCGCAATCCGGCTGAAATGAAAATGGCCGCGATCTGGGAAGAAGTGCTTGGAATAAAAGAAGTGGGAGTGGAAGATAACTTTTTCGAGCTTGGAGGCCACTCTTTGCTCGCTACCCGACTTCTCTCCCGCATTCGGGAAGTATTCCAGACAGAGCTCCCTTTGTATGCCCTGTTCGATTTGCCTACTGTTGCTGGGTTAACCTCCAAGCTTGAAGACATGGGAATAACGGGGATGGATTTGAATCCGGTTCTCCTGTCCGAACTGCTGACTGAGCTGGAAAACTTGCCCGAAGAAGAACGGGAAGCTGTTATGCGTGAACTGCCTCATAAGGAGGATGCTTGGGTATGACGGATTTGCGGGATCGTTTAGCCTCGTTGACTCCCGAGCAGCAAAGAGTGTTGGCAGACCGGCTCGCCAAGGACAAAACACCTCGTAAACCGCCCATAAAACCGCAGTCAAGGAACCTGGCGGGATCCGTTATGTCATTTGCTCAACAAAGATTATGGCTGCTTTATCAGCTTGAACCGGGCATGAATCATTATCATATTCCGTTAGCGTTCGAATTTATCGGAGAGTTGGACATACCGGCCTTACAGCGGGCATGGATCGAAGTCATCCGCCGCCACGAATCGTTGAGAACGCGCTTTGCAGCGATGGAAAATGCACCGGTACAAATCATTGAACCGATCGACGCCGTTCAACCAATGAGAGAATGCGATCTGTATGCAGATGACCGAGCCGTGGACAAATACCGGGAAGCTCGCCGCATGATCGATGAGGAGGCTTTCAGGCCGTTCGACTTGGAGCACGGGCCTCCGTGCCGGGGCTTGCTCATCAAAGCCGGCAAATGGGAGAATTTTCTCCTGTTTGCCTTCCATCACATCGTGTTCGACGGTTGGTCACTGGGTGTATTTCAACGGGAACTGCTAACGCTTTATTCCTGCTACTCGCAGGGAAAGACGTCTCCTCTGCCCGAGATTCCCTTCCAGTATGCGGATTATGCGATTTGGCAGCGCAATTGGTTGACGGAAGAAGAATTGGATAAGCAATTGCAATATTGGTTGAAGACCCTGCATCATGCTCCTTCGGCATTAGAGCTGCCCACGGATCGTCCCCGATCCGCTATGCAAACGTTCCGGGGCGATGCCGCTAAATTGTGCATATCGGAAGCCGTAGTGCAGCCGCTCCTGCAATTGAGCCGTCGGGAGGGCTCAACATTGTTTATGACATTGTTGGCAGCTTTTCAAGCTTTGCTTTATCGCTATTCGGGACAGCACGACTTTTGCATCGGCACTCCAATAGCCAATCGCGGAATGTCGGAAATAGAAGGAATGATTGGCTTTTTCGTAAATACGCTCGTAATCAGAAGCGATCTTTCCAGTAACCCGACATTCCGCGAACTGATGCAGCAAACTAAGAAACAGGTGCTGGGCGCATATGAGCATCAGGATCTTCCCTTCGATCAACTGGTGCAGGCGCTGCAACCCGATCGCGAAACGAGCCATAGTCCGTTATTCCAAGTTATGTTCGCGATGAATGACGATTTGTTTCAGCATATGGTGCAATCGGACGGGCTGCAGATAAAGCTATTTCCGATCGTCGATAAGACGTCGAAATATGATCTCTCAATGACGATAAGCCATATCAGGGATCAAGGACTCACTGCCGAACTGGAGTACAACACGGATCTTTTTGATTCGCAGACCATAGAGAGGATGCTGGAGCATTTTCAACATCTATTGGAAAGCATCGTGCTCAATCCCGACTTGTCCGTAAGCAGCCTGGAGATTATGGGCGAATGCGAGCGGCAGCTTCTGTTATCGACATGGAATCGGACAGAAGCCGCTTATGCGAGCGATATGTGCATCCATGAAATTGTAGAGAAACAAGCTTCCTTATTCCCGAATGCGATTGCGGTGACATCCGGCGCCGAGCAGTTCACCTATCGGGATGTCAACATTCGCGCGAACCGGATGGCCCGCCATCTGCAGCGGATGGGCATTGGTCCGGAAGTACTGGTAGGATTGTTGGCCGACCGTTCAGCCGAGCAAATGATCGGATTGCTCGCAATATTGAAATCCGGCGGGGCCTATGTACCAATCGATCCGGCTTACCCTGACGAACGGATCGCTTATATGATCGAAGATGCCCAAATTCATGTACTGTTGACTCAAGAGCGGCATGCAGAGCGGGTTCGGCACACGAATTTGACCGTTCTTCTGTTGGACGGATTCGGCATCATTCCGCAAGATGACGATGAATTGGCTCCCGACAGCGGTGCTGCCCCCGGCAATTTGGCCTATGTCGTTTACACTTCCGGTTCGACGGGTCGCCCTAAGGGAGTCGAAATCGAACATCGCAGCTTGCTTAATTTAGTGTCTTGGCATCAGAGCGCGTATCGCATATCCAGCAGCGATCGGGCGACAATGCTGGCCGGTCCCGCTTTTGACGCTTCCGTCTGGGAGCTGTGGCCCTATTTGGCCAGCGGCGCCTCTATTCATATTCCGGACGAGGAAACCCGCTTGGATCCGGATCGCCTCCGTGACTGGCTCGTGAATGAGCGCATTACCGTCAGCTTTTTGCCCACGCCGCTCGCTGAGGCGGTTGTCTCTTTGAACTGGCCTGACGCGTGCTCGCTGCGATGTATGCTTACCGGGGGGGATAGACTGCGTTATTTTCCGCCAGAAACTTTGCCGTTTCTCCTGTTCAATCATTACGGACCAAGCGAAGGAACCGTTGTCGCCACATCATGCCAAGTGCCTGCAAAATCCAGGTCTTCCGCGGAGCTTACAGCACCGACTATTGGCCGCCCGATCGCAAATATGAGAATTTATTTGTTGGATCGGCAGCACCATCCCGTTCCTATCGGCGTTGTCGGCGAATTATACATTGCAGGCCACGGTCTGGCCCGCGGTTATCTGCGAAGGCCCGAACTTACGGCCGAGCAGTTCGGGTACGCTCCTTCTCTTCCAGGGGAACGAATGTATCGAACTGGCGATCTTGCCCGTTTTTTGCCAGACGGCTCGATTGAATTTATGGGACGCGCCGACGATCAGATAAAAATAAGAGGATATCGCATTGAACCTGGCGAAATCGAGGCGGCACTTACGCTCCACCCGGCCGTTGAGCAGGCGATCGTTGCGGTAAAGGAGCATCAACCAGAGGAAAAACGGCTGATTGCGTACGTGATCCCGTCAGCCAATACCACTCACGGATTGGATTTAAACGAGCTTCGGCTGCATGTGCAGACCCGGCTTCCAAAATATATGGTTCCTGCGGCTTTCGTCGTTATGGAGGCTCTCCCTATGACGCCTAATGGCAAAGTGGATCGCAATGCGTTGCCGTCGCCGAATTTCACAGACAAAGAGGAATATGTACCTCCCCGAACGCGGACCGAAAAAAAGTTGGCTGACATTTGGTCGCAGGTGCTCGGAATTGAACCCATCAGCATCCATGATAATTATTTCAGTTTGGGCGGCGACTCCATTTTAAGCACTCAAATTGCAGGCAAAGTACGTCAAGTGGGACTCCAAATGAGGCCTAAATATCTTTTTCAATATCAATCGATCGCGGAGCTGGCTCCCGTATTGGAAGCACTGAAGTCGCCCGATCCGCGCGATTGCGGGCAGCGAGAAGTGGCGGGCTCGCTGCCGCTTACTCCGATTCAGCGCTGGTTATTCGAGGAGATGTCCGTTCCCGAGCATTTCAATCAGTCCCTGATTTTGTCCGTAAATTCCCAAATAAGCTATAAAGTCCTGCAGAGAGCGCTCGCCCATGTAGTGGCTCACCATGATGCGCTGCGCCTCCGATTTACGATGGGCCGATCGGGTTGGGAACAGGCATATGCCGCTTTTACGGACGTATCGCCTCTGAAGCGCATCGATCTTCGCAATCAGCCTGCGAGCCTACAGGCAGATGCTTTTTCAGCCGCGATTTCAGAGGCTCAAACCGGCTTCGATTTAAGCGAAGGCATGCTGCTGCGGGCCATCTATTTTGACTGTGGCGCCGGACAGGCGGGAAAGCTGGCATTGATTATCCATCATCTGGCGATAGATGGCGTTTCATGGCGCATTTTGCTGGATGATTTATGCACGAGCTGTCAGCAATTAATAGCCGGCGAATCCGTATCCTTGCCAGCGAAAACCGCTTCATATCAAGATTGGGCACGCAGCCTTGCAGCTCTTGCCGACACGGATCAACTGCGGGCAGAGCTGGAATACTGGTTACATCAAGTCAACTCCCCCCTTCCCCTAATTCCGCTTGATTGCCCAGCCGGAGCAAATACGACAGCATCTATGGCAGTTGCGGTATCAAATTTGTCTTCTGATGAAACACGGATTCTGTTGCAGGAGGCTCCATCAGCATTCGGCGCGCAAATTGACGCTATTTTGTTGGCTGCGCTCGGCCGCGCTGTCTCGGGATGGTCGGGAGAAAGAAAGTTGTTTATCCATATGGAGGGGCATGGTAGAGAAGAATTAGTCACGGACATTGATATCTCGCGTACAGTAGGTTGGTTTACAAACATGTATCCATTCATGCTCGAAGTGAAAGAAAGCGCAGATATAAACGCGGATATTCAGGCGGTAAAGGAGCGGCTTCATCGAATTCCTCATCGCGGAATCGGCTATGGCTTACTGCGCTATATGACCGAAAATGATGGTATTTCGAATCAGTTTCGCAAGCTTCCACGACCAATGATAAGCTTTAATTATTTGGGGCAATTCAATGTTGAATGGAGCAAGAGAGAGGAAGCTTTATTCACGCTGGTTGCGGATACGGCAGGACAGGATATTGCGCCAGATTCCGAACGGGTTCACTATATTGACGTGGCGGCAATGGTGACGTCAGGCTGCCTGCACATAAGCTTGTCCTACAGTGAAAATGTCCACCATAAGCAAACGATCGAAAATCTAGCTCGAAGGTTCGAAGGAGAGCTTCGAACCTTGATTGAATTATGCCAGCAATCAAAATGCCATACATCTGTAAACGAGCTGAAGATGAACGATGCAAGCGCGTTTGATACAAGTAGCAAATGGTTCGTTCGCAAAAAGGAGAATCCGCAAGCCGCAATAAGGCTGTTTTGTTTGCCTTATGCTGGAGGAAACGCGTCCATTTTCCGATCTTGGCATGAATATGTGCCAGCATTCGCTGAGGTTTGTGCAGTTCAGTATCCGGGCAGAGGCGCGAGACTGCGCGAACCTGCCCACACAAGCATGCCGTCGCTGTTGGAAGCAGTCTCGCATGCGATGAGGCCTTTATTGGATAAACCGTATATTCTGTTTGGTTACAGTATGGGAGCCTTATTGGCATATGAATTGTCGATCTTATTATCGAGGAGTTTGAATCGTCCTCCGCTCAAGCTTATTGTCGCGGGATTGAATGCTCCGTTTGTACAAAGTCCGGTATCGCCCATTCATGATTTGCCCGAGGAAGAATTCCGTAAGCGGCTTCGTCTGAACGGGGGAATGCCAGAAGAGCTGATTGATGACGAGGAGTTGCTGGATCTTTTGTCCCCTTCCCTGAGGGCCGACTTTTCGGTTTGCGAAACTTATGAATATACACGAGGCACCGTACCTTGTCCCATCGTTGCATTAGGCGGACAAGACGACGAATTTCTGTCCAAACAATCGTTGGCATCCTGGCGGATCTTGACCAACGCCGATTTTTCATGCAAGCTGCTCCCGGGAGGACACTTTTTCTTGCACGCTCATCCAGAGCAGTTATTGTCGACAATTAGAAAAGAAATCGAATGCGTCAATACCGAAACTATTTACGCAAGTAAAACATGAATAGTGGAACATGTGGAGTCTGCTGAAATTTTTTCAGCAGACTCCCCTTTGTTGGTTTATCGCCTATAACAGTGGAAGAAAGGAAAAGTCGTTTCCCGGCCCGATGATAAGGAATCGACTTTTTTAATTTACTTAGGTACTTCACGCCCTTGTTGAACTTTTCAATAGTATTGAATAGGCTGAGGTGTATATGTGATCGCTCAGTTTATCATTTTTTTATTAAAATATACGCCGTGCCACTGTATATAAAGGATGGTTGAATAAAAATCCTAAATAAGAAGAATTCTACACATGCATCATCCAATTTCTAGTTATTCAGGATGAAGATCCAGAAAGATTAATTTTCACAAACATCAGTTATTTGGAGGCTTGAAAATGATCTCAATCGTGACCCGCTCCATGATATTCCTTCTCCTCCTTACCTATTTTTCGGATAGCAGCACGATCGTCCGTGCTGACTACAAGGCGCCATCTACAGAAATGATCATAAGTGTAAGGACAAGCCCCTCCGCAACATATGAACATAAAATGGTTTTGAAAAGTAAGGAAGCCATTCGTTTATGGCAGGATAGCATGGAAGAAAAAACAGAACATCGCCCTATATACTCCGACATTTATGTAACGATCACAGAAAATAATAGGACAAGAAATTTCCGTATGGAGCGATCTGGTGTCCTATGGAACGAAGCTGAATCAACACGTCTTATTCTTACTCCCAAAGCAACGAAGCAGTTACTGGCACATGCTGATTCATTAAGAGAACGTCATTATGGGACGATCATCCCTTGGAATGAAGCGAAAGCACTCCTTCCGAGAAAAAGCATGTTCTCGATTATTGATATGGAGAAAGGGTTGAAATTTCGTGTCCAGCGTCGTGCGGGAAGCAGGCATGCCGATGTGCAGCCGCTAACCAAAGAGGACACGAAGACAATGAAGCAGGTGTATGATGATCATTGGAGCTGGAATCGGAAAGCAATAGTAGTCGTTACAGATGACAATAGGAAAATTGCTGCTTCTATGAATGGGATGCCTCATGGCGGCGACGGGATTCCAGATAATGGGTTTTCCGGACACTTCTGCGTACATTTTTTAGGCAGCAGTACGCATCGATCCATTCATCCAGACTTATTGCATCAGGTGATGGTTTACACGGCCGCTGGAAAAATAGAGGATTTTTTACATAGCTTGTCGCCCGAGATGCTCTCGGAAGTATTTATTGAAGCATTGTCTCAACGTGATTTTAACCTCCTTACAGCAGTGTCTGAAGGTGCGAGTTCTGAAACGGTAAACTACTTTCTACAGGAGATGGAGAGCGGAGCGACATATCGGATGATGAAAAGAAAAGAAGCTCCCGATACAGACAACAGGGATCTATTAACTGCAGTATTAGAACTACCTGTTCTCATAAAAAAGAAGAACTTGTCAGAAAAAGGCGTTGCCATTCGATTTGAATTTGCAAGGGAATCCGTTTTTTCACCTTGGAAAATAAGGAATGTAAGTCCCAGAAAAAAATGAAGAGAGCGTAGTTCGCTCTCTTTAACTGTATGATTTTTATATATGCAATCTAACCATTTGATTTGAATACTAAATAATCGTGTAAGCGGATCAGATCTATACATATCATAAATTTCATTTGCTCAATTCACCTGTTCGAGTGATATGTTTTTTCCGTATGATATGAATCGTACTTAGTATAACGAGCGATATGATAATGCTCCCGAATTGCAGCGTGGCGATAGCGAATAGAGCGCCGAGTCCAGGTTCTGATTCTTGGTAGGTTAAGATTGGTGGTACGCGATATGCATCTGGGAGAAAGACAAATCGCATAATTTCTAAGTATGTAAGGTGAAAACCAATTGACGCCCAGAGACTTCCGGTCCATAAACGGAGCAACTGCAAGCCTATTCCAAAACAAAAAATGATTACGATGTAAAAGATGTCAAGCGATACACCTGGTGCAAGCCCAACGAACGCTTGAATTAAGGCAACCGCTGTCGTAACAGACATAAATAGTAAGGTTTGAAATAATACGGACAGCCAAGCTGGGAATCGATGACGCAAAACATCATAAAGGAACCCTCGCAGCCCTAGTTCTTCTGGCAAAGCTTCATATAAAAATGCATATAATGCATTAATGAGCAGCGCAACAAACCACTGATCGGGGGCCTGCCATTTTTCAAAGACAATCCACCCTTGAGCACTGGCAATAATAAGACTCAATGCAGCCAATGCAATTGCCAAGAGACCTCCAGTCATAAAGTGATATCCCCTTCTCCAGGCATATACCGGCGTCTGGGGTTTCATACCAGTCATCCGATAGACATACTGATATAAATACAAAATAATAGGAACAACCAGCCCGCTCATTACAAGACCCTTGACCACATATTGGGCATGCATTGATGGACCGAACAACTGTAAAGTAACATCACCGGAAGATGAAGCTAGAAACAGAGCAGCAACTACGGTTGCCCATCCGGCGAGCAACAAACCCAACCATTTCCTAGTTTGATTTTCTCTCGCGTGCATTACGTTTCAGTCCTTTCATTACGAACAGGAGTAGATTTATTTTCTTGAAAAGACGTCCTTTATCGCACCCATTAGTGCGGATGGGAGTAAAGTAACAGCAAAGTCTTTTATAAGTCTTTTCTCGTGAACATCGCTGCAGTTAAGAAGTAGGAAGCAATGAACAACAGCAAGATGCCGGTCAGAATAAGGTATAGTGTTGGATTACTTTGTAAACCGTTCTCGTGGATCATATTCATCATCAATGCTGTCGGCTGCGCTATAAAGATTAGAATTAAGAAGAAAACACCATTGATAATAGACGTTCCTTTTTTGCTTAGCGAGTAAAAAAGCGGCAAATAAATAGCAGTCATGGCAATTACGATGGCAGCTGGTCCTAGAATATCCATGACCGTTAATTCAGGCTTGTTAAGCCCTGGGTATGTCATTTGAACAAGCGAATGAATGCTATAAGAAGCAATAACTCCAAAAAGTGTACATATAATGGCCGTAATGTATTTCGCTTTGATGATTTGCTTGCGGCTAACCGGCAATGTAACCAGGAAATTATGGTTAAGGTTTTTGATGTCGATCATCGTAGCGAGACTGAGTGTACCGAAAGCCGTATAGATACCCACGAGGTGGATTGATGATGAATGCTTTGGTATAAAAACAACACTGAATACAACAAGATACATGAGAGTTGTCCACAGTGAGCTTTTCAAAGCGATGAAATCTTTCCGAAGCAAGTTAAGCATGTACGCATCCTCCCTTGGCGGTGAAATACATGATGTCTTCTAAGGTTGGCTTATCTAGTAGGGCATAATTTCCGAATAAATGCTCGGCCTCCGTTCTGTTATCTACTAATCCTTCGAAGCCAACAGATGTCTCGCGAATCCCGATAAATTTATTTCGAATATCGGAATCGAGAAGCTCTAGGTCGCCTTTTACAATGGCGTATCTCTCGAATACCGTATCTTTCGTTTCATTAAATACGAGTTTTCCTCGATTAATGAAAGCAATGTAGTCGGCAATCCGATCCAGATCGGTTGTGATGTGGGTGGAGAAAATAATCGAATTTCTCTCATTCTGCATCATCTCTGCAAGCAGATCGAGCATCTCTCTGCGGAATATAGGATCAAGTCCAGAGGTTGGCTCATCCATGATGAGGAGTTCGGCATCATGCGATAACGCAACAGCTAGGGAAAACTTCACCTTCATCCCCTTGGATAACTGTTCAATCTTCTTTTTCGGGGACAGCTCGAACTGCTCTAGATAGCTGTTAAACTTCTGTTCGTTCCATTTTTTATAAAAAGGTGCAATCATTTTCTTCATGTCATGAATCGTAAGGTGTTCGTAATAGAAGCAATCATCCGACACGATGCCGATGCGCTGCTTGATTTCTATTTCTTGCCCAGGCATCCCACAGCCGAGTATCTTTACGCTTCCGGCATCAGGTCGAATCATGCCAAGCATCATCTTGATCAAGGTGCTCTTCCCTACACCATTGGGACCAATCAGACCGGTAATGTAGCCCTGTTTCACATCCAAAGATATCTGATCAACGGTGAAATGAGGGTATGATTTCGATAAATTACGTATCTCGATTGCATTCATGGTGTTTGTTCCTCCTCGAACAATAGCTTTATATGATCAATTACATCTTGTTGGCTCATGCTTAATTCCTTGCTTTCACGAATGATCTCTATCATTTTTTCTTCTAATTGTTTCATACGCTGCTCCCGAATGAAGTCTTTATTGGCCCCTGATACGAAAGACCCTTTGCCTACAACTGAGTCGATTAACTTCTCCTTCTCCAGCTCTTCATATACACGCTTGGTTGTGATAACGCTGACTTGCAAATCCTTGGCCAGCTGCCGAATGGAAGGAAGACTGTCCCCTGCACGTAGCTCTCCGCTCAGAATGCTTTGCCTGATTTGGTTCAATATTTGGATGTAAATCGGATCGTTTGATGCGTTGGAAATAATAATTTTCAGGATTTCTCACCTCAATGCTCTTGTCTTTATAATATCTAGTGTGCATATACAATATATACATTATTTCAATTGGTGTCAATATAGTATTTAGTGTATATATATACTATGCACACTATCAATCTACTTGACTTCTGCCTCCGTGTAACGGATTAGTATGAGATACGATATCACTGAAGACATCGGAGTCAAATATTTCGCGAATTAAAAATATATTGAAAATTTTAATTGAAAGACAATATAATAGTTACCAATCCCTATGGAATGGTGGTGATATAGAAGGAAAACCGATATGTGGATGCCCATCGTTTTTTGAAAGCGGTGTCACAGTTTTATGATGATTATGTTATGGGAGGGAATTAATTGAAACTACTTCACACAATCCAATGGAGAAAGCTGTCGCTTACACTCGCTGTCGCCTCGTTGGCGACCGCAGGATTCACGCCTGCACTACCTGTTCCTTTCAGTGCTGTACCTTCTGTCTATGCGGAGCAAGACATGTCGAATTCGCTGCAACAAGCCTTCGAATCTGCGGCTAAGGAATTCGGTGTACCGGTGGAAATTTTGATGTCAGTCTCCTATAACCTTACGCGGTGGGAGCATCATAATGGCGAGCCAAGCACATCGGGTGGGTTCGGCATTATGCATTTGACTGATGTATCGAAACAGCAGCCAGAAGAACAGAATCGAACCGCTGACCAAGGGAGTACACTAGAATCGATAGACGATTCGAGCCATCATACTCTCCCTGAAGCAGCCCAACTCCTAAAAATAAATCCAATCTTTCTAAAGAAGGATCCTGTAGAGAACATTCGAGGCGGAGCTGCTCTGCTGGCGAAGTATGCGAAGGACATCGCAGGCAAACTGCCTGTATCGGATTCCGATTGGTATGGTGCTATTGCCAAATACAGCGGCTCACAAGAGTTGTATTACGCTCAGGATTTTGCGGATCAAGTCTACCATTCGATTCAGCAAGGGCTTTCGCGAAAGACGCCAGAAGGACAATCGCTTCGGATGCCAGCCAGAAATGTCAAGCCCAACGTTGAATCGATTCAAACCCTGCACCTGCGTTCAACGATAACGAAAAATGCGGACTGCCCTCGCCTTCTTCCATGCAGATCTATTCCTGCAGCCTATCAGCAGAACGGGATTGACTCGTCAGACTATTCCAACTATGATCTAGCAGATCGTCCTAAATTCGGACCTGATATCCGATATATTGTCATTCATGACACCGAAGAAACGTACCGCGATACAATTGGTATATTTGCAAATCCCAAAAAGAGTGTTGCCGCCCATTATGTTGTTCGTTCCTTCGATGGCGATGTTACACAAATGGTCAATAACAAAGACGTCCCATGGCATGCTGGCAACTACTACTTCAATATGCATTCCATTGGCATCGAGCATGAAGGATATGCGATGGAAGGAGCGACCTGGTTTACTGAAAGGCTGTACCGTTCTTCTGCCGCACTCGTTCATTATTTAGGCGAAAAATATGATATTCCGCTTGATCGCGCTCATATTATTGGTCACAATGAAATACCGGGGCTTACTCCGAAGCGAACAGCGGCAATGCATCAGGATCCTGGCCCATTCTGGGATTGGGAGCACTACATGGAGCTGGTTGGAGCACCGCTCGGCACCGTGCATCGCCTCAAGGACATCGTGACAATCAAGCCTAATTTTAAGAGTAATTTGCCATTAGTCAAGGATGCGCCTCTTCAGCCGACGAACTTCGTTTATTTATACAAGGAGCCTAAATTTGACGCTGATCTCCTTGATGACCCTGCCCTTGCCGTTCAAGACAAGAAAGACGGACTCAGCATAGGCGCTAAAGCAACGACGGGGCAAACCTTCTCGCTCGCAGGCGAGCTTGGAAATTGGACTGCAATCTGGTACGGCGGACAGAAGGCATGGTTCTATAACCCGTTAGGAAACAATGCAGTTGCGGGCATAGGAGAGCTAATCACTCCAAAAGCAGGCGCGGCTTCTATTCCGGTCTATGGTGCGGCCTACCCGGAAGCAGCGGCTTATGCTGCTGATATGAAGCCGAATGAGCTGGCACCACTGCAATACTCGATTGCCCAGGGGCAGTCCTATGTTGCCGTTGAAAAGGTCAATGGCGATTATTACGACGCCCCAGTATTCACGAAAGACCCTTATGCAACCAATAAGCACATTAAAGGCAAAGAAATGTTCTACCGAATCTATTTCAACCACCGCTTCGTCTTCGTGAAAGCTTCTGATGTCGAGAAGGTTGCGAGTGCGGAATGATAAGAAGAATAATCGAAATCATATAACTTATTTCATGTGGTAAAACAAATAGTTCCCCAGATTCTTATCATTTACATAGAATTAGATTCTGGGGACACCCGTTATTAGCGTAATCGATTTACGAGATAATGTAACAGATGCTTCAGGAAAGCAATATTTCGCGGCAATTCATGCAACGCTTCCGCGGCCAGACAGTAGTGCTCCCACATCATCTTTCTTGCCTCATTTGCACCTAGGATGGATACAAAATTCGAGTTGTTGTTCTCCATATCCTGTCCAACCGGTTTCCCAAGCACGTTCATATCCCCTTCTATATCGAGCAAATCATCTTTAATTTGAAAAGCAATGCCTGCATGATAGGCAAATTTCTTCAATACGGCAACCTCGCCTTCTGGAGCCTTGGCAAGAATAGCAGGCATAACTAGGGATGCTTCGAAGGCAACACCAGTCTTATAGTAGCAAATCGCATTCATTTGCTCTAAGGTCAGCCGCATGCCTTTTGATTGCAGATCCATGGATTGGCCCCTGCATAATTCTTCTGCTTTGCGTGCCGAATACTGAATTAGCTTCAGGACGGTCGCAGCATCAAAGTTGTCTAAAGATGATTGTTCCTGAATAGCCTTTTGAATTAACAATAGAGCGGTAAGCTCCGCTGTGGCGCTGTTATATACACGGTGCAAGGTTGGTCTTCCTCTTCGTGTAGCTGCATTGTCCTGTGACGGAAGATCATCAAAGATCAAGGAAGCCGTATGCATAAATTCCAATGATCTTAGCAGGGGCACGAGTGCCGCCGGCTGCAGCCCATACTCATTCACGCCCATTACCCAAGTCAATATCGGACGTATTCGTTTTCCATCTCCATTGAGACTGTAATTGGCCGCATCAAATAGCGGATCCTCTATCGGAAGCGAGCTAGGCTTGGTCAAGTGCAGTATGCTGTCAATCTCTTTCCGAATCGTTGCAATCAAAGCCTGGAAATGTTCCTTTTCTTTCCGGTTATTCGCAAGCTGAAGAACGAGTTGATCTCGAAGCAGCTTGTCGAAGAAATCCACGTCATCTGCCTGTTGCACCATTTGTTGAATAAGTAGATGAAAGGCTGAATCTCCAACTGCGAAAATATCCATGATTTCTTCATACTTCGCGGCACCGACACGCTCCTTGCAGCGCTTCAAGCTATTGATTGCCCGATCCAATATTACCTCACGCGTAGCGGTGTCAGAGCGATGAACATGATGAATGATGTGGGAGATAACTGTCCAGTATAATTCAAATGGGTTAATGAGATCCGTTCGTTGTTGACGGTACTTTACATAATAGGTATAGGGCGTTACCGCTCCCTCTTGCAAGTCATCGAGCATATCTGCAAAATCATCCGCCAGTTGATTATAAATTCCATAATAAAAGGTGCACTGTTCAAACCCTGCATCCTCAGGCGCACGAATAACAGAGCGGACGATCAAGCGTGAAGATGATGATTTTAATATGACGGGTATATAAAGCTCTTCATTTGTATAATTTGCATTTGCCAGATCCTTGACACGATCTATGTTTTGGGCACAAAAAAACACATAGGATTGCTCAAAAAAATGGCGTTCAGTCTGAGGTCTTTGATATTCCTTAATATATTTGAATGCCTCCCGCAGTTCGGAATGAATAAAATGAATGATTTCGTTGTGCTTCCCCTGCCATTCCCCGATATCCGGCACCACTCCTGTAAGCAGCGCCTCTCGAATCATGTTAGAGTATTGTTCTTCTTCTTCGGTAGTTAATGCTCCAGAATCTAGAAGATCGTCAATGAACGGATAGGTCAGTCCATAGCTATATCCCAGTCTGATGGCTTCGCCGAGTTGCTTGGCACGCTCTAATGCTGGAGTGTTGTCGTCCATATTGTCCTTCATATGAAGGACAACACCGATTATGATTTTAATCAGCTTACGCTGGGCATGCTCTGCATTCATTTCCTTCGGAATATGGGAGGATACAGCGTCAAGCTTGTTGATGACCCATATAATTTCTTCTTCAATACCTTCCTTCTGAGCCCATCGATATAATCTAGCCACGCTCATCAACTCTGGCTGAATCTCATCACGATTACGGATAGGTTTAGTTAGCTGCTGCTTAATATCGGCAACGAAACGTGTAATTTTTGCCTGTGTATCAGGAGAATCCAGAGTCTTGCCGAGATCTCTCATATACATATAAGATACACTGCGATGCAAGTAATTTTCTAATTTACCTGACTGATCCAGCCATTGAATATATCGGTGATATTCCTTCGTAGACGGCTTTTTCTTGGTCTTTGAAAAGATGGACAACCATGAATGACGAGGAAAATGGTTCTTTTTCCACAATCGAATATCTTCGGATAAACTAGTGATGTAAGTCTTCTTCTTTAACTGTTCATGGAGTACTGCAAAATATTGTGCTGCTTTCTCCTCAGCATGCTGATACGCTGCATTGGCATGATCAATGATTGCTTCATTCATCAGATGTCTTCCCTCGACTTTGATAAGATTGTTCAATATGCATGACTTCACAATTATTATCATTATACGTACAAGAATATTTTGGGTTACGTATTTTGCCGGGGCACTTTTAAACGCGAAAAAGCTGCCTTCGCAGATGAGGGCAGCCTACGTTAACATACGATGACGTTTAAAAATATGATTTGTATATGCGAAGGATTTGCTCATAATGTTCTCCATATTTCTGGGACAGTTCTCGGTTAAAGTCGAGCTCGATTCGTTCCATCATAATATCATGATAGAAGGCATTTTGAAGTAATTCAGTGAGCGAGGGATGGTTGGTTTCCAGCAGCGACGGCGCAAATTTCTGACCAAAGCTTCCGAGAAGTGCAGCTGAATTATCGCAGAGCATGGAAAACTTTCTTGATTCTACGTTATCCATTCGTCGTTTCGTTTATGAACGATTACATTCTTTAGACTGCTATTCACTGCGCCGATCGAAATCAAAGTTACGGCTACTCCCCTTTGCTCTGCTTTGATTAGAGCATTTTCTACCCAATGAATGTCTTCGGCCCACACATCAACGACTATGCTCTTAGTCGCGTTGGCAGCGAGCCGTCGAATTGCGCTCTCGATTGCACTTCTCCCTTGCCAACTGTAAAAAGATGGTGATAATTGATCGATTGGCACGGCATCATACATGACGGAATCGGATTCGATCATACGACATATTCCTTTATCCGTTAACGACCGGAGCGCTGCATATACATTTGTTCGGGATACGGATACCCTTTTGGCTACTTCATAGCCAGAGATTCTCGTCTCTTGATGAAGCACCAAATAGCATTTCGCCTCTAACTTCCTGTTTGGCCTTTATAATGATAAATATGAGGATTGAATGCGTCCGTTTACTGTTGTTCCGCCGTATTCAAGGCGATGGCCGACATCTACCGAGGTAATCCCGGAAAAATCGTGAATGTGAACAGGTTGTCCACACCAAGATGGAATATATAATTTATGGGCATGGTGCATGTTCTTCTCTTCGGACTCATAAATAAACCTTGAAATTGAGGTTTCTATGGATATCAATATCCCCTTCAAGCATGTTTCTATATAATATCAGTTTATGTTTCGTTATTTTTGGGAGACAGCGAATGCTTAAATTCATGCTTATTCCCCCAAAAAACGCCAATCGATGTGCAATGTGCAATACATCGATTGGCGTTATGGTGCGCGAGACGCGATGACCTTTTCAATGGGATTTCATTTTTGATCGAACAATACTTGGCGATTGCGTCAGTTGAAGCATCGAATAAATATTGCTATATGCCAGATCATATCAACGCTTTTCATTGAAAGAGGTCTCGCACCACACTGCGTTATTGAATCTTTCGGAAATAGCAAAGAGCGGAACTTGTCCCCTCTTTCATCTGATCATTATTAATCATTGTCCCACTCATGCTCGTCGGCGTCATCTGCCTCTTTTTCCACAATTTTGCCCGTGTACTTATCAATCTTGTATTCAACTTCGCGATTTCCATTGCGAATTTCAATTTCGTAAACGTTCTTGTCGGAATCGATCTCAGTAACCTTGCCCGGCGTTTCCTGAAGAGCGATGGCGACTGCCTGCTCCTTCGAAATGTCAGTCTGGCGATTTTGCGTTTGGCGGCGTACACTCTGGCGCACATTCGCATCATTGTCTTCATCCCGTTCGACCTTGAGCACTTTGCCGGACACGGCATCCAATGTCACTTCGTCGTCATCCTGACTGCCTGCCGTTCTGATTTCGACCTCAAATAACATCCGGCCGTTCTCTTTTTTCAACTCTACGCTGCGCACGTCTCCATTTACTTGTCGAAGAGCAATCTCCTCCGCCTGTTTCGATGTCAGCAGTTGCCGGCTTCCGTGTGACGGATCCTTCATAGAACCGTTAGCCGTGCCTGCGGCTGCGGCCGCACCTACGGCGCCTCCGACCAATAGCAGACTTGCAATGCCTGCAATAATTTTGCGTTTCATACTATGTTGCCTCCTTCAATAGATGTACCCTTACTATAGACAACGAAAATGAGGATTTAAGAAAAGATAAATGAGAAATCGATGAGAAACGGCCAACATTCGGTACCGGTCTCAATCATCCCAGGTTACGGATTTTACTTCCCCGGTTATTGCATTGATCTGAACGGTTCCATCCGCGCCGTCTTCCTGATCTATTTCGATAAGATAATAAGCGATGCCGCCTGACTGGATCAGATCAATGTCATCGACCTTCCCGTTCACTGTCTTGAGCGCAATAGCGATCGCTTCTTTCTCTGAAATTCGTTTTTTCGGCTCCGGCTTCGCCGCCGTGGGAGGCTTCTGCTTATCCGACTGCACAGCAGGCGGCTCGGCCTCCGGTTTAAGCGCGGTTTTCTTTGTCCTAGCCATACCCTTAATTTTTCCGTTATTCTTTTCAATACTAACTACATATGTTCCCGAATCCAGCACCATCGTAACCCGGTAGGCGCTAGAGAGCTCGACGACTCCCGCGATCTCCCCTTTGTACATATTTTTGACCTTGCTGGCCGCCTCCACGGCGGATAAAGGCTCGGCAAAGGAGAGCAGGCGAACAAGCTGCCAGATCACAATGGCAAAAAACGCAATTACGGCCGTGCCTAGCCATGCTTTTCTCAACTATGTGCCTCCCTATTTCCGGAATATCTCGAAGATAATTGCTCCCTATAAATGAGCACCACGAGAAATCGTTAAGATAGCAGCAGTGTCACAAACTCCCCTTCATTGTGCCTGCTTAAATGAAATTTGAACTTTCGTGCCGCGGCCTTCCATGCTTTCGATGTGAATATCGGCCTCCAGAACCTCGACAATTTCCTTAGCCAGCGATAATCCCAGGCCAAAGCCGCCCGTTGCTCTTGTTCTAGCCTTATCTACCCGGTAGAACCGATCAAAAATTTTGTCCAACGAATCCGCTGGGATACCGATCCCGCTGTCGCTAATCTCGACAACCGCCTTTGTCCCAGCTTTTGTGACACTGATTCCGATTGATCCTTCGCTATATTTGCGAGCATTATCCATCACAATATAAAACAGCTGTTTGCATTTTTGAACATCTGTTTCCACGATTATGTCTGATTCTTGCTGCAGCAAGATATCGCGCTGGTAGGCCTTCTGGAAAGCGCGAACCCACTCCTCGATCATTTGTCCCAGATCAATGGTTTCTACTGTGACCGTCCACATCTCGTCATGCTTTGCCAGCAGCAGCAATTGCTGGGTCAGATCCTTCATCCGAATGGCTTCCGAATGTATCGCCTCAACAGATTCATCAAACAACTCGGGCTGCTCTTTCCCCCTTCTTTTCAACAGGGATGCATAGGATTCGATAATTGTGAGCGGAGTTTTCAGTTCATGGGATGCATTGGAAATGAATTGGCCCTGCTTCTCGTAATTGACCTCCAACAAATCCATCATACGATTAAACGTGATACCCATCTGGTAGAGCTCGTCCTTGGACTTCTTCGGCAGCGGAATCCGCTTAAATCGCCCGCTCTGCTGAATATCCCGCATTGTTGCAATCATCGATGAGATTGGCCGGGTAATGAAGTTGCTTAGCAGCTTGGACGAAATCAGGACAGGAAGGATGGCAACCCCGGACACCAGAATAAGCACCACCCGCAAGATATGGAGCATATCAGCGGTGGACTTAAGGCTTTCCATGACCTGCAGATTGGCTACCTCGCCGTCTTGCCAGACAATTGGAAGCGACACGAAGACATGCGGAATGCCCTGGACGTCGACAATGCTGCGCTCTTCCTGGCGATAATAAGCAACGGGAAACTCGCGAAGCTCCTTCAGTTCTGGCGCCGCAACCGCCGCGCCCCGCCTTCCGTCCGCATTGACGATCTGGAGAATGCCGCGAAGCGGCACATAGGCCCGCAATAGATCATCCGGCGGTATTGAGGTGCCTGTCTGATTGATTCCCGTTAACGCCTGCTGCGCTTCACCCGCCACTCTGTTCGCTTCGCTATTCAAAATCATGTTGCTGAACATATAATAAATGGCTGTATTCACGATCAGTATGAGCACGATGAACAATACCGCTGTGTAAAGATTTATTTTATTTCTAAGCTTCATCCCGGATCCCTCAGTACATAGCCTACGCCGCGCACAGTATGAATCAACGTTGTATGATAGGGCTTGTCAACCTTGTGGCGAACGTAACGAATATATACATCCACAATATTCGTATCTCCGTAATAGCCATATCCCCACACGCCATCCAATAATTGCTCCCGGCTCAATACCTGTCGGGCATGCTTCATCAGATATGCGAGTAGCTCGAACTCGCGAGGTGTCAGTTCAATCCGGTCTTCCCCGCGCTTTACTTCATGCGTAAGTTCGCTCAAGCTCAGATCGGCGACCGTAATCCACTCAGGCTGGATCTCGGCGGCCGGAGTCTTACGCCGCATGCGCAGCGAGGCGCGTATGCGTGCCAACAGCTCCTCCATCTGGAAAGGCTTCGTCACATAATCGTTGGCTCCGAGATCTAGGCCCGATACTTTATCCTCTACGGAGTCCTTAGCGCTCAGCATCACGACCATGATATGCGGGTCATGGGAACGGATACGACGCAGCAGCTCGATTCCGCTAATGCCGGGCAGCATTACGTCCAGCAGTATCAGATCCCAGTACTGCTCCTGAAACATGCGGTACCCTTCCAGACCGTCTAATGCCTTGCCAACCTCATACCCTTCATATGCAAGCTCCAGTTCCAGCACGCGGGCAATTTTTTCTTCATCTTCGACGATCAGTATTTTAGGCTTGTCCATATATTAGCCTCGCTCTCCCCTGGCATTGGTTTCTCAATAATGATAAGCGATTAGATTCCAAACTCTGCGTTCCCAACATTATAAATTTATTTTCCGTACTCATCAAAAGAGTCGGACTATCGAATCCATGAAAAGCGTAATATCCATTATATCAAATGGGGCTATCGAGAATATTTGAATATAATTACAAGATACCGCAATCGATGCAGTTTCTAAAGTCATCATTGTCTGATATAGGTATGGATGATTCTTCATTAAGCATCTGCCCTATCAAGACGTATGTAAAGTGAAAAACGCCGTTATGCTCCCGAGTTGAGAAGCTACGGCGTTTCTTTTAAATGTGGACTACATGAAAACTATTAGATTTCATTTTCACCGATTGCTTTGCGAATATCATAATCCTCAAGATTGATATCCAGCTCCATGTTGAGTGCCATTTTTGCCAACTGGCTTCCCAAATAAGGACCTGCCGTCAGACCGGATGATCCCAGTCCATTGGCCGTCAAAAGTCCCTCCCAACCAGGCACAGCGCCAATTACCGGAAGGTAACCTGGTGTAAAGGGACGAAATCCAACTCTAACCTCTTGTACGGTACAGTTAGCTAAAGCGGGTGCCAATGTAAGGCCCTTATTCAGAACTTCCTGCATTCCGCCTGCTGTTACTCTTGTATCGTAGCCTTCTACCTCATTTTCATGAGTGGCACCGATTACGATCTTTTGCTGATTGAATGCGAGCATGTATTGATCGGTTGGCGGCATAATTAACGGCCAGGAGCCGGTATCTTGTTGATCGGGAACATGCAGATGCATGATCTGTGCCTTTTGGTAGCTTATTTGAAAATGAAGGCTCAATGGCTTAAATAGTGGATTGGCCCATGCCCCCGCACATACGATAACAATATCAGATGCAAAGCTTTCATCGCCTACCATCACCCCTGTCACCCGTTTCGATTTATACTGAAGCACGGCATCTCCTTGGATCATAGCAGCTCCGTTACGCTGTGCCGATCGCAGCAACGCATCGCGCAGCGCTCGTCCATCAACACGGGCGGCGCCGCTAATATGAACGGAATGATAGCCTCCTGCCAGCAGCGGAAATCGCTTACGGGTCTCTGTTTCATTTAGCGGAGTAATATTACCGACTTCTGGTGCATCTTCCTTTCTACTATACGCCCGCTCCTCCATCTTTCTTAGCTTATCTACATCATCATGAATACAAAGCGCTCCAACCCTGGCATAGCCAGTATCGGTTTCGCCCTCGCTTGTAAGTTCTTGAATCAACTTAGGGTAATAACGTGCTCCTTCCCTGGCTAACCGGTACCAGGCCTGATTGCGCCGCTGAGACAGCCATGGGCAGATAATGCCGGCAGCGGCATCCGTAGCCTGTCCACTATCGTTGCGGTCTACAATAAGAACATCTGCCCCCAATTTGGCTAGCTGGTATGCTGTTGATGCTCCAAGAATTCCTGCTCCAACTACGATGACTTTCTTCATGAATACATTCCTTTCCTAACGCACTGTATCCATTATAACGAACTTCGGATGAAAGCATAACCTGAACAATAAAAACGAAACTCGTAGCCACAAAGTAGTGTTGAGCGAGCGATGCCATAATCTCGGTTACTTACTCCCCTCCCTGTGAAAGCAGGTGATGTCAACAAGTTAACGTTAAGGCTGTTTCGATTTAAATGTCTAAAATGGCTTGTCCCACCTTGGTCAAAAAATGAATCGCCCATAACCAAGCAATTCATTTTGGCATTGCAGTGGCTTTAACAGGGATGTAAGTTTCAAAAAGCTCTTCGATTAATCTCAATTCCTGTTTGACCTTTATAATGATGAGCATGAGGAATGCGTCCGTTTACGGTTGTTACTCCTTGAAATAAATGAATATGGCCTCCCTGTGGAACCGGAATAGCGGGTCCCGTTCTACCGCTGATGACATGTGTATGGCCGTCATTAAATGTGGTTTCTGCATAGTACTCATGAGTATGCTGCACGTCATTTGGCGCAGGTTCTGTTGTTCCGGCATATTCGTGGCGATGCCCAATATCTACCGAGGTAATCCCGGAAAAATCGTGTACATGAACAGGCCTTCCATTCCAAGATGTAATATATAATTTATGTGAATGATGCATGTTCTTCTCTTCAGACTCATAAATAAACCCTGAAATTGGGATTTCCATTGCGATCAATCTCTCCCTCATTTTGAATAAGAAGGTTCGTTCTACCTGTTTCTATATAGCAGTAGTCTATGTTGTGTTTTTATACTAGAGCACGGCGAATGGCTAAAATCGTTGCAATCTTCCTTAGCTTAGATAGGCACATTTGTGGGAACGACATAATATGCTGAATAAGTCAAATCGTTAGAGGGAGATCACTAATGAGAAAGAATTTAACGTATGATTACATTGTTGTAGGTACAGGTCCGGCTGGAGCTGTTATCGCAAAGACACTTACTGACGACCATCAAACCTCTGTACTTGTGTTAGAGTCAGGCGGAAATCATGATAAAGATACACCGATTATGGATTCGACCTTTGCTCCGGAACTTGAAGAAAACTTCTTTCCGAACTACTTTTGGCAAGGAGAAGGCGTTCCTCAAGAAGGTATTGATGACCGCTCCTTCGAGTGGACTACAGGGCGTCTCTTGGGTGGCGGTTCCTCAATTAATGGAGAGCAATATGTACGACCGACAACGGAAGTGCTCCAAAAGTGGGAACGACTGCTTGGACCCTTATGGTCACCTGAAAAAGCGAAACGCCGATTCAAAAGATTAGAGCATTATAACGGGAAAACTACCAATAAAAATGCACGCGGCTATCGAGGAAGAATCAGCATTCGCCAAGCGCCTGAAACTCCTACAGCCATGGCAAGCAAGCTGACGATAGCGATCGAGCGGGCTACGGGGTATCCCACAATTCTTGACTATAATGATCCCGATACTCCGCTAGGGCCATTTACCCGTTGGCAATTATATCAACAACCCGATGGCCGTAGGGAAAGTTCTTCAACTGCCTTCCTATCTCCGGATATTATGACGCCGACTGGTCGGGGTGTTAATAACCGCAAACTTACGGTAATGTTCCGGACAACGGCTCTCCGCATTCTCTTTTCCGGAAAACGTGCCATTGGAGTCGAATTTTTGAAGGACGGTAAATGTGTCTGTGCATATTCTCGCAAGAAGGTAATTATATCGGCAGGAATTAATAGCCCGCAGTTATTGATGCTATCTGGAATTGGCCCCGCTAAAGTGTTGAAAAAGGCGGGAATCCCTATCGTCGTTGATAATCCCAATGTGGGACAACGGTTAAAAAACCATACCTTGAATTTTGCCGTATTCACTGCCAATTCGAATGATCGCCCCCTCCCTGACCTCGATCCAAACGCACTATATACGGGAGGAGCTTTCCTGCCTGATCCATCCGGAATCGATCCGGATCAACGGGCGGTTCAGCTTATTGGCATCGGATCCGAAGACAGGTTGACAATCGCGATTTTGTACTTGCAGCCAAAGAGTAGAGGTTCGATCCGCATACAAAGCCCTGATCCGCTGAATATTGTATTGGCGGACGAGGGCTTTCTCACAGATCCAGACGATATGGAGGCTATAAAAAGAATCTATCGAATTTATATAAGAAATATTGCTCAAGAGCTTGCACGGATTGATTCCTCTTATAAACTTCTTTCGCCTACGCTCGATATCATTGATAATGATGACAGGCTCGAACAATTTATTAAAGATAATTTCGATCATAATCACCATCAACAAGAATTTCTCCGTATGGCCCCATTATCTAAGGGAGGAGTCGTCAATCGTAGAGGTGAAGTACATGGCGTACAAAATTTGATTGTTGCAGATGCGTCCATCGTACCTTTCACAGTCGATGGAAATACTTCCTCGGCAGCGTATCTCATCGGATATACCATTGCGAAACAATTGTGTAAAAAACCAATACGCAAAAAAAATCAACAGACATACTTGGAATGGGAAGGAGAATGACAACAAGGGGCTGTGTGACAGCCCCTTGTTCTAGTCATCTTTACAGTGAATATAAGCTTTTGACCTATAAAGGAGAACGGTTGCTTATTAGTTGTTTAGCCTAGGAAAGCGATGGAACGTTTCGTTTTTTTGGCAAACGCGATCGGATTGTCAATGGACTCCCAGTGGATATACATTAATCGAGGGTTATCATTTAACCAGTGATTGTGAAGGGCTGTTACCTTTATGCCGTTTCGCTGCAGATTTCGAATCAATCGATTGGCTTGATTCTGGAAAACTGCGGTTTCTCCCAGGCAAAGTGCGCGACCCTGTCTATCCAGAGATTCGAACGAAAACAACTGATACCGCACAAGTGGAGAAGTTGTTCGTCTGCCTAAAATAGTTGCGCGCAGATTTCTTGCTCTGCTTACGAAACAGACAGGCCCAGGATCAATTTCATGCTCCCCTCCCAAAATCGCTGCAAAACGATTGCATAATCTTCGAAATGTAGGACTTACTTTAACATTCGCCATTTTGAACCTCCTTATGGGTTTACAAACAGTGTATTAACAGCTAGAGGGAGTTGTTTATGCGAATGCCTAAATACCCAATTTTTATATGATTCAAGGGATGAATGCTTCATCGTTAAGCATCTGCTCTATCAAGAAAATGTTAAGCGTAAAACGCCGTTATGCTCCTGAGTTTAAGAAGCTGGCGGTATTTATTTGTCGGGTCATTACTGCTCTTAAAGCGTGCGTAGCCGTCTCTGTTACAGAAATGGCATAACCACGGACGAGCATTTGTGCCATCCCAAATAATTATTCAACGCTTTCGATATGGTGAATATTAGCCCTGCTTTAGAGCACATTACTTAAAGATTCAAAAACTGTATCTAAATTTACATGAACGAGATAGGAGGATTTTCTGTTGAATAATCAACTGGCCACCCATGAGGTATTGGAAGTCCATGAGCTCATGAATTTCAAAAACACTTGTATGAATAAAACTGCATCCATGTACAATTTGGTTTCCTGCGAACAGTTAAAAAAATTGATGGAAACTGACATTCAAAATTCAGCTCAAGCGATAGCCGACTATAAGAACATTCTGTCTCGCATACAACAATAAATTGAATTTTCTCAGAAAGGTGGATGAATGAACGATGAATTACTTGCTGAAAAACCTTGCTGGAATGAACGGGATGTCCGATCAAATCGTGGCCTCTGACATGCTTATAACGGCTAAATCCGGAGTTAAAGATTTGGCGGTTGCCATAACAGAAGCCGCAACGCCGGAAATTAGAAATGTTCTTAAAAAGCATTTGGACACTGCCATTCAAACCCATGAAGCAATAACT